>NZ_JAIQDD010000006.1:0-521352 GCF_020036995.1 Corallococcus sp. AS-1-12 | reverse complement strand
GGAGCCGCGCTGCGCGCGTGGGCCTCCCGCGCGATGGCAATCCTGCACGAGCGCGACGTGCGGGCGCTTCAGCACGAGTTGCCGGTGCTGATGAAGGCTTGCGATGAGCTGGTGCTGAATGCCTTCGCCCCCACCGTCCCCGCGCCCCAGGAGCAGGACTCCTCCGAGACTCCATCCGCACAGGGAGGCCCTCTCAGCGCTACCGTGCCGGCCTCCCTCCTGGACGATTCACTGGAGGCAGGGGCTTGGGCGGAGGAGCGGAGCCGCGGCCCCATGGAGCCAGCCGTCGCGGAAACGGTGGTGCTCGGCGTTGCGCCCTGTCCCCGTGACGAGGCCGCCGACCTGGGCTCCGGCAATGGGACGCTGCTGACTTCTTCCGTCGCACGGGATGTGGTCGGTGGACACAATGGCGTGGGCGGGGACATGAGGGATGATGCTTCGGTCAGCGTGTCTGACGGTTGCGCCGATGCGGGCGCTTCGTCCGGTGAGGAGTGCATCCATCCCGCGGTTCCGCCCTCCGGCTCTTTCAGACACTCGCTCGGCGCGGAGTGGGAGGCGGGTGGTCTGCTTCGCGGGACCCTGGGCCGCCTGGGGCGGTGGTGGGTGCGCCTGCTTCGCTTGAGCTCGGACGCATTCGCCGGGGCCATGCTTCCGTGCAGGATGGGGCAACGCTCTTCTGGCTAGAGTTCGCGCCATGGATACCGTGCCCCTCATCGACGTCCGGGCTCTCGTCGACCCCACTTCGAGCTCCCATGCCCGAAGGCAGGTCGCCGCTCGCATGGGCGCGGCCTGTAGGAACACCGGCTTCTTCTACGTCGTGGGCCACGGCGTGGACTTGGGACTCCAGACCCGGTTGGAGTCGCTGGCTCGGGACTTCTTCGCTCGGCCGGAGGAGGAGAAGCAGCGCGTTCGCATGGCGCTCGGGGGCAGGGCGTGGCGGGGCTTCTTCCCTGTGGGCGGGGAACTGACCTCGGGCCGGCCGGACCGCAAGGAGGGGCTGTACTTCGGCACGGAGCTGCCGCCGGATGATCCTCGTGTGCGCGCTGGCACTCCGCTGCACGGACCGAACCTGTTCCCCCTTGAGCCGGTGGGACTGGGCCGCGCGGTGCTGGCGTACATGGCGGCGCTGACGTCGCTGGGACACTCGCTGATGTCCGGCATCGCGCTCAGCCTGGACCTGGAGGCGGACTTCTTCGCCACCCGGTACATGGCGGAGCCAACGGTGCTGTTCCGCATCTTCAACTACCCGCCGGGCCCGGAGGTGGACGCACAGGGCCTGCCCGTGTGGGGCGTGGGCGAGCACACCGACTACGGCGTGCTCACCATCCTCAAGCAGGACGACGCGGGCGGGCTTCAGGTGAAGACCCGCCAGGATGGTCACACGCGCTGGGTGGACGCGCCTCCGGTGGAGAACGCGTTCGTGTGCAACATCGGCGACATGCTCGACCGGATGACGCGCGGCGTGTACCGCTCCACGCCGCACCGGGTGCTCAACCGCGCCGGCCGCGACCGGCTGTCGCTGCCGTTCTTCTTCGACCCCGACTGGACGGCGGAGATTTCCGCCATCGACTCACCCGCGATCAGGGACGCGGGCGCGGATGACCAGGCGGAGCGGTGGGACCGCCAGAGCGTGCACACCTTCCAGGGCACGTATGGGGACTACCTGCTCGGCAAGGTGGGGAAGGTGTTCCCCGACCTGCGCGCGGAGGTGCTGTAGCGCCCGCTCAGGAGTGCCGGAGGCGCGGGTCCCCGGCGGTGTCCTGCAGGGAGCGCGGCGCGGTCTCCGCGGCGGCCATGTCGGGCGGCCCCGGGTCCTTCATCGCCAGCACCAGGCACTCCCGCAGGCGCTGGCGCGCGCGGAACAGCAGGATGCGGGCGTTCTCCGGAGAGATCTCCAGCAGCGTGGAGACCTCTTCGCCTGGACGCTCGTCCAGGAGCCGGAGGCGGATGACCGCCTGCTGCATCTGCGAAAGCTGCTGGACACAGCGCACCAGGCTCACCCGCGCCTCCGCCTCCGCCACCAGCGTGTCCGCCGAGGGCAGGTCCGAGGCCACCTCGGACAGCTCGAACTCGGTCGGCAGCGCCCGGCGCGCCAGCTTGCGCCGCTGGTTCAGCGCGGCGTGGGCCACCAGCGTCGACAGCAGGCGCCCGACCTCGGTGGAGCGGGCCGGCAGGGTCGTGGCCTCCGGCATCCGCAGGAAGGTGACGAACGCGTCCTGGACGCAGTCGAGCGCGTCCTCGGGAGGCAGACCCCGGCGCCTCGCGCTCGTCACCAGGCGCGCTCGGTGCTGATGGACGAGCAGGGTGATCCACGAGAGGAACTGGGCGCGCTCGGCGGCGGCATCCGGGGGACTGTCATCAGGCATGGCTCCGCCATCCTAACCCCCTTCGGCGGAAGCCGCCGAAAGGGGAAGGCCGGAAGACCCGGATGACGCATGAAGACGTGCGCCCTCGTCTAATCCGGGCGATGCGCTCCACGCGCGAGCGCGGCCATCAGCTCCTTCTCGTTGAAGCCCAGCGGCGGGAGGGCGGACTGCCTCCCGTAGACGACCTGCCGGGAGGGAGCCAGCAGCACGGTGCCGCTGGGCTGCAGCTTGCCCCAGAGGATCGGCTCCAGGCCCGCTTCCGCGTGCGTGCCCGTCCCGCTGGTCAGCACCGGGACCGGCAGCCCCAACCACGTGGCCAGCTCTCGCGCCTCCTCGGGCCCATCCGGGATGACCGAGATCACCTTCGCCCGGTTCGCCGCGATGTCACCCTGGCGCTTCGCCAGCGTCTTCAAGTGGTTGCGGCACACCGGACAGGCGGCGTTGCGGAGGAAGAACACCACCGCCGCCTCGCCGCCCATGGCCTCGCCCAGCCGCGTGGGCTTGCCCGTCCCGTCCCGCAACTCCAGGTCGGGAAAGTGGGCCCCGGGCTCGAAGGTCGCTGTCACGCGTGGATTCCGTCGATGACCGCCGCGGGGACCAGGTCCACGGGCGGGATGTCGATCTCCGTCTGGGCCAGGTGGTTGAGGTAGTTGCCGAAGGTGGTGGCGACGACCTGCGCCAGGATCTCCACCACATCACCGTCGGTCCAGCCCGCGGCGCGCACCGCCGCCAGCTCCGCGTCCGTCACCGCGCCGCGACGCGCCGCGATCTGCCGGGAGAACTGAAGCGCCGCCTCCACCTTGGCGTCCGGCGCCTTGCCGGAGCGCGCCAGATCCAGCTCCTGATCGGAGAGGCCCGTCTTGCGGCCCAACTGGGTGTGGTGCGAGACGCAGTAGCGGCAGCCCTGCGCGTTGCCCACCGCGAGCGCGATCTGCTCACGGACGCGCGGCGTCAACTGCCCCTGGCCCAGCGTTCCGTGCAGCGCGAAGAAGGCGCTCATGGCCGCGGGCGAATTGGCCAGCACCCGGACCGGCGGAGGCAGGTTGGCGCCCAGCTTCTCCTTGATGGGTTTGAGCGTGGCGTGCGAAAGGTCGACAAGGTTCAGACGGGACATTGAGAACTCCTGAGGCCGCATGATTGCGGCTTGCCAGTGATTAAGGTCGCGACCCCAGGCCGGTGTTACGCCGAACCTGTCGATTCTTCCGAAATATTCATAAGCCGCTGAAATCGTTGGTGATTTCAAAGGCAATAATCATACGAAAATCCCCCATAAATCCGGCGCGAAATGCGCAAGAGAAAATTTGGATGCATGTGATTATTTGTTGAAACGCCTGTCTTGCGGTGGCATTGTCAAATGAATCCAGCATTCCAAGTTTTGGGGAGAATGAGTCTTGGGGCGACTGACGATTCATACGATTGAGAGCGCTCCGGAGCAGTCCCGTCCGGTGCTGGCCGCGGTGGAGAAGTCCGCCGGTTTCCGTTCGAACCTGCTGGGGCTCATCGCTGAGTCGCCGGGCGTCACGCAGGCCTTCGCGCAGATGGGGCCGCTGCTGGCCCAGTCCTCCCTGGGCGCCGTGGAGCGCGAGGTGGTCATCATGACCATCGGCTGGGAGAACGACTGTGCGTACTGCATGGCCTTCCACAGCTTCTTGTGTCGCAAGCTCAAGGTCCCGGATGCGCTCGTGGCCGCGCTCCGGTCGGGGACGACGCTGCCGGACCCTCGGCTGGAGGTGCTCGCGGAGTTCACCCGGACGGTGGTCCGTGAGAAGGGGTACGTGGGAGACGACCTCTGGAGCCGGTTCACGGCCCAGGGCTTCACGAGCGCCAACGCGCTCGACGTCATCCTGGCCCTCTCCCAGCAGGTGCTGGTGAACTACGCGAACCACCTGGGCGGCGTGGAGCTGGAGCCGGCGCTCAAGGAATTCGAGTGGACCCGCCCGTCCGGAGCGGCGCGCCAGGCGTAGTGCCCGGGGCCCTGGGGCCTCAAGTCCCAGGGCTTCCTCCCATACATCCGATGTTTCGCGCCCAGGCCCTTGCGTGCTGGCGCGCGAGTCCGCGTTCGCGGTGACGGTCTTGTCGTGTCTTGAGTTGCATCAGGCGCGGGCGGGGGTCTGCCCTGCGCTGACGTGGAAACCGGGCCCTTGGGGAAGGGCTGACAGGGGGAACTGCCTTGGGTGCGCCGACGATCTCTGCTCCTGTGACGGAAGCGTCCGTGCTGTCCGCGATCAGGTCCCACCTGCTGGAGGCATTGGCGCGCCGCAACGGCCTGTCGCCCGAGCAGGTGGACGCGCGACGGCCCTTCAGCCACTACGGGCTGGACTCGCTGGGCGCGGTGGCGCTCGGACGGGCGTTATCGGAGCTGGCGGGACGCGACGTGTCCCCCACGGTCTTCTGGCGCCACGCCAGCGTGGACGCGCTGCTGCGGCACCTGGCCACGGGTGACACGGACGCCGCGGCTCCCGTGGAGGCCTCCGGGCCTTCCGTGGCCCGCGACGAGCCGATCGCGGTGGTGGGCATGGCCTGCCGCCTTCCGGGCGCGCCGGACCTGACCGCGTTCTGGGAGCTGCTCCGCACCGGCCGCGACGCGGTGTCGGAGGTCCCCGCCGGGCGCTGGACGGACGGACGGCTGCAGCAGGCGGATCGCGGCGGAGGCAGCGCGCCGGTGCCGCGCCGCGCCGGGTTCCTGCCGGACATCGCGGGGTTCGATCCGCTGTTCTTCGGCATCTCCCCTCGCGAGGCGGCGGAGATGGATCCGCAGCAGCGCCTGTTCCTGGAGCTCGCGTGGGAGGCGCTCGAGGACGCGGGCATCGTCCCGAGGGAGCTGCACGCGACGGCGACGGGCGTGTTCGTCGGCGCCATCTGGCGGGACTACGCGGAGCTGGGCGGCGCGCAGCCGGAGCGCATCACGCCGCACACGGCCACCGGGCAGGCGCTCAACATGGTCGCCAACCGGCTGTCGTACGTGCTGGGCCTCCAGGGGCCCAGCCTCGTCATCGACACGGCGTGCTCGTCGTCGCTGGTGGCGGTGCACCTGGCCTGCCAGAGCCTGTGGTCCGGGGAGAGCACCACCGCCATCGTCGGCGGCGTCAGCGTGATGGCCTCGCCGCACACCATGGTGGCGCTGTCGCGCTTCGGCGGCCTGTCGCCGGACGGCGTGTGCAAGGCGTTCGACGCGAGCGCGGACGGCTTCGGACGCGGGGAGGGCGGGGGCGTGGTGGTCCTCAAGCCGCTCTCCGCCGCGCTCGCCGCGGGCGACACCGTCCGCTGTGTCATCCGTGCGACGGGCAGCAACAACGACGGGCCGAGCAACGGCCTCACGGCGCCCAACCCGGAGGCCCAGGAGAAGCTCGTGCGGCAGGTCCACGCGCGCTCGGGCGTGGCGCCCGGCGCGGTGGGCTACGTGGAGACGCACGGCACGGGGACGGCGCTGGGCGACCCCATCGAGGCGGGCGCGCTCGGGGCCGTGTTCGCGAAGGCGCGCGGGGAGGGTCCGCCGCTGCTCATCGGCTCGGTGAAGACCAACATCGGTCACCTGGAGGGGGCCGCGGGCATCGCCGGCTTCCTCAAGGCCTGCCTGTGCGTCGAGCGGCGCACGGTGGTGCCCAGCCTCCACTTCACGCGGCCCAACCCGCTCATCCCCTTCGAGGCGCTGCGGCTGGAGGTCTCGCGGGAGACGCGCGCGTGGCCCGTGCAGGACGGGCCGGCCGTGGCGGGCGTCAGCGCGTTCGGCTGGGGCGGCACCAACGCCCACGTCGTCATCCAGGAGGCCCCGCCGTCGCGGCTCGCCTGGGTGGGGCTGGCGGCGTCCGGCGCGGAGGGCCTGAAGGCCGAGGCCCGCCGCGCGCTGGAGGCACTGGGGACCGGGGTGCCGCTCGACGCGCTCCAGGCCACGCTGGCGCTGGAGGCCTCCGGCCCGGACCGGCTCACCGTGTGCGTGCGCACCCCGGGCGAGCTGGAGTCGCGCCTGCGCGCGTTCCTGGACGGCGTGGCGGGGACGGTGACGCTGGGGACGGCGTCCGGCCGGCCTCCGAAGGTGGCCTTCGTCTGCGCCCCGCAGGGCGGCCAGTGGGTGGGCATGGGCCGGCGCATGCTGCTCACGGAGGGCGCCTTCCGCGCGGCCTTCGAGCGCGTGGACGCGGCCCTGGCGGTCCACTCCGGCCAGTCGCTCCGGGAGGAGCTGTTCAAGGCGGAGGGCGTCGCCCGCTACGACGACGTGGACGTGGTACAGCCGCTGCTCTTCGCGTTCCAGGTGGCCCTGGCGGAGCAGTGGCGCGCCTGGGGCATCACCCCGGACGTCGTCGTGGGGCACAGCCTGGGGGAGATCGCCGCCGCGCACATCGCGGGCATCCTGGACCTGGAGGAGGCGGCGCTCGTCATCCACCACTACAGCCGCCTGCAGAAGCTGCTGGCGGACAAGGGCGGCATGGCCGTGGTCAACCTGCCGCCGGACGCGCTGAGCGGGCTCCTGGAGGCCACGGGCGGGGCGGTGGTGCTGGCCGGACACAACGGCCCCCGGTCCACCGTGCTGTCGGGAGACCCGGCCGCGCTCGACGCGCTGCTCGCGGAGCTGAAGCGCCGCAAGGAGCTGTGCGCGCGGATCCGCGTGAACGTCGCCGCGCACAGCCCGCAGATCGACGACATCCTCCCGGAGCTGGAGGCGGTGCTCGCCGGGCTCCGTCCGAAGCCCGCGCGCCTGCCGATGATCTCCACCGCGCTGCGGCGGCGGATGGAGGGGCCGGAGGTGGACGGGCGCTACTTCGGCCAGAACCTGCGCACGCCGGTGTGGCTGGCCCCGGTGCTCGAGTCGCTGGTGGCCGACGGCGTGGTCGCGCTGGTGGAGCTCAGCCCGCACCCGGTGCTGGTGGGCGCCCTGCAGCAGGCCGCCGAGACCCGGCAGCCGCCGCCTGTCGTCCTGCCGTCCACCACGCGGGACGAGGACGAGCGGCTGGCCCTGTACGAAGCGCGCGCCACGCTGTTCCGTCTGGGATGCGCGGGGGCGGCCCCCTCCGCCACCCGCGACGCGCTGGTGCCGCTGTCCGCCCACACCCCGCAGGCGCTCCGGGAGCTGGCGGCGCGCGTGGCCGGGGCGCTTCGCCAGGCGCCCTGGACGCAGGCGGAGGATGTCGCCGCCACGGCCGCGCTGCGCCGGACGCACCACGCGGAGCGGCTGGCGGTGGTCGCGCGCGGCGGGGAGGACCTGGCCCAGGCGCTGGACGCGTACGCCCGGGGGGAACCCCATGAGCGGCTGGTGACCCCGGCGCTCGCGCAGGCGCCCTCGGTGGTGTTCGTCTTCCCGGGGCAGGGCTCGCAGTGGCACGGGATGGCGCGGCAGCTCCTGCGCGACGAGCCGGCCTTCCGCGCGGAGCTGGTGCGGTGCGACGCCGCCATCCACGCGCTCACCGGCTGGTCCGTGCTGGAGGAGCTGGAGGCGTCCGAGTCCGCGTCCCGGATGGCCCGGGTGGACGTGGTGCAGCCGGTGCTCTTCGCCGTGGAGGCGGCGCTGGCCGCGCTCTGGCGCTCCTGGGGCGTGCGGCCGAAGGCGGTCATCGGCCACAGCATGGGCGAGGTCGCGGCGGCGTATGTCGCGGGCGCGCTGGACCTGGCGGACGCGGCGCGGATCATCTGCCGCCGCAGCCAACTGCTGCGCCGGGTGAGCGGGCAGGGCGCCATGCTCGCCGCGGAGCTCACGCTGGACGAGGCCCGGGAGGTCCTGCGCGGCCACGAGGCGCAGGTCGCCGTGGCCGTGAGCAACAGCTCCCGCTCCACCGTGCTGTCGGGCCAGCCGCAGGCGCTGGAGGTCATCTCCCAGGCGCTCCAGGCCCGCGGCGTGTTCTGGCGCTGGGTCAAGGTGGATGTCGCCTCCCACAGCCCGCAGATGGACGCGCTGAAGGGCGAGCTGCTGGAGGTGCTGGCGGACGTGCGGCCCTCGCCGTCCGCGGTGCCCATCCACTCCACGGTCCTGGACGCCGTGACGGACGGCCGCGACTTCGACGCGGGCTACTGGGTGCGCAACCTGCGCGACCCCGTCCTCTTCGCCTCGGCGGTCCGCCGCGCGCGCGCGGCGGGGCACGACGTCTTCATCGAGATGAGCCCGCATCCCATCCTGCTGCCCGCCGTGGAGCAGGAGCTGGCCGACGTGGACCAGCCGGGCGAGGTGCTGCCGTCGCTCCGGCGCAACGAGTCCGAGCGCGAGACGCTGCTGCGCTCCCTGGCGGCGCTCTACACGCGAGGCCTGGAGCCTGCCTGGAGCGCCATCACCCGCGCGGGGCGCCCCGGGGTGCCGCTGCCCTCCTACCCCTGGCAGCGCGAGCGCTTCTGGCTGGAGCCCGCGCCTGCGGTCCGCGCCCCCGTCTCCGCCAGCCGTCCGAGCGGCGAGGGGCTTTTGGGTAGCCACTTCCCGTCCGCCGTGGAGCCTCGGCTGAACCACTGGCAGGCGGAGTGGGGCGCGGACGTGTCCGGCTTCCTCGCCGACCACCGCGTCGCCGGTGATGCCGTGGTCCCCGGCGCCGTCTTCCTGTCCATGGCGCTGCGTGCCGCGAAGGAGGCGCTGGGGACCGCGCCCGTGGCGCTGCGGGACATCGCCTTCCCGCAGCCGCTGGTCCTGGGCCAGGGCTCCGAGTCCGCGCCGCGCGTGCAGACCGTGCTCTCCGTGCGCGACTCGCAGCGCGAGCTCCAGGTGTTCTCCCAGGGCGAGGGCCGCACGTGGGTGCCCCACGCGCGGGCGCTGGTGGACACGGGGCCGGCGCCGGCGGTGGGACGCGAGCGGGCGCAGGAGGCGCTGGCGCTCCGGGACTCGCTGCGCGGCTCCGCGGCGATGCTGCTGGACTCGGTGCGGTACTACGAGCTGCTGGCGGGCTGCGGGCTGGAGTACCGCGCCGCCTTCCGTGGCGTGGACTGCGTCTGGTCCCGCGAGGCGCAGGCGCTGGGGCGCGTCCTGCCGCCCCCGGCCTCCGTGGACCCGGAGCTGGCCCAGGTGGCCTGCATCGACTCCGCGCTCCAGCTCTCCATCGCCACGCTGCCGCCCAGCCTCGTGTTCCGGGGCCGGCAGCTCATCAGCGTCGGGGTGGACGGGTTCTCGCTCCACCGCCTCCCGGAGGGGCCCTTCCACGTCCACGCGCGGCGCCGCTCGGGCGATGAGGGCCCGGTGTTCCTCGTGGACGTGGTGGCGTTCACCGACGCGGGCGAGCCCCTGTTCCACGTCGACGGGCTGAAGGTCCGCGCGCTCGACGTGGCGCGGCCCGCCGCCGCCCGGAGTGACGAGTCCCGCCCGGTCGCCGCCGCGTCCCGGACGCTGCTCGACGAGCTGGGCGCGCTGGAGCCGTCTCGGCGGCGGGCGCGCGCCGAGGACGAGCTGCGGCAGGTGGTGGCCACGGTGCTCAAGCTGGCCCCGGCGCGGGTCCCCGTGGATCAGCCGCTGCGCACGCTGGGCATGGACTCCGTCATGTCGCTGGAGCTGCGCAACCGCATCGAGGCGCGCACCGGCATCCGGCTCTCCGCCACCGCGCTCTGGAACCACCCCACGGTGGAGGCGCTGACGGCCTTCGTCCTGAGCCAGGCCTCGTCCGCGCCAGCGGCCCGGTCCGCCCCGGCGCGCGCAGTCGCGCCAGCGCCCGTGCCCGTGCCCGTGCCCGCTGACGCGGCCCTGCCTTCCGACCTGGAGCTCGAGCGGCTGCTGGAGGCCGAACTCGCCCAGGTGCACCAGCTCATCAAGGAGTCCTGACCATGACGGCCCCACTGCCCACCGCGAATGATCCCACGCTGCTCAAGCGCAGCCTCGACGCGCTGAAGGACCTCCGGGCCCGGTTCGAGGCGCTGGAGTCCCGGGGCCGGGAGCCCATCGCCATCATCGGCCTGGGGTGCCGCATCCCGGGGGGCGGGGAGACCCCGGAGTCCCTCTGGAAGATGCTCCGCGGCAAGGTGGACGCCGTCAGCGAGGTGCCCGCGGACCGCTGGGACCTGTCGCGCTACTACGACGCGGACGTGGCCACGCCGGGGCGGATGCACATGCGCTACGGCGCGTTCCTCGACGCGCCCGACCGCTTCGACCCGTACTTCTTCGGCATCTCTCCGCGTGAGGCAGAGCAGATGGATCCGCAGCAGCGCCTCTTCCTGGAGGTGGCGTGGCACGCGCTGGAGGACGCGGGCCTGAGCGCGAAGGCGCTCGCGGGCTCGGACACCGGCGTCTTCGTGGGCGCCAACGGGAACGACTACCTCCAGCTCCAGCTCGCGGAGCCGCAGGTGCTGGGCACGTACTCGCTGGTGGGCGGCACCAACTGCATCATCCCCAACCGGCTCTCGTACCTGCTGGACCTGCGCGGGCCGAGCATGGCCTTCGACACGGCCTGCTCCTCGTCGCTCGTCGCGGTCCACCAGGCCTGCCAGAGCCTGCGCAACGGGGAGAGCTCCGCCGCCATCGCGGGCGGGCTCAACCTGCTCTTGTCGCCCGTGGTGTCGATGGCGCACTCCAAGGGCCTGCCGCTGGCGCCGGACGGGCGCTGCAAGACGTTCGACGCGCGCGCGGATGGCTACGTGCGCGGCGAGGGCTGCGGCGTCGTGGTGCTCAAGCGCCTGTCGGACGCGCTCGCGGCCGGAGACCCGGTGTGGGCCGTCATCCACGGCTCGGCCGTCAACCAGGACGGGCTCAGCAACGGCCTCACGGCCCCCAACGGCGGGGCCCAGCGCGCCGTCATCCGCAAGGCGCTGGAGCGCGCGCGGCTCACCGGCGCGGAGGTGGGGCTCATCGAGGCGCACGGGACGGGCACCTCGCTGGGCGACCCCATCGAGGTGGAGGCCCTCTCCGAAATCTACGGCGCCGCGGAGGGCGAGCGACGGCCCTGCGCGCTCGGCTCCATCAAGACGAACATCGGTCACCTGGAGGCGGGCGCCGGCATCGTCGGCATCCTCAAGGTGGCGCTGTCGCTCAAGCACGGCCTCATCCCGGCGAACCTGCACTTCCAGGCGCTCAACCCGCACATCTCGCTGGAGGGCTCGCGCCTCTACGTGCCCACGGAGTCGACGCCGTGGACGGACCCGGCGGAGCGGCGGTACGGCGCGGTCAGCTCGTTCGGCGCGGGCGGCACCAACGCGCACGTCGTGCTGGGCACGCTGGAGTCCGCGCGGCCCGAGTCCTCCGCGCGCCCCTCCGTCCCCGGCGCGGAGCGCGCCCACCTGCTGGTGCTCTCCGCCCGCAGCCGCACGGCGTTGGCGAACGTGGCCCGGCGGCTGGCGGACCACCTGACGAGCGGCGCCGGCCAGCATGAGACGCTGGAGGACGTCTGCGCCACGGCCGCGCTGCGCAGGACGCACCACGACCACCGGGTGGGGCTCGTCGTCCGCACCCGCGAGGAGGCGCTCCAGCAACTGCGCGCGCTCCAGCAGGACGTCCGGCCCCCGGGCGCATGGACGGGCACCGCCGGAAGGCCGGGACGCCCGGTGTTCCTCTTCCCCGCGGAGCCCAGGCTGTCGGGGGCCCGGCTCGCGGCGCTGGGCCGCGACTGTCCGGTGTTCGCCCAGGCCCTGGAGCGGTGTCGCGGCGCGCTCCAGGTGCAGCCGGGCGCGGACGGGGTGGGGGAGCACTTCGCCGTGCAGGTGGCGCTCGCCGAGCTGTGGCGCTCGTGGGGCGTGGAGCCGGGCGCGGTGCTCGGGCAGGGCGTGGGGGAGATCGCCGCCGCGCACGTCGCGGGAGCGCTGTCGCTGGAGGACGCCGCGCGCGTCGCCCGCGAGTGCGGTGCCCTGCTGGCGAAGGGAGAGTCTGCGGCCGGAGCGCTGAGCGCGGCGCTGGCGGGACTGGCGCCCCGGCCCACGGCGGTGCCCCTGTACTCGGCGGACGGGACGGTGCTGGACGGCGAGTCCCTGGGCGCCGGCGCCTGGACGCGGTGCCTGCGCCGGAACGCGCCGGGCGTCGTCCCGGGCATCGAGGAGTCGCTGCGCGCGGGCCACGTGCTCTTCGTGGAGCTGGGGGCGGAGCCGGTGCTCACCGCGCCGGTGGCACAGGCCGCCGCGCGCCAGGGGCTGACCGACGTGCTGGCGGTGTCCTGCCTCCGTGGAAGCGAGGACGCGCTGGCGGCCCTGCTGACGTCCGCGGCGGCGCTCCACGCGGCGGGGCTGGGCCTGCGCCTGGAGCGGCTGCTCGCGCCCCACGGTCACTTCCTCCGCCTGCCCACCTATCCCTTCGAGCGCGAGTCCTTCTGGTTCAAGGAGCGGCCCGTCACGATGCTCACGTCGGTGCGCCCCACCCGCATGGAGCTGGCCCGCGAGGTGGTGCGTGACACGCCCCCCGAACCCGCCCGGCGCCCCGCGGAGGTGCGCGCCCCTGCTTCGCCGCAACCGACCGGCTGGGCGGAGCTGCCGGAGCGCGAGCGCGCCACGAAGCTGCGGAGCCTGGTGCACGCGGAGGTGGCGCGCATCCTGAAGTTCGACGCCGCGCGGCTCGACCCCAAGGGCGGCTTCTTCCAGATGGGCATGGACTCCGTGATGGCCGGCCAGTTGCGCAACCGGCTGGAGCAGCAGTTGGGACGCAAGTTCGCCGTCACCGTCATCTTCGAGAACCCCACCGTGGAGCGGCTGTCCCGGCAGTTGGGCACCTTCCTCACGCCGCCTCCGGCGCCGGGCACTCCTCGGCGCGAGGCACCCCCACCGCCCAGAGGCCCGAGCCTGGAGACCGGAGGCGGCAAGGACAGCATCGCCGACCTCCTGGCCCGGGAACTCGAAGAGACCTCCTCCCTCTCCAGCAAGGACCTGTCATGAGCACCCCGCCGGTTTCCAACGAAGCGTCCAACCGCGACGAACTGCTCCAGCGCGCCCTGGAGCGCATCCGTGAGTTCCGCGGGAAGCTCGACGCCGTCGAGTCCCAGCGCTCCGAGCCCATCGCCGTGGTGGGCATGTCCTGCCGCCTGCCGGGCGGAAACGACGATCCGTCCTCGCTGTGGCGCTTCCTGCGCTCCGGAGGCGACGGCATCCGCGCGTTCCCCCAGGAGCGCGGCGCCGGGGCGACGCCGGACGGCCAGCCCTTCAAGGGCGGATTCCTGGATCAGGTCGACCGGTTCGACGCGGGCGTGTTCGGCATCTCCCCGCGCGAGGCCGCGACGTTGGACCCCCAGCAGCGCCTGTTCCTGGAGGTGAGCTGGGAGGCCCTGGAGAACGCCGCGCAGCCCTTCGACAAGCTCGAGGGGAGCATGGCCGGCGTGTTCGTGGGCATCACCAACTACGACTACTGCCAGAAGCTGATGCAGGAGACGCCGATTGATCAACTGGACGCCTACTGCCTCACCAGCAACGCGTCCACGTTCGCGGCCGGGCGCCTGTCGTACTGGCTGGGGCTGCGCGGTCCCAGCCTCTCCGTGGACACCGCCTGTTCATCTTCCGCCGTCGCCCTGCACCAGGCATGTCAAAGCCTGCGCGCGGGGGAGTGTTCGCTAGCACTGGCGGGCGGCGTCAACGTGCTGCTGTCGCCCGAGTGGTTCGTGGTGCTGTCTCGCGCGGGCATGCTGTCGCCGGACGGCTACTGCAAGACGTTCGACCGCGACGCCAACGGCTACACGCGCGGCGAGGGCTGCGTCGTCTTCGTCCTCAAGCGCCTGTCGGACGCGGTGGCGGCGAAGGACCACATCCACGCGCTGATCCGCGGCTCGTGCGTCAACCAGGACGGCCGCAGCGGCGGCCTCACGGTGCCCAACCCCGCGGCGCAGCAGGACGTCATCCGCGGCGCGCTCAAGGCCGCGCGCGTGGGGCCGGACCGCGTCAGCTACGTGGAGACGCACGGCACGGGGACGCCGCTCGGCGACCCGATAGAGGTCCGCGCGCTGGGCGCGGCGCTGGGCGAGGGGCGCGCGGAGGGCGACCGCATCCACATCGGGTCCATCAAGGCCAACATCGGGCACCTGGAGCCGGCGGCGGGGGCCGCGGGCCTCATGAAGGTCATCCTCGCGCTCCAGAACGAGGAGCTGCCGCCCCAGGTCCAGTTCCGGGAGCTGAACCCGGAGATCGACCTGGAGGCGCTGCCGGTGGCCATCTCCACCCGGCCGCAGGCGTGGCCGCGCGCGGAGCGCCCGCGCATCGCGGGGGTGAGCTCGTTCGGCGCGAGCGGCACCAACGCCCACCTGGTGGTGGAGGAGGCCCCGGCCGTGGTCCGCCCGGCGCGGACCTTCGAGCCCGGCACGCAGCTCTTCACCCTGTCCGCGCGCAGCCCCGCGGTGCTGGCGCGGCTGGCGGGGCGGCACGCGTCGCACCTGGCCTCCCACCGCGACCTGCTGCTGGAGGACGTGTGCTTCAGCGTGAACACCGGCCGGGCCCGCTTCGCGGAGCGCGTGGCGCTGCCCGTGGATGACCTGGAGTCGCTCCAGCACGCGCTGTCCGCCATCGCGGCGGGTGAGCTGCCGGCGGGCGCGTCCCTGGGCCGCGCGCAGGTGGGGCAGGGGCCGAAGGTGGCCTTCCTCTTCACCGGCCAGGGCAGCCAGTTCCCGGGCATGGCGGTGGAGCTGCACGCCTCGCAGCCGGTGTTCCGGCAGGCGCTGGACCGCTGCGCGGAGGCGCTGAAGTCCCACTGGGACGTGCCGCTGCTCACGCTGCTGCGCGGCGAGGGCTTCACGGCGGGGCTGTTGGATCAGACCCGCTACACCCAGGCCGCGCTCTTCTCCGTGGAGTACGCGCTCGCCATGCTCTGGAAGAGCTGGGGCGTCGTCCCCGCCGCGGTGCTGGGCCACAGCGTGGGTGAGTACGTCGCGGCCTGCGTCGCGGGCGTCTTCGAGCCCGAGGCGGCCGTGGCGCTGCTCGCCGTGCGCGGCGCGCTCATGCAGGCGCTCCCGGCGGCGGGCGCGATGGCGTCCGTCTTCGCCAGCGAGGCCCAGGTGCGCTCGGCGCTGGAGGGCATGGCGGACCGCGTGTCCGTGGCCGCGGTGAACGCGCCGGACAACATCGTCATCTCCGGCCAGGCGGACGCCGTGGAGCAGGTGCTCCAGGCGCTGACGGCGCAGGGGCACAAGCACAAGCGCATCAACGTCTCGCAGGCGTTCCACTCGCCGCTGCTGGATCCGATGCTGGACGCGCTGGAGCAGGCCGCGTCCGGGCTCACGTTCCAGGAGCCGTCCCTCCCGCTCATCTCCAACCTGACCGGCCGGCCCGTGGAGCCCGGCACGCTGGGGCCGCGCTACCTGCGCGACCACGCCCGCGAGGCCGTGCGCTTCCAGGCCAGCATGGAGTGGCTGTTCGAGAACGGCTTCGACACGTTCGTGGAGGTGGGCCCCGCGCCCCACCTCATCGGCATGGTGAAGCGCTACGCGCCCGCGGGCGACCGCGCCTTCCTGCCCTCCATGCGCAAGGGGCTGTCCGCCCAGCGCTCCATGCTGGAGAGCGCGGGCGCCCTGTACACGCGCGGCGCGGACCTGGAGTGGGACCACCTGCACGCGGGCCTGGAGCCGCGCCGCGTCCCCCTGCCGACGTACACCTTCGACCGGAAGCGGTACTGGTACGCCGCGCCCGCGCCCGGTGCCGCGGCCCGGTCCCCGGCCTCCGCGCAGGAGGTCGAGGCGGGCGCCACGACGCTGCTGGGACACCGGCTGCCGTCGCCGCTGCCCGCGGCGCAGTTCCGCGTGCGGTACGACGCGGCCCAGCACCCGTGCCTGGCGGACTGCCGGATGGGCGGGATGCGGGTGGTGAACGTGGGCGTCTTCCTGGAGGCCGCGCTCCAGTCCTGGCACGCGCTGACGCCGGGCGCGGGCGCCTGCCGCGTGGACGGCCTGTCCGTGCGTCGCGGGCTCCTCATGGACGACGACGAGACGCGCGTCGCGCACCTGGTGGTGGAGCCCTCGGACGCGAAGGGTGAGCGGAGCTTCGCGCTCCACAGCCTGCCGCCGGGCGCCTCGGAGGACTCCGGCGCCTGGGCGGTGCACGTGGAGGGACGGCTCGCGGAGGCCCGTGAAGAGAAGGGCCTGGAGTCCGTGGACGCCATCCTCGCGCGCTGCGAGCGGACGCTGGACGGCGCGGAGTTCTACGCGCGCATGGAGAAGCGCCAGTTGGTGCTCGGGCACTCGGCGCGGTGGATCGAGCAGGTCCGCTTCCGCGAGGGCGAGGCGCTCGCGACGATGCGCGCGCCCGACGCGAAGGAGGCGGAGGGCTACCGCGTCCACCCGGGCCTGGTGGACGCGCTCTTCCAGGCGGTCTTCGCGTGCCTGCCGGGCGACGTGCCCGAGGACGCCATCTACATGATCGTCGAGGTCGCCCGCTTCGTCGTCGGTCCCGCCACCCCGGCGGCCGCGACCCGGGCCCACGTGCGGCTGCGCCCCTGGAAGGACGGGGACACGACGATCGTCGCGGACGTGGACGTGGCGGACGCGCAGGGCCGCGTCTTCCTGCGCGCGGAGGGGGCGCTGCTCAAGCGCACGACGGTCCAGGCGCTCCAGAAGGTGACGCGCGCGGAGGTCACCCCGGCGGCGAGCGCCGCCCGTCCCGCTTCGTCGGGCCTGCGGGACGTGCTCTCGCGCCTCCAGGTGGCGGAGCGCACGCCCCGGCTGGTGGAGTGGCTGCGCGCCCAGGTCGCCGTCATCCTCCGCGCGTCCGCTTCGGACGTGGACGTGGACGCGCCGCTGGCGCACGCGGGCTTCGACTCGCTGATGGCGCTGGAGCTCAAGAGCGCGGTCGCCAACGAGCTGAACGTGGCGCTGTCGCTCGGCGGACTGCTGGCGGGCGCGAGCCTCAAGGCGCTGTGCTCGGAGATCCTCGGGCAGCTCTCGCTGGAGGCCCCGCCCGCGAGCGGCGCGGTGGAGCCGGCGCGGACCGCGAGCGCGGAAGCAGCCCCGGTGGAGGTGCTGGTGCATGACGGGGAGGGGCGCCACCAGCCCTTCGGCATGACGGACCTCCAGCAGGCGTACCTGCTGGGCCGCACGCGCTCCTTCGAGCTGGGCGGCGTGTCCACCTACTTCTTCCTGGAGGTGGACCTGCTGGGCGTGGACCTGGAGCGGCTGGGCTCCAGCCTGGACGTCATCATCCAGCGCCACGACATGCTGCGGGCGGTGGTGACGCCGGACGGGCAGCAGCGGGTGCTGTCCACGGTGCCTTCGTTCGTCATCCGCACGGTGGACCTGCGGGGCCAGGACGCGGCCCAGGTCGAGCGCGCGCTCGCGGCCCTGCGCACGGAGATGGCCACCCAGGTCTTCCAGACGGACCGCTTCCCGCTGTTCGACGTCCGGGCCACGCGGCTGGACGGCGAGCGCACGCGACTGCACCTGGGCTTCGACGCCCTGGTGGTGGACGCGTGGAGCACGTCGCTGCTCTTCAAGGAATGGTCCGCCGTGTACCGCGAGGGCGCCGGGGCGCTGCGGCCCATCGACATCACCTTCCGCGACTACGTCCTGGGGGTGCAGGCGCTGGAGTCCGGCCCCGCGTACGCCGCCGCGGAGAAGTACTGGCTCGAGCGCGTCCCCAAGCTGCCGCCCGCGCCGGAGCTCCCCATGGCCCGCCACCCGGGCACGCTGGAGCTGCCGCGCTTCACGCACCGCTCGTTCCGGCTGCCCAAGCCCCAGTGGGCGCGCTTCAAGGAGCTGGCGCGCGAGGCGGGCGTCACGCCCTCCATGGTGATGTGCGCGGCCTACTCGGAGGTCCTGGCCACCTGGGGCCGCAGCCGCGCCTTCACGCTCAACGTGCTGTTCTTCAACCGCGTGCCGCTGCACCCGCACGTGGACCGGGTGCTCGGCAACTTCAGCGCCACCACGCTGCTGGAGGTGCAGGTGGAGCGCGCGGAGTCGATCGCCTCGCGGGCGCAGCGGCTCCAGCAGCAACTGTGGAACGACCTGGACCACGCGTCGTTCAGCGGCGTGCGCGTGCTGCGTGAGCTCAACCGGCGCGACGGCGACATGCGGCGCGCCCGCATGCCCATCGTCTACGCGAGCACCATCAACTTCCACTCGCGCGAAGGCGACGCCGCGCCGGCGGGCCTCGCGCAGCACCTGCTCACCATGGGCACGGGCGGCGAGGAGATCCACAGCAGCATCCGCACGCCCCAGGTGTTCCTGGACCACCAGGTGGTGGAGGACGGCGGCGGGCTCGTCCTCAACTGGGACGTGGTGGAGGAGCTGTTCCCGGCGGGGATGATCGACGCCATGTTCCAGGCCTACTCGGGCCTGGTGACGCGGCTGGCGGCGGAGCCCGCGGCCTGGACGGAGCGCACGCGGCTGCTGGTGCCTCCGGAGCAACTGGACGTCCGCCGGCTGGCCAACGCGACCGCCGCGCCCGTGGCGCAGGGCCTGATGCACGAGCCGTTCGTGCGGGCCGCGGCGCTCCAGCCGGACCGGCCCGCGATCATCACCGCGCGCCGCACGCTCACCTACGGGGAGCTGGACGCCGCCTCCAACCGCGTCGCGCACTGGCTGCGCGAGCAGGGGGCCCGGCCCAACGCGCTCGTGGCCCTGGTGATGGAGAAGGGCTGGGAGCAGGTCGTCGCCGCGCTGGGCGTCCTCAAGGCCGGCGCCGCGTACGTGCCCATCGACGCGCACCTGCCTCCGGCGCGCCTGCGCTACCTCCTGGAGAACACGGGGGCCCGGCAGGTGCTCACCCAGTCCTGGCTCACGCTGGACCTGTCGGGCGTGGACCCCGGCGCGGTGCTGGCCATCGACGGGCCGGAGGCGCAGCGGCCCCCGGCGGACGCGCTGCCGAGCGTGCAGCGTCCGGAGGACCTGGCGTACGTCATCTACACGTCCGGCTCCACGGGGCACCCCAAGGGCGTGATGATTGAGCACCGGGCGGCGCTCAACACGCTGCTGGACGTCAACACGCGCTACGGCGTCGACGCGGACAGCCGGGGCTTCGCGTTGTCCGCGATGAACTTCGACCTGTCGGTGTGGGACGTCTTCGGCCTGCTGGCCGCGGGCGGCGCGCTCGTCATCCCCCAGCCCGGCGACCTGCGCGAGCCCGGCCGCTGGCTCCACCTGGTGCGCGAGCACCGCGTGACGGTGTGGAACAGCGTCCCGGCGCTGATGGAGATGATGGCGGATCACCTGGCGGGCCTGGGCGAGACGTGGCCCCAGTTGAAGACGGTGATGATGAGCGGCGACTGGATCCCGGTGTCGCTGCCGGAGCGCATCCGCGCCGTGGCCCCGAACGCCGCCGTCTACAGCATGGGCGGCGCCACCGAGGCGGCCATCTGGTCCATCGTGTACCCCATCGGGGACGTGGACCCCGCGTGGCCCAGCATCCCCTACGGCAAGGCGATGCTGAACCAGCAGATGCTGGTGCTCGACGACGCGCTGATGCCGTGCCCCACCTGGGTGCCGGGGCAGATCTTCATCGGCGGCGTGGGCGTCGCGCGCGGCTACTGGCGGGACGAGGAGAAGACCCGCGCCAGCTTCATCCGCCACCCGCTGACGGGCGAGCGGCTGTACCGCACGGGAGACCTGGGCCGCTTCCTGCCGTCCGGCGACATCGAGTTCCTGGGCCGCGAGGACTTCCAGGTCAAGGTCCAGGGCTTCCGCATCGAGCTGGGCGAGATTGAAAACGCGCTGCTCCAGCACCCGGGTGTGCGCGCCGCCGTCGCGTCCGCCGTGGGTGAGAAGCGGGGCAACAAGCGGCTCGTGGCCTACGTGGTGCTGGACGCGGAGGCGCCCCCGGCGCTGGACGCGCTGCGCGAGGCGCTGCGCACGAAGCTGCCGGAGTACATGGTGCCGCAGACCTTCGTGACGCTGGACTCGCTGCCGCTCAGCGCCAACGGGAAGGTGGACCGCGGCGCGCTGCCGGCCCTGGAGGGCACGCAGCAGCCCAAGCAGACCGGCGTGCGGGTGCCGCCGCGCACCGAGCTGGAGAAGACGCTGGCCGGCCTCTGGGAAGGGCTCCTGCCGGGCCCCGTGGGCATCCACGACAACTTCTTCGAGGTGGGCGGCAACTCGCTGCTCGCGGTGCGGCTGATGGCGCGGCTGCGCCAGGAGCTGGGCCGGGAGCTGCCGCTGGCGACCCTCTTCGAGATGCCCACCGTGGCGCTGCTCGCCGCGTCCCTGGAGGGGCCGGAGGCGCCGAGGCGCGAGGGGCGGGGCGCGCTGGTGCCCATCCAGCCCTCGGGCACGCGTCCGCCGCTCTTCCTGGTGCACCCGGTGGGCGGCAGCGTCCTCTGCTACGCGGAGCTGGCGCGCAAGCTGGGGGCGGATCAGCCCGTCTTCGGGCTCCAGGTGCCGCCCGGCGCGCCGCCCCGGTCCATCGAGGCCATGGCCGCGGCGTACCTGGAGGCGCTGCGCGACGTGCAGCCGCGCGGCCCGTACCACCTGGGCGGCTGGTCCATGGGCGGCGTCGTCGCCTACGAGATGGCGCGCCAGCTCCAGGCGGCGGGGGACACCGTGTCCACGCTCGCGCTCATCGACGTGCTCGTCCCGCCGGCGGGGCAGGGCGGGGACGCCATGGACGAGGCGGCGCTGATGGCGCGCTTCGCCGAGGACCTGGGCGCGCTGTCCGCCCGCCGCGTGTCGGTGGATGCCGGCGCGCTGCGGGACCTGCCCGCGGACGCGGTGCTGGAGCGCGTGGTGGAGGACCTGCGGGCGCAGGAGGCCATCGCTCCGGAGCTCGACCGCGCGACGCTGGGGGCGCACGCGGAGGTGTTCAAGGCGAATATGCGCGCCCTCACCGCGTACCAGGCCCGGCCCTACGCCGGCCGCGTCTGGTTCTGCCGGGGCGCGCAGCCCGGAGGCGCCTCGCGGCAGAACGCGGAGGCGTGGCTGGGGCTCACCTCGGGCGGCCAGCTCGTGGAGCTGGAAGGCAACCACTACACGCTGTTCAGCCACGGGCTCGACGCGCTCGTGGGCTCGCTGTCGTCCGCCCTGCGCGCCTGAGCCGGGGCTGCTGCTTCGTTCATCTCGTTTCGTTCACAAGGAGTGCAACCGTGTTTCATCGTCTGAGTCCGTGGATTGTGGGTGCCGCCCTGCTGGGCATGGCCGGCTGTTCCGATGAAGGGGAGACCGTCGAGGCCTGTGTCGACAACAAGGTCCAGAAGATCTCCGAGAAGGAGCTGTCCAAGAAGTTGAAGGACGGCGCGTACCGCGGCACGTGCGACCTGATGGAGAACCGCGTGTCGTTCGGCGACGGCTACGTGCAGTCCATCGTCCACAAGAACGCGGACGGCTCCGTGAAGGCCATCGGCGTCACCGTGGACCAGGCCGCCATGGACACGCTGCCCATGCTGCCCCACCTGCCGACGAACGACGGGCAGACGTGCTGGGACATGAACAACGACGGCGTGACGGACCCGGAGAAGGAGTGCAACGGCGGCCACGAGCGCGTGCTCTGGTTCCCCAAGATGAAGGACGTCCCCTTCCAGTGGATCATGTTCAACTGGCAGGGCCGGGGCCACGGCCCCATCGGCGCGTTCGACAAGGGGCACTTCGACCTGCACTTCTTCATGCAGGACTTCGTGACGCGGAACTTCATCCGCACCGGCCCGTGCGGCGTCTACACGGACTGCAACGACTACGCGAAGGCCATCAAGGATCCGCCGGCGCCCTTCTACCCGACGGGCTTCGAGAACCAGAAGGGCGTGTCCGCGCGCATGGGCAACCACCTGGCGGACATCGCCGAGTCGCCCTTCAACGGCGAGCCCTTCACGCAGGCGTTCGTCTACGGCGCCTATGACGGCCACATCACGTACTTCGAGACCGTCGTCGAGGGCGGCTTCGCCAAGAGCAAGCCCGCCGAGGACTGCCGTCCCATCAAGGCGCCTCCGGCGATGGAGGTCTCCGGCCTCTACCCGACGCGCTACTGCATCCGGTACCGCGAGGACAAGAAGGACTACCTGATGACGCTCGAGGACTTCGAGTACCGCAGCGCGCCCAACTAAGCCGTGCCCCCCAAGGCGAGCGGCCGCGCACCGGAGCGGCTCCGGTGCGCGGCCGCTCGTTGTTTCTCCCAGCGCAGGAGCCACACCGTGAAGAAGACATCCGTCCTCCTGTCCTGGAGGCTGCCGTTGCTCGTGTCGCTGTGGGCGGTTCCCGCCGGGGCGCACTGGGGCATGCCCGACGAGGCGAGCAGCATCACCGTGCGCCGGGGGCACGCGTCCGACTGGATCATGGGGGACGCCTCCGGCGCGCTCATCTCCCGCGACGAGGGGGCGACCTGGCGGTGGATCTGCCCGGAGGGCATGGGCATCGCCATCTGGCGTCCGGAGCGCTACTTCTGGCTGTCCGGCGGGGCCATCCTGGCCGCCACGGGGAGCGCGCTGATCCGCTCCGACGACAGCGGCTGCACCTGGACGGCGCACGGTGCCTTCAAGGACACGTGGGTCACGAGCCTGGCGGTGCACCCGGTGGACGAGCGCTTCCTGTACGTCAGCACGGGACGGCCGTCCCAGAACAACGGGCTGTACCGCTCCGAGGACGGCGGCGAGTCCTGGGTCCAGGCGCTGGCGCCGACGCCGGGCTCGCAGTTCTCCGCCATCCGCGTCTCCGCGTCGGATCCGCTGCGCCTCTACGCGTCGGGCCAGGACGCGGAGGGGCAGTTCCTCGCGCGCAGTGACGACGGCGGGCGCGTGTGGACGCGGCTGCCCCAGCCGCTCGCCGCGTTGAAGCTCCCGTATGACCTGGTGCTGCTGCGCGTGAGCGACGCCTCCCCGGACGTGCTGTGGGCGAAGGTCTCCGCCCAGGGGCACGACTGGCTGCTCAAGAGCACGGACGGCGGCGTCACGCTGACGGCGGTGATGGACACCTACGAGCGAATCGGCAGCGTGGAGGCGTCCCCCGACGGGCGCACGGTCTGGGTCTCCACGACGACGCACCTCTTCCGGGGACAGGATGACGGGCCCTTCACGGAGCTGGCGGAGCCGAACGGGAACGCCTGCGCGCTGAAGCGCGACGGGACGCTCTATGGCTGCGGCCCGGGCTGGACGGGCGGCTGGGCGCTGGCGAAGAGCGCGGACGACGGCACGACCTGGGACCCGATGTTCAAGCTGGGCGACGTGCAGGGCGCGCACCTGTGCCCCGCCTCGACGCCCGTGCAGCAGCGGTGCCCGGCCCTCTGGCCGCAGCTTGCGCAGCTCTACGGCGCGGGGCCGGACGGGGGCGTGGGGCCCACGCAGGACGCGGGCCCCTCCGAGCCCCTGGCGCCGGCGGCCTCGGATGGCTGCGCCGCGGCGCCGGGGCTGGTGCCGGGCGCGCTCCTGGTGCTCCTGGCGGGGTGGGGGCGCCGGTCTCGAAGGGGAGCGCCGGCTCGGAGCCGCCGGTCATGACGGGGTCCTGGCTTCGCCCGGGGCGCGTCGCCGGGGCGTGCTGCTGGCTGCTGCTGGGAGTGCTCGGGGCCTGTGGGGAGACGGACCCGGGGACGCTCCAGGTGCCGGAGCTGGACTACGGCGTCGAGTCCCCCTGGCCGGTGTCCGCGCCGCTGCCGCCCGTGGGGCCCGCGGGGCGGCTGATCATCACCAACAACATGGAGGACACCCTCAGCCTGCTGGACCTGGACGGGATGGCGTCCTCCACCTGGGGGGAGCTGGCGCGCGTCCCGGTGGGGCTCAACCCGGTGGAGCTGGAGGGGCCGCACCACACGGTCGTCTCGCCGGACAACGACTTCTATTACGTGGGCATCTCCAACTATGTGCCCGGCTCCGGCTCCGGACCGCACGGGACGCATGGTTCAGGCAAGGCGGATGGCTACTGCCTCAAGCTGGACGCGGCCACGCACGCCGTCGTGGGTTCGGTGCGCGTGGATCCCAACCCGGGCGACGTCTTCCTCAGCGCGGACGGGCGGACGCTCTTCCAGACGCACTTCGACCTGCTGAAGATCGCGGAGGTGGCCCGGCGGGGAGGCAAGGAGTCGGAGATGGACGCGCGGATGGCCATCCTCGACGCGCGGACGATGACGCGCACGGCGATGGTGCCCGTCTGCCCCGCGCCCCACGCGGTCCGGCTGTCATTGGACGGGCGCCGCGCCTACGTCGCCTGCTGGTCGGACGAGGTGGCCATCGTGGACCTGGAGCAGGCGGACCACCCGGTGCGCCGCGTGAAGGTGGCGGACACCGCCGGCACGGCCGTGCGGCCCCTTCACCAGCCCTACGCGCTCACGGTGTCGCCCACGACGGGCGCGGTGTGGGTCAGCTCGCTCGCGAGCCGCGCGGTGCAGTACCTGGATCCGGTGACGCTCACGATGGATCCCCAGCGCACGGTGTGGCTGCCGGGCGCGCCGATGTTCGGGGTCTTCACGGCGGATGGGCGCACGCTCTATATGCCGTACCAGTCGGTGGACTCCATCGCCATCATCGATCCGGACCACCCGGAGGCGGTGCCCGGGGAGATTCCGCTGGCGCCCAGCGGCTGCCTCAACGTGCACCAGGTGATGCTGACGCCGGACGAGCGTTACGCGCTCGCGGTCTGCGAAGGGGATCACGTGGGGCCGGGCACGCTCCACGTCGTGTCGCTGGAGGAGCGCCGGGTGGTGAAGACGGTGCAGGTGGGCCTCTTCCCGGACTCGGTGGCGCTGCTGGGGAGCCGGCCATGAGGTGGCTCTGGGTGCTGGGCGCGCTGGTGGCGGGCTGCGGCGGCGCGACGCCCGCGGCGGAGTTCGGTGAGGCGCTCTTCCAGGATGCCCGCCTGTCCGGCAGTCAGTACAACAGCTTCTCCTGCGCGACCTGCCACGCCACGAGCGCCAGGCCGGAGCCGGACCGGATGCTCGCGGGCTACCCGCTGGAGAACGTGGCGTTCCGCCAGACCTGGTGGGGCGGCTACGAGACGGACCTGCTGGGCGCGGTGAACTTCTGCTACCTGAGCTTCATGCGCGGCGTGTCGCCCCTCACGCGCGAGGACCCGAAGGCGCGGGCCCTGTACGAATACCTGGTGCGGATCAGCCCGGACACGGACGCGCCCGCGCTGCCCTTCACGGTGGTGAAGGACATCCAGGACGTGCCGGCCGGTGATGCCGGACGGGGCGGCGCCGTGTACCGCGCCGCCTGCCAGACGTGCCATGGGGCCACGCACACCGGGGAGGGGCGCCTGACGTCGTTCGCGTCGGTGTTGCCGGAGGTGATGGACGACTACGACACGCTCTTCCCCGGCGTTCCCCGGCGGCTGGTGGTCATCGAGAAGCTGCGTCATGGCAGCTTCTTCGGCGTCGGCGGCACCATGCCGCTCTACAGCCGGGAGGCCCTGTCGGACGAGGACCTGTCGGCGGTGCTCGCCTACCTGGGGTTGTGACTCAGGCCCAGAGCGCCTGCTCCAGCGAGTCGAGCAGCGCCGCCGCGACTTCGGGAGAGGGCAGGCCGGCGTCGGCGGTGAGCTCGGGGTCGAGCGGCGCGGCCACCTCCGCGCGCAGCACCGCGATGGCCTGCCGCCGGGCGTCGTGGAGGGCGGCCCGTGCTTCAGGGGACAGGCCGGGCGTGGCCCACGCGTCGATGTCCCAGGACAGGCCCGCGTGCCGGGTCTCGTCTTCGGCGATGCGCGCCATGGCCTCGCGGATCTCCGGGTCGCGCGCGTGCAGCGCCTGGTGGTGCGCCACCAGCGCGCCATAGGTCTCCCGCACGCAGCCCTCCACGGTGTTGTCGAGCAGCACCTCGCTCCAGGGCCGCAGCGGCAGGTCGGTGACGGCGGGCGGTACCGGCGTGGCGCCGAAGCGCTGGGCCAGGCGCAAGGTGACTTCGGTGTGCCGCACCTCGTCCGCCGCGCTGGCGAGCGCCGCGTCCTGCAGCTCGCTGCTCGCGCCGTGCAGGGCCAGCTCCTCGCGCAGGCGCAGGAAGGCGTGGATGGCGGCGGCCTCCAGCCGGGCGGCGTTGGCGAAGTAGCCGCCCCTGGCGTCCGCGCAGTCCCCAGCCCGGCCGCGCTGGAGTCCCACGGGCCTGCGGCCGACGACGCAGTCGGGCGTCCCCTCCTTGAGGGGGAACGTGCCTTCCTCCGTCACGACGCCGGACGCCGTGACCTTCAGGTCGTGCCGGGTCTCGTACACGTTCGTCTCACAGTCGTAGTCCTGGATGCTGACGACGCTGAAGGTCCCGTCTGGAAGGGCCCGGACCTTGCCGCGCTCGTAGGCCGGCTGGCCGCACAGGGCATAGCCCGAGGCGTAGGCCAGGAGCGCGGCCTCCTGCGGAGTGTCGATGCGGCCCAGCAATGCCCTGACGGCGTCCGCGGTCGTGTACGCCGTCACCTCGTCGCCGCGGGTCGTGACGAAGAAGCCCTCGGTGCACTCCATGCTGTAGCCACAGATGCGTGGGAAGCCGCGAGTCACCTCCAGCGCTTCGATGCGCGCCAGGCACGCCTGGGGATCCGACGCCGTCGCGCAAGGCTCGCCCTCCGACGTCACGAGCTGGACGTCATGGGGGAGGGTCCGGTGGTTCACGACGCGAAGCTGGATCGCGTCTGGCGCCGGGTCGATGGCCAGCCCGGTGAGGGCGGGGAGGCCGTTCTCGCACGCGACGTCCGAGTGCTGGCTCAGGTCGACGGGCCCTGGCTCCGGTGGAGGCTCCCCGCCGGGTTCACCCTGGCACCCCGTGAGCAGCAGGGGCGTGGCCAGGGAGACCCGCAGGGCATGGGAGAAGAGAAGCCGCAGCCGATAGACGTTCATGGTCCCCTCAAGGGCAAGGCGCGGGCATCGGGCCCGCGCCCCTTGGACACGCGACCCCGGCCGCGTGGGACATGGCCCGTTCCCGGGGGCAAGGAATCGGAGGTGTCGCGTTCTCTTGAACGCCAGACATAGGAGGAGAGATGCCCGTCATTACGTTCGGAATGAAGGCAGACAAGCCGTCCCTGAATGGCTACGGAAATATCTATCGCGCCCCGGTCCAGCGAAATGCACCTGCACTCTACAAAGGCGTGAAGATGCGGCCCACCTTGCGAAGCGCTCCTGTCACTCTTGACCCGGGGCTCTATGTGTACTGGGTCCAGCTCCAGGGTGGGGATGGGGCCTTCACGATCAAAGCCTATCGCGACGGAGAGGAGCAGCCGTTCAAAGAGTATTCTTCGGACACCGCGAAGTCAGGATTCCATGGGATCAACTTCGTCTTCGCGGTGGCCCGATGAGGCGCTCCGTGTGCCGCGTACCCCGGAGCCTGGTGGCGACTGGGATGGGGGTGCTCGTCTGGCTCATGCCGATGGTCGTGGCGGCAGCCGAGGATGCCAGTCCAAAGCGGAGCACCGCCTATCTGTTGCCTGTGTCACTCAAGGCGACTTCCAGCGGCGACAGCATGTTCAAGGTGGGGGCGGGCACAATCTGGGCGGCCACTGAACAAGTCGATATGTCCGTGACGGGGACCTATGAAGTCAGCACCACGAATGGGATTGCCACCTTCTGGGGCGCTGGCTCTGGCGAATCCGGCGATTCCCTGCCGTGGACCCTGGGCGTGACCGCGGCGGCCAGTGGCATCAGCGATGCTGACGAGTTCATTGGCCCTGGCGACGAGCACCCGATTACGAGGGCCAAGGACAGCGCCTATGCCCACTGCAAGCAGATGTGCGGGGTGTCCAGCACGCCGGATGTGAAGACGTTCTGCGAGAGCAGGATGACGTACCTCAAGGACCGGGCAGGCCAGGCGCTCTTCAGCGTGCCACCCGAGGCGTTCTGTGGGGGGCAGCAGGAGATGGCTCGGGCAGCGGAACAGGAGCCGGACCTGGGGGTGAGCATCGAGAAGAAGCTGGAGGCCGCGAAGGCATGCGATGCGCGGTGCGCCGATTATGGCCGTGAGGGGTGCACGCTCCCTGGCTGGCCCCTTGAGGATCCGGTGGGTTTTCCTACGGAGAACCTGTGTGCGGCCGGCAATCGCATGTACCTGGAGGCCGAGAGTCCCTTCGTCCGACGGTTTCCGCCCTGGAACGCCCGGCTGGGCATGAAGGTCGGGAGGGCCTCGTTCAAATACCGGGAGGCCCGCTCGCAGGGGGCGGGTGTCCTGCTCGAGCAGTCCAAGACGCCAGTCATCGGGAAGGCTGGCGCCGCCTTCTCGAGCATTCTTGCTCGCGGGCCGGTCTCCTTGACGCTGGAGGGGCTCGCCAACTACCGCTCGGAGTGGACGGCATCGAAGGAGAAGGTGAGCTGGTGCCGGCCCGAGGGCGATGTTCCCCTGGACGACGACGACCCCTCCACGACGGTGCCGAGCGAGGTGTGCAATGAAGCGGTCTTCAAGGGACCCGCTCATTCAAACGGAGTCCAGCTCGCGGCCTTTATCGGCGGGGTCGATGAAGCCCGCGGAAACTGGCGACTGAGCGCCGGACCGGATCTGCTGATTGGGACTGGCGAGGAGCGGTTCCTTGGGCTGTTCAGGATCAATGCCTACCTCTCGGTCGCGACGGCCTCGTCCGAGAACTACAAGGGCTTGATCCGGATCAGTCCCGCCATCGGGGTCCGGTCGCTCAAGGGGAAGGATGGTGAATTCGTGGCCTTCCTGGAGCTGGCGATCCTGGGACAGCGCTTGCTGTTCTCGGACGAGTTCGATTCGCTCTGACCCTGCGAACGCGAACGGGCGATGCACGCTCTTGAAGCGCGCATCGCCCGTAGGGACTGCCTGGAAGCCGTGGAGCCCTACGCCCCCGCGTACTTGCGGCGGAACTCGTGGATCTCCGCCAGCCGGAACGTGCCCGGCTCCGGGGCAATCGCCTCCGGCGCGTCGTAGGGCAGGTTCATCAGGCGCTCGTACTCCTCCACCGACACGCGCTCGCGCTTGGCCAGCACCGTGTCCAGGTCCGCGCGGGCCATGCGCTCCGCGGCCTTCTCACCCACGACGCCGGAGTAGAACTCCGCGCAGGAGCCGCTGCCGTAGGACAAGAGGCCGATGCGCTGGCCCGCCAGCGCCGCGCCCTCCGCGTGCAACTGGCCCGCGAGCGCCAGGTACAGCGACGCCGTGTAGACGTTGCCCACCCGCGCGTTCAGCCCCAGCGACTTCGCCACCTGCGCGTCGTAGCTGGCCTGCGACTTCGCCGCCTCGTCGCGCGCCTCGGGCGTGGCCGGCCCGTTGCCCGAGTCCTCCAGGTCGCACAGCCGCACCTGCGCGTGCGCCTTGCGCGCCATCTTGCAGAAGGGCACGTGGTAGAGGATGCGCGCCAACTGCTCGCTGGGCAGCTTCGAGTCCCAGCGCACCAGCCCCTGCTCCATGGCGCGCTCGCGCCAGCCCCGGTACGCGCCGGCCATGGCGTCCAGGTAGCAGGTGATGGAGTAGTGCCCGTCCACCAGCGCCTCGCGCCGGCCCACTGGCCGCCAGAAGTCGTACACGTCCGCGGTGCTCACGCCGTTGAGCCCCACGTCCACCGCCAAGAGGTCCGGCGTCTCCGACACCAGCAGCGCCACCGCGCCGCCGCCCTGCGTGGGCTCGCCCGCCGTCTTCAGGCCGTAGCGCGCGATGTCCGTGCACACCACCAGCGCGGAGCGGCCCGCCGCCGCGCCGGAGGCGATCCACTCCACCGCCGCCATCAGGCCCGCCGTGCCGCCGTAGCACGCGTGCTGCGAGTCGAACGTGCGCATGCCGCGCGGCAGCTTCAGCAACCCGTGCACGTGCGACGCGATGGGCTTGGAGTGGTCCACGCCCGTCTCCGTGCCCACCACCAGCATGCCCAGCTTGGAGGTGTCCACTCCCTGCTGCTGGATGAGGCGCGCGGCCGCCGTGGCCGCCAGCGACACGGAGTCCTCACCCGGGTCGTTGACCGCCATCTCCTTCGCGCCCAGGCCCGCGGTGAACTTCGCCGGGTCCACGCCGCGCGCCCTCGCCAGGTCCTCGATGTCCACGTACCGCCGGGGGACCGCCACCGCCAGCGCTTCGATTCCAACCCGCTTCTTCATGGGGAACTCCTCAAGTCAAAAGGTCGCGAATCCAGTGGGCCTCACGCCGCGGGCGGCACCAGCACCAGCCGGCCCGCCACTTCCCGGTTCTCCAGGCGGAAGTGCGCGCGGCCCGCGTCCGCCAGCGCCACCTCCTCCGACACGAAGGGGCGGATGAGGCCCCGGGCCGTCAGCCGCAGCGACTCGTCCAGCTCCTCGCGCGTCGTCGCGTACGCGCCCAGGATCTCCAGCTCCTTCACGATGACCAGGCCCGGGTTGAGGTTCACCACCCCCGACTCCAGGTTGCCCACCACCACCACGCGCCCACCGGGCGCCATGGCCTTGAGCGTCTGATCAAACGTGGCGCTGCCGACGATCTCCACCGCCACGTCCACACCCTGGCCCTGCGTGCGCTTGCGCGCCTCCGAACCGAAGTCCAGGCCGCGCGACACGATCACCTCGTCCGCGCCGGCCTCCTTGAGGGCCGCGACCTTCGCCTCGCCGGAGGTGATGGCGATGACGCGCGCCCCGTCCACCTTGGCCAACTGCACGGCGGCCAGGCCCACGCCGCCGCTGGCGCCGGTGATGAGGACCGTCTCACCGGCCTTCACCTTCGCCCGCGTGCGCAGCGTGTGCACGGCGGTGCCCAGCGTGCAGCACACCGTGGCGGCCACCGCCCAGGGCAGGTCGGACGGCACGCGGCCCAGGCCCCGCACCGGGGCGACCATGAACTGCGCGTAGCCGCCCTGGAGCTCCTCGCCGAAGAAGCGGTTGTCCGTCTTGCACAGGCTGTTGCGGCCGGAGAGGCACAGCGCGCACTCGCCGCAGGACATGCGCTGCAGCGTCGCCGCGCGGTCGCCCACCTTCCAGCCCACCGTGTCCGGGCCCACCTCCACCACCTCGCCCGCGGCCTCGTGGCCCAGGATGGCGGGCACGTGCGTGCGGGGCAGGTTGCCGCGGCGGTTGATGACGTCGTGGTAGCAGACGCCGCACGCGTGGACCTTCAGCAGCACCTCGCCCTTGCCCGGCCGGGGGACCGGCACGGTCTCCAGGCGCAGGTTCTCTGCACTGCCGAACTGGCGAAGAACGACGGCTTCCATGCGGTGCCTCTTTTCCGTGTGGCTTTGAAGGTGGGGGAGCAGTGCTTTTCAGCCGCCGACGAGCGCGTCGCGCAGGTTGCGGGGGTCCAGCGCGCGGATGGCCGACACCGTGCGCGCGTCCGGGAGCGGGGTGACGGGCATGGCGTCCGGCACCGCGAACTCGAAGCCGGTCCGCTCGGCGATGCCGTCCACCGTGGCCCAGGGGTGACGCGACAACAGCCTCGCCCCACGGGGACCGCCCAGCTCATACGTGCCCAGGTCGGAGATGAGCCGCACCGGACGGCTGGGGTCGCGCGTGGTGGCCACCTGGACCTGGGGGACGAGGTTGCGGCGCGACTGCCGGGGCACCAGCAGCACCGGGTTCTTCACCCACTGACGCAAGGTCGCCGCGCCCGCCACGCCGGGGAACTTGGTGCGCGGCTTGTCCAGGCTGCCGGACGCCGTCATGTTGGTGCGGCCCGCCGGATCCACCTCCGCCGCGCCGAAGAAGACCGTGTCCACCCGGCCCCGCCGCGCGTGGTCGAACAGGTCCGCGATGCTCACCTCCGCGGAGCGCCCGTCCAGGTAGCGCAGGTCCTCGGACGACGGGTACAGCTCCGGCAGCGCCGGATCCAACGAACCGACACACGCCAGGTACGTCAACCCCGGCGCGTGCGTGGCCCGGGCCACCGCGATGGCCAGGATGACCAGCGGCGACGCCACGCCCGTGGCCACCACCGAGCCGTCCTCGATCTCCCGCGCCAGCAGCGACACCACCGTCTCCGCGGGCGTCGCGTCCACCGTCGTCGTCGTCATGCCGCGCTCCGCGTCGCGCGCAGCGACATGAGGAAGCCCTTCGCCTCGCCCGCGTCCGCCGCGGCCAGGTAGGCCGCGAGCATCGCGTCGTCATGCGGGTACTGGCCCAGGCAGCCCGTGGGCAGCGCGCCGCCGGGGGCGAGCACCACGCGCTCCACCTGGAAGGCGGGAATGGTGACGCGCGACAGCCTGGGCACGCGCTCCTCCACCGTGGCGATGATCCGCTTCGCCGCGCCCGCGACGAGCAGGTCCGTGGTGGGGTCTTCAATCAGCAGGTTGCCCTTGTCGTCCGCGGCCCGGGCGTGGATGAGCGCCACGTCCGGGTAGTACGCGGGCTCCACCGGCACGCGGCGGCCCGTGAACGGGTCCTCCACCGTGCGCGGCGCGTCCACCTCCGCCAGCTCCGACACGTCCGCGTCCGGCGCGGGGATGAACGGCAGCCCCATGGACGCCGCGCGCAGCCGCTGCACCACGCGGTAGCCGTCGTGCTCGCGCCACTCAATCTCGCCCGCCTCGATGGCCCTCTTGAGGCAGGGCAGGGGACGCACGCGGTTCTCCAGCACCAGCGCGCCGAAGGGCAGCTCCACGCGCTTCAAGCACCCGCCCGCGACCAGGAACTCCGCCGGCAGCGGGTTGGGCAGGGAGATGAGCTGGAGGCCGCGCTTCTCCTGCGCCACCAGCTCCAGCACCAGCGCCATGGGCGCGCGGCCCAGCATGAACCCGCCCGCCGCGAGCGACGCGCCGTCCGGGATGGAGGCCACCGCCTCCGACAGGGAACTCCAACGCGCGCGGTTCACTGGGGCTCTCCTCCAGGACCGGAGCTGGAAGCGGCGCGCGGCACCATGCGCAGCGCGGGCGCGTCTTCACCCGCAGGGGCCGGGGCGCTCACGGCCGCCGCTCCGGAGGGAAAGAGCAGCTCCACCATGCCGTCGGCGATCTGCTCCTCGGTGAGGCGCCCGTCCGGCTTGAACCACTTGTAGACCCAGAGGATCATCCCCAGGAACGAGAAGGCCGCGACGGTGGGGTCCACCACGCCGCGCAGGCGGCCCAGGCGGTTCGCCTCCGCGAACGCGTCCTCCAGGAAGCGCACGTAGCGCTTCTTGCGCCGGTCGATGTACTCGCGCGCTTCACCGGTGAGCGTGGCGTGCTCGTGGAGGATGATGATGACCTCCTTGCTGCGGCCGCTCGTCACCAGGTGGATGTTCTGCCGCATGCACTGGCGCAGCCGCTCCACCGGATCCGCCACGTCCTGGACGGGCGCGAGGACCTGCTCCTCGAACACGTCCATGCCGTAGTTCATGATGGCGAAGAGCAACTGCTCCTTGTTCTGGATGTGGTGGTAGAGCCCCGCCTTGGTCATCCGGCACGCGGCGGCGATCTCCTGCATCGACGTGCCCTCGTAGCCGCGCTCGCAGATGAGCCGCGCCGCCGTCTCCAGGATGGCCCGGTACCGCTCGCCCTCGTCCGGTTTGCGCCCCGTGGGTGTCATGCGTGCCTTCCCTTGCCGGCTGCCTGCCGTTGCCGGGTTAAGACGACCTACCGACCGGTAGGTCACTCCACCTACCGACCGGTAGGTAGCACTCGGCGACGCGGTTCGTCAACGGGCAAGTACCGGAGGACAGGTGGGATAAAAGCTATTGGAAACAAGGACTTGGACCCACCCAACGGGTTAGGTTGCGGGTCACCCATGCGGTCCACGCTCCTGCCCATCCTCCTCTTGTGCGCCGCGCTGGCGAGCGTGGGGGTGGGGGTCTGGACGCTCGTGAAGCGCAGCCGGACGGCGCTGGTGGAGCAGTTCGCGGGTGACCGGCAGAAGCAGTTGGACGAGGCGGTGGGCGGCGTCACGGACTCGCTGGAGGAGGTGGGCAAGAACCTGCGCTTCGCCGGGGAGCTGATGTCCCAGCCGGGGAGCCTGGCGGAGCACCGGCGGGAGCTGCGCGCGCTGCTGGAGGCGGTGGGCCAGTACAAGGCCATCGCGGCGTACGACGGCGACGGCGCGGAGCGGCTCCTGCTGTTGGACCGCAAGCCGGACCCGCAGTTGTCGCGTGAAGGGCTGGTGGCGGAGATGGCCGGCACGGCGCGCCGCGCGCTCCTGCGTCCGCCGGGGGACCTCACCACGTCGCCCATCCTGGACGCGGCCAACGGCGGCTGGCTGCGCATCCTGGCCACCGCGCTGCCCGCGACGGACGGCAAGCCCGAGGGCGCGGTGGCGGTGCTGGTGGACACGGAGACGTTCTTCGCGCCGCTGCGCATCGTCACCTCGGACCTGGAGGCGCGGATGCTGCTCGTGGGCACGCACGGCCAGCCCACGCCCGCGAGCGACCCGGCCCTGGCGGAGTGGTTCGCCCGCGTGGGCCAGAAGGACGCCGGGGTGCCGGGCTTCGCGTTCCTGGTGTCCCGGCTGAAGGCCGGCGCGCGCGGCATGCTGCCCCTGTCCGAGCAGGAGGCGGAGCGGCTGGGGCTGGGGCGCGCGGAGGTGGTGGCCGTCTACACGCCCATCCGCATGCGCGGCGGCAGCCACTGGGCGGTGGCGACGCTGGTGTCCACCGCGGCGCTGCGCTCGCACGAGCAGTCGCTGGTGGTGCGGCTGTTGGGCGCGGGCGCGCTGGTGGCGTTCTTCCTGGTGACCTTCGCGGTGTACGTGGTGCTGGCGCGGCGCAGGGCGGTGGCGCTGACGGAGAGCCGCCGGCACGCGGCCCAGCTCGCCGCGCTCCATGACCGGACGCGGAAGATCTTGGACCACCTGCCCACGGGCGTCCTCGCGCTGACGGAGGACGGGCGGATCAGCGCCGTCAACCAGGCCCTGCGCTCGCGCGTGCCCGGCAACGTGACGGGCGCGCCGCTGGCGTCCGCGTTCCCCGGGGCGCCCGCGCCGGTGGTGGAGCGGCTCTCCGCGCTGGTGGCGTCCGCGCGCAAGGAGGACCGGCCGCTGAGCCTGCTGGGCGAACCGCTGGCGCTCTTCGGCGACGAGGGCACGTACAACCTGCACGCGGTGCCGCTGACCGCGGAGGACCCGAAGGAGGAGACGCGCGCGCTCCTGGTGGTGGAGGACCTGAGCGACGTGCGCGCGCTGGAGACGCAGTTGCTGCGCGCGGAGAAGCTGGCCACCGTGGGCGTGCTGGCGGCGGGCATCGCGCATGAGATCGGCACGCCGCTGGGCGTGGTGCGCGGCCGGGCGGAGTACGTGCAAAGCAAGCTGGGCGCCTCGCACCCCCAGGGGCCGGGGCTGGGCGTCATCGTCGAGCAGATCGACCGGGTGAGCCGCACGCTGCGCCAGTTGCTGGACTTCTCGCGCCTGCAGCCGGCGATGGTGCGGCCGGTGTCGCTGGGGCCGCTCGCCCGGAGCGTGCATGAGCTGCTGCGGGTGGAGGCGGAGCGGCGGCGGGTGAGCTTGAGCGTGGACGTGCCGGAGTCCGTGCCCGCGCTGGCGGCGGACGCGGATCAGCTCCAGCAGGTGCTGCTCAACCTCACGCTCAACGCGTGCGACGCGTGCAGCGAGGGCGGCGCGGTGGAGGTCTCGGCCTCCGCGCTGGCGGGCCCGGAGGAGGGCACGTGGGGCCTGGTCGCGCTCACCGTGCGCGACGACGGGTGCGGGATCCCGAAGGAGCGCCTCAACCAGGTGTTCGACCCGTTCTTCACGACGAAGAAGCGCGGGCAGGGCACGGGGCTGGGGCTGACGATGGTGGCCCACGTCGTGCGCAACCACGGCGGACGGGTGGAGCTGGAGAGCACGCCGGGGCAGGGCACCCGCGTCACCGTGCTGTGGCCGGTGGCCCGCGCCGTCCCAGAGGAACGAAATGCCGAGCGACTCGCCGTCTGACGCGCGCATCCTCGTGGTGGACGACCACGTGGAGATGGGGCGCATGCTCCAGGAGCCCCTGGCCGACGCGGGCTGGACGGTGGACCTGGCCACGGGCGGGCAGGAGGCGCTGACGCTCATCCGCTCCCGCGTGTACGACGCGGTGCTGACGGACCTGCGCATGGAGAAGGTGGACGGCCTGGACGTGCTGGACGCCGCCCGCGCGGTGGACCCGGCGCTGCCCGTGCTCTTGATGACGGCCTTCGGCGGCGTGGAGAGCGCGGTGGAGGCGATGCGCCGGGGCGCCTACCACTACTTCACCAAGCCCTTCCGCCTGGACGAGGTGCGGCTGTACCTGGGCCGCGCGCTGGAGGACCGGCGGCTGCGCGCGGAGCACCGGGCGCTGAAGCAGGCCTCGCAGGAGCGCTCCGGCCTGGGCGCGCTGGTGGGCAGGAGCGCGCCCATGCGCGGGCTGTACGAGCTCATCGACCGCGTGGCGCACGCGGCGGCCCCGGTGCTGCTCCGGGGGGAGAGCGGCAGCGGCAAGGAGCTGGTGGCCCGCGCCCTCCACGTCGAGGGCCCGCGCGCGGCCAACCCCTTCGTGGCCGTCAACTGCACCGCGCTGCCGGGGCCGCTGCTGGAGAGCGAGCTGTTCGGCCACGTGAAGGGCGCCTTCACCGGGGCCACGTCCGTGCGGCGCGGCCTGTTCGTGGAGGCGCACGGCGGCACGCTGTTCCTGGACGAGATTGGCGACATGCCCACGGAGCTCCAGGCGCGGCTCCTGCGCGTGCTGGAGGACGGCGAGGTGCGCGCGGTGGGCTCGGATGCCAGCCGCACCGTGGATGTGCGCGTGGTCGCCGCCACGCACCAGGACCTGGAGGCGCGCGTGCGGGAGGGGCGCTTCCGCGCGGACCTCTTCTACCGGCTCAACGTCGTCACGCTGCGGGTGCCTTCGCTGAAGGAGCGCCGGGAGGACATCCCCCAACTGGTGGAGCACTTCACCGCCCGCTCCCGGGCGCGCAACCCGCGCTCCCGGGTGACGTCGCTGTCACCGGAGGTGGTGGCCGCGCTGGGCGCCATGCCCTGGCCGGGCAACGTGCGCGAGCTGGAGAACCTGGTGGAGCGGCTGGTGGTGCTCGTGCCCCGGGAGACGGTGACGCTGGAGGACCTGCGGCCCCACGCGCCGGTGCTCTCGGCGGAGGAGGCCACGCCCTTCGCCCAGGCGCGGGAGGGCGTGTGGACCCTGCGCAAGCTGGAGGGGGAGTACATCCACTGGATGGTCCAGCACTGCGGCGGGAACAAGACCCGCGCCGCGGAGCTGCTGGGCATCGATGTGTCCACCATCCATCGCCGCGAGCGGGAGCGGTAGGCGCGTCACGCCAGGGGGCGTGGCAATGCGCCACGGGGGGATGGCGGATTGCCACGGTCCACGGGTGATCACTCGGTGGCCCCGGGGGACGGTGGTTCCGGCATGTCGCTTGCTGTGACGTGGGGCCGTGGCGTCCCTGCGCACAACCCGGGCCCTGCTGCTCGGTGCGGATGAGTCCCTGGCGTCGCTGCTGGCGGACGTGCTGGGCGACCTGGGCATCGCCCTGTTCCTGGACGCGGGGGACGCGGCCCGGCCGGACCTGGTGCTGGCGCACGTGGAGCGTGGGGAGGCCATCCTCCCGGTGCTGACGCACGCGCGGGTCTGCGCCGCCGCCGCGCCCGTCGTCGTCCTGCTGCCCTTCGCGGACGAGCGCCTGGTGTCCCGCGCCCTGTGTCAGGGGGCCCGGGCATGTTTCGCGCTGGGCCGCCCGCTCGATGAGCTTCGCGCCCTCCTGCGCTCGCACTTCCCTTTGCTGGAGACCACCCATGGGTGAACCGATGGCCGTCGTCACCGTGCTGCGCCCCGTTGTCCCCCTGCGTGAAGCGGAGCGCCGCCCGGTGGCTCCGGTGCCGGACGCCGGGGAGACCTCCCTCTTCCATGCGGGCCAGGTCCGCGTCACCGGCGAGCGGCTCGTCGTGGGCGGCCAGAGCTGGGCGCTGCGCGACGTGCTCCAGGTGGAGACCGCGCGCCGCACCCCGAAGGTGTGGCCCTACCTGCTCGCGGTGGGCCTGGCCGCGGCGCTGGGGCTGCCGCTGTTGTCCTGGCTGTCCGTGAGCGTGTCGGCGCTGAAGGGCGCGTACGAGGCGGGCCTGGGCCTCACCGCCCTGGGCCTCTTCGCGTCCATGGCCGCGCTGCTCGTGGTGGAGGACACCCACTACCTGGTGCTGGGGCTGCCGGGCGGCTCGCGCCGCGTCTTCGGCAGCCACGACGCCCAGCTCATCGCGCGGCTTGCGGGGACGGTGCGGGCCGCGTGTCCGCGGCGGTGAGCTGCTCGCGCACCTGGGAGACGATCTCGAAGGAGCGCAGCCGCGCCGCGTGGTCGAAGATCTGCGCGGTCACCATCAGCTCGTCGGCCCCGGTCTGCTCCAGGAGCGACTGGAGGCCTTCGCGCACGCTGTCCGGCGAGCCCACCACGGTGCACGCCAGCATGTGCTCGATCTCCGCCAGCTCCATCTCGTTGAGCTGACCATCCAGGCTGTCCACCGGCGGCAGCAGCGGGCCCGGCCGGCCCCGGCGCAGGTTGAGGAAGGCCTGGAGCAGCGACGTGAAGAGGCGCTGCCCTTCTTTGTCCGTGTCCGCGGCGAAGACGTTGACGCCGATCATCGCGTACGGCTTCTGGAGCACGTCCGACGGGCGGAACTGCGTGCGGTACAGGTGCAGCGCGCTCATCATCTGCGCGGGCGCGAAGTGCGACGCGAACGCGAAGGGCAGCCCCAGGGCCGCGGCCAGTTGCGCGCTGAAGGTGCTGGAGCCCAGGAGCCACAGCGGCACGTGCAGGCCCGCGCCCGGCACCGCGCGCACGGCCTGCCCCGGCGTGGGGTCCTTGAAGTAGTTCTGCAGCTCCACCACGTCCTGCGGGAAGCTGTCCGCGCCCCCCAGCCCCCGGCGCAGCGCGGCGGAGGTGCGCTGATCCGTCCCCGGCGCGCGCCCCAGGCCCAGGTCGATGCGGCCGGGGTAGAGCGTCTCCAGGGTGCCGAACTGCTCCGCGATGATGAGCGGCGCGTGGTTGGGCAGCATCACGCCGCCCGCGCCCACGCGGATCGTCTTCGTGCCCCCCGCCACGTACCCGATGACCACCGACGTGGCCGCGCTGGCGATGCCCGTCATGTTGTGGTGCTCGGCCAGCCAGAAGCGCTTGTAGCCCCACGCCTCCGCGTGGCGGGCCAGGTCCAGGCTGTTGCGGAGGGCCAGGCCGGCGTCGCCCCCGGAGATGACGGGGGACAGGTCGAGGACGGAGAAGGGGATCATCGGGGGGACCCTCGCGCCACGGGGGGCGGAAAAGCCCTTCGATAGCCAGCGCCCCCGGGGTTTTCACGCCATTGACGCCCCCCAGGCCCCCCGGCCCGGCAGGCAGGGGCCATGCCACCCATCAGCCGGGCTTGTCGCCGGGGGCGGGGACCGCCGCCTGAAAACCTGTCCGACAGTCGGACAGGTTTTCCGCCGGCCGCGCCCGGGGGCGGCTTCAATCGCGCGGGGGCGCCGGCTTGCGCTCCGACTTCGCCCGGACCAGCGCGGCGTGGGCGCGGGCGAGGGTTCCGTGCGGATCCTCTTCTCCCTGCACCGTCACGGCGATGGACACGCAGGCGGGCTGGGCGGGGACGTCGTGGAGTTGCTGGCGCGCGGCCTCCGCGACCACGGCGTCCGCCCCGGGCAGCGCGAGCAGGAGGGTGTCCCCCGTCCAGCGCACCCCGAAGCCCGGGGGAGGACAGAGCTCCTCCGCGCGCCGGGCCAGCTCCCGCAGCGCCGCGTCGCCCGCGTCGTAGCCGCGCGCGCGGTTGATGGCGCCCAGCTCCACCAGGTCCACCAGGAGCAGGCTGATGGGCAGGCCCTCCCGGCGGCAGCGGCCAATCTCCTTGGCCAGCCGCTCCTCGCCCAAGCGCCGGGTGTCCAGCCCGGTGAGCGCGTCCTGGCGCAGGAGCCGCTCGCGCTTGCCCTTCAGGTCCGCGCCGATGCCCAGGTCCATCAGCGACAGGAGCTGCGCGACGCCCCCGGGCACCAGGAAGGGCCGCGCCACCCAGCGCACCACGCGCGGCCGGGGCCGCTCCAGCGACAGCGTCAGGTGCAGCCCGCGCGAGCTCTCCGCCGCCAGGTCCAACTGCCGCAGCGTGCCGCCGGGGTCCGCGGTCAGGCTCGCGATGTGCTGGCACAGCGAATCGAAGGCCATGCCCGACAGCCGCTCCTCCGGCAGCCCCAGCAGCTCCGCCAGCGCCGCGTTGGCGGCGAAGGGCTTGCGGCCCGGCGCCACCACCAGCACCGGCACCTCCAGGGCGCTCACCGCCTCGCGCACCAGCGCCAGCGCCGCCGCCTCGCTGAGCACCGGCTCCGCCGCGGCCTGGGGACGCGGCAGGGCGGGAGGAGGCCGTGCCCGCCCCGACGAGTGCTCCAGGTCCTCCGCCACGCGGCTCGCCAGCTCCCGCAGCGCCGCCAGGTCCTCCGGGCCCAGCATCAGCGGCCGCGTGTCGATGACGCACAGGGAGCCCAGCACGTCCCCGGTGGAGGTGATGAGCGGCGCGCCCGCGTAGCTGCCGACGATGCCGTCGCGCACCAGCGGGTTGTCCCAGAACACCGGGTGGCGCGTGGCGTCCGGCACCACCAGGGCCTCGCGGCCCTGCACCACGTGGTGGCAGAAGGCCCAGTCGCGCGGCGTGCCCCGGTCCTTCGCGAGCGCCGCGGGCAGCCCCACGTGCGCCTTGAACCACTGCTTGTCCCCCAGCACCAGCGTCAGCAGCGCGACGGGCACCCCGAAGGCCTGCGCCACCTCCGCCACCAGCTCCTGGAGCTCCTGCTCGGGCAGGTTCGGGTCCACCAGCCTCAGCGCGTCGATGCGCGCGAGCCGCCGCTTCTCCTCGTCCGCGTTGAGCTCCAGTTGGCCGTGGCCCGCGAGCTGTCCCGCGAGCGCGCGCCGCACGCCGTCGCGCATCGCCTCCGGCCCCGCGCGCCGGCTGAGCAGGGCGTGGATGCCCAGCGCGTCCTTGAGCTGCCACGCGCGCACGCGCAGCTCGTCGAACGCCGTCACCACCATCACGGCCGTGTCGCGCGCGTCCGAGCGGCCCCGCAGCCACGCCAGCAGCGCGAACCCGTCCACCCGGGGCAGCGCCAGGTCCGTCACCAGCAGCGTGGGCGCGCCGCGCTGGCGCACCAGCTCCTGGGCCTCCGCGCCATCGCGCGCCACCGCGCCCTCCAGCCCCTCTTGCTGCGTCAGCGCGAGCAGTCCCGCGGCACGATGGCGATCCGGTTCGGCGATGAGGGCGTAGCGAGGCATGGCGGTCCGCTCATGCTGCCACGCGCATCGCCGTTGCGTACCCTGGCCCTTTGTCCAAATGAGGGCCGCCCGTCCATGGGCCGACGGTGCGAGACACTAGGGGATTTCCACGACGGACAACGTCCGCGTCAGGACCGCGGCTCCCCCGGCGGCGGGCGTGAGGCCCCGGAGGCCGCCGCGCCCGGGGCCGCACCCGCGTCATGTGCCTCGGAGGGGGGAGGGGCTGGCTCGCGAGGGAACCGGCCGAACAGGCGCTTGAGGGCGCCGCTCTGCCGCTGGAGGTCGTCGGTGCGCGCCACGGCCTCCGCCAGCGTCACGAGCACCACGCCCACCACCGCGGGCAGGAGCGGCACGACCCAGCCCGGGTCCGCCAGGAGCCAGCCCACGAACACCGTGTGCGCGGCGACGAGCAGCGCGGCCTGGGCCACCACCGCGCCCAGGCTCCGCGCGCGGCCCCTGCGCCACAGCAGCAGGCCCAGCACCAGCGACGTCTCCACCAGGCCCACGAACTCCGCGGGCCCGGTGGCTCGCAGCACCCGGCCGGTGCGCAGGTTGTCCATCGCGAAGGCGTGGATCTCCACACCCGGCACGGCGAGCTGGCCGGGCAGGGTGCTCTGGCCGTGGAGCCCCGTGGCGGTGACGCCCACGAACACCGTCTTCTCCCGGAGCGCCAGGTCCAGCCCCACGGAGGACGGCCCCGCGGCCAGCACGTCCGCCAGGCTCACGCGCGGCAGCCAGTCCGGCGCAGGCAGCCGCATCAGGGGCGCGCCGTCGTCGGTGGACGCCACGCGCAGCAGCGCCTCCGAACGCTCCGGCCACAGGCGCAGCGCCGTCGCCAGCGCGAGCGAGGGCCACGCCCTGCCCGCCACCCGCACCGCGTAGGGATAGCGCCGGATGACGCCGTCCGCGTCCGGCAGCACGTTCAGCGTCCCGCTGCCCCAGGCCGCCAGCCGCAGCGGGGCCAGGTTCGTTGACAGCCCCCGGGCGCCCAGCCGCAGCCGGTCCGCGTCCAGGGGCACCGGCGTCAGCGGATCTCCCGGCACGGGCACGCCGCCGGTGTCCTCCGCCAGCGCCATGCTGCCCAGGATGACGGTGCCCGCTCCGGAGAAGGACTCCGTGAGCCGCGCGTCACCGTCCTGCGCGTACAGCCGGGCCTCCAGGTCATGGGCCAGCGACGCGCCCGCGGGCGTGTCCGCGAGCCCCGACGCGCGCAGGCGCTCCAGCACGTCCTCGCCCAGGTCCAGCGCGTCGCGGGACTCCGGCGCGTCGAAGAGGACGTCCACCACCACCGCGTTGGGACGGTAGGCCGCCAGTGACTGGAAGGCCTTCGCCCAGGTGGCGCGCGACAGCGGCCAGCGCTCGCCCAGCGCCGCGAGCGCGCGGTCGTCCACCTCCACCAGCACCAGGTCCGCGGTGGGCGGCAGCGGCGGGAGGAGCCGGCTCACCGCGAAGTCGTACAGGGCCCGCTCGCCCGGGCCCGGCGCGCCGCCCGTCACCGCCGTGCCCACCGCGAGCAGCAGGCCCACGCCCACGCCCAGCCACCGGGGCAGGGCGGGGGAGGACAGCCACGTGGACCTGGGACCGCGAGCAGGCAGCGTCATCTCACCCGGCGACGTCGAAGCTGAAGATCTTCGACGGGTAGCCTACGAAGCCGTCGGCATCCACCGCCAGCACCCGCCAGAACCACTTCCCCGCGCCCGGCGCCGCCGCGTCCACCGTGGGGTGGGCCGACTCCTGGACCTTCACGTCGCCCGCGAAGTCCGCCGTCGCCCCCAGCTCCACCCGGTACACCTTGGCGCCCGGCACGGCCTTCCACACGAGCGACGGCGCCTTCGGGTACGTGCCGCCCCGGGGCCGCTCCAGCACCGGCGCCGCCAGGAGCGCGCGGGGCGCCTCCGGCGCCTGGGCCGGCCGGGCCCGCGAACCGAAGCCCGCGTCCACGTCCACGGAGCCTGCCTCCGCGCCCAGGGCCACCTTGCCCTCCAGCGTCTCCAGGCGGCTGGTGCCGTCCTCCTGCTGGGACACGCGGAAGCGCGTGCCGCGCACGCCCGCCACCGCGCCTCGCGTGCGCACCTCGAACGTGGAGCCCGCGCCGCCCGGCGCCGCCTGCGTCTCCACCGTGCCCTTCACCAGGTCCAACAGCACCTTGCGCTGGCGCTCGGCGGTCAGCTCCAGCGTGCCCAGGCGCACGGCGCTCCGGGGGGACAGGAACAGGACGCTGCCGTCCGCCAGCCCCAGCTCCGCCCGGCCGGTGTCGTCCGTCGCCACGAGCTCGCCCGCGTACAGCGAGTCCCCCGCCAGCCTCGGCGTGGGCCGCCCCTCGCCGGTGCTGGCTGTCACCTGTCCGCTGGCCGTGCGCAGCCGGGCCACCGCGACCTGCGTGGGTCGCTCCACGTACGCGAGCTGCAGCCGGCCCGGCGTGTTGGCGTCGGCCGGGGGCGCCACGAAGGACACGCGCGTGCGGGGGACGCCCGCGCTCACCAGCACCTCCGCCGCGGCCTTCGCGACCGCCAGGCCCTGGCCGTCCAGCCGCTCCGCGTCCGGCAGCTTCGCGGCCACGGTGAGGCCCCGGATGGCGGGGCGCGCCTTCACGGCCTGCGCCACCTCTCGCAGGCAGGCCTCCGTCCGGGGCCCCTTCGCCTCCAGGGGCTGGCCCGTCGTGAGCCGCCCGTTGTCGAACGTCAGCCCGCCGCAGGCGCTCTCCGCCTCCGCCGCGAGCCCCGTGACAGGCGAGGCCGACAGCAGCAGCGACAGCATCAGGGGGGCGCCCGCCTTCCTCACGGCGACACTCCTTCCGCCTGGCCGGCGGTCTTCAGGACGTTGAACTCCACGCGGCGGTTGTTCTCCCGCCCCTTCGCCGTGGCGTTGGTGTCCACCGGCTTCGTCTCACCATAGCCCACCGCCTCCAGGCGCTGCGCCGCGATGCCGCCCTTCACCAGCCAGTCGCGCACGGTGTTCGCGCGCCGCTGCGACAGGTCCAGGTTCTTCGCGTCGTCGCCCTGGCTGTCCGTGTGGCCCTCCACGCGCACCCGCTCCAGCTCCGGGTGGGCGCGCAGGATGGAGGCCACCTGCGCCAGCAGCGGGAACGACCTGGGCAGGATGACGTCCTTGCCGGTGGCGAAATACACCTTGTCCAGGATGACGATGCGCGACCCCTCCAGGCGCACCTTCGACTCGCCCTTGTCCGGGCAGCCGTCCTCGTCGTTCACCCCGTTGATGACCTCCGCCTCCAGCGGGCACTGGTCGTCCGCGTCCGGGATGCCGTCCTTGTCGTTGTCCGGATCCGGGCACCCGTCCTCGTCCTCGAAGCCGTCCTTGTCCTCGGCGGCCGTGGGGCAGCGGTCCTCCGCGTCCGGGATGCCGTCGCCGTCCGTGTCCGCGGAAGCGGGCGGCAGGGCGAGCGCGGCCGGGGGCGGGGCGCCCTCCGAGGCCTGCTTCGGCTCCGGCTTCGCTTCGGGCACCGTGTCCGGGCAGCCGTCGTCGTCGCGGTAGCCGTTCACCGTCTCCGGCTCGGTGGGGCAGGTGTCGCTCACGTCGGGGATGCCGTCGTTGTCGTCATCCGGATCCAGGCAGCCGTCGTCGTCCTGGAAGCCGTCGAAGTCCTCGGGCCCCAGCGCGCAGGTGGGGGCCCGCGCGGCGGCCACCGGGGCAGGAGTCCCGCCCGGCGTGTAGGCCAGCCCCGCGAGCACGCGGAAGGCGGGCGTGCCGTAGCCGCGCGTGAGGCCCGGCCCGGCGCCCACGTGCGCGGCGAAGCCCCGGGCGAAGCGGTATTTCACCGCGCCCAGCAGCTCCAGGGGGAACTCCTCCGTGTCGGACTCCGACAGGCCCACCGCGCCCGCCAGCGTGGCCTGCGCGGACAGCGCCTGGGTGATGGGCACCTCCGCGCCCACGCCGAACGCGAGCTCGTTGCCCACGCGCAGGTTGCGCAGGTCCTGCGCCTTGCGGAGGTTCACGCCCACGTTGGCCAGCAGCCGCAGCGACGGCGTGGCCCACTCCCCGGCGACGCGAGGCTGGAAGGTGGGCCCGTCCGCGCCCAGGAAGTGCTCTCCACCGCCGGTGGGCAGGGTGAAGGGCGCGACCACCGCCAGGTTCAGCGCGCCCCGCTTCCAGAGCGCCAGCTTGGGCACCACGCGCAGGTCACCCAGGCCCGCCGTGCCCACGCCGTCCGCGAACTGCTCCGACACGACGCCCGCGGGCTGGGAGCCGGTGACCGTCAGCGGCAGCACCAGGCCCACCTCCAACCGGTCGAAGAGGGACACCGCGCCCATCAGGTCCAACGACACCTGCCGCTCCACGATGCGGTAGACGAACGTCTCCTCGCGCGGGTCGTAGAAGTTGAGCGGATGGTGCGCGTAGTTGAGGGACGCGCCCACGTTCCACGTCAGGTGCGGCGCGACGCGGGCGCCGTGGACCCCGAGCACGTCGTAAGCGCCGGGCCCCGGCTTGTACTGCTGCACGTCGATGGCCTGCGACACCGACGCCTGGGCCTGCGCACGCGACGCGGCGCCCAGCGACAGGCCCACCGCCACCGTCAGCGCCAGCCCCCGGCCCGCGCCGGACCGGCGGCGGCGCCCGAGGAGCGGCACGCACAGCAGGCCCAGCGCCAGCGGGAGCAGCCCCCCGGCGCCGCCCGTGGAGCAGCCACGGCCCAGCACCTGGAAGTCATCGTCCGGGTCGAGCGGGTTGGTGCCGCCCTTCACCTCGACGCCGTCGGACACGCCGCCGCCGTCCGTGTCCGCGTTGTTGGGGTCGGCCTCGTTGGCGTCGCGGATGCCGTTGGCGTTGGTGTCCTCCTCGCCGTCCGACAGCCCGTCGCCGTCCGTGTCGCTGGCCAGGGGGTCGGTGGGGTTCTGCCCGCGCACCTCGATGCCGTCGCTCAGCCCGTCGCCGTCCGTGTCGGCCTTGCGGCGGTCGGTCTCCGTGGGCTGGGTGATGCCGTCGTGGTTCACGTCCTCCTCGCCATCCGACAGGCCGTCATTGTCACTGTCGGTGTCGAGCGCGTCGATGAGCCCGTCGCCATCCGTGTCGACCAGGCCGTCGATGCCATCCGGAATGCCGTCGCCGTCGCTGTCCGGGTTGAAGGGGTCGAGGCCCAGCTCCAGCTCGGTGGCGTTGTCCACGCCGTCACCGTCCGCGTCCACGTCGTCGGCGGCGTTGAGCGGGTTCGTCTCGCCCGGGTCCACCTTGCCGTTGTGGTTCTTGTCCTCGAAGCCATCCCAGACGCCGCCGTTGTCGGTGTCGACCTTGAGCGGGTCGGTGGTGGTGGCGGGGTCCGCGTCCGCGACGAAGCGGGCCGGGTCGGTGCCAGTGCCCTGGGGCTCGGTGAGGCCCAGCTCCAGGCCGTCGGTCAGCCCGTCACCATCGGAGTCGGCGAGGGTGGGGTCGGTCTCCGTGTCCTGGGTGATGCCGTCGTGGTTGGCGTCCTCGTTGCCGTCGAGCAGGCCATCGTCGTCGGAGTCGTCATCCAGCGGGTCGGTGCGGCCGGAGCGGACCTCCACGCCGTCGGAGAGGCCGTCACCATCCGTGTCGGCGTTGCGCGGGTCGGTGCCGTGCTGGGCCTCTTCCGCGTCGGTGAGGCCGTCGTTGTCGGCGTCGTCGGTCGCGGACCAGGACCAGGTGGCGGGGGTGGCGTCCACGTTGCCCGCCGCGTCCGTGGCGCGCACGGCGAGGGTGTGGGGCCCGGCCGTCACGGTGAAGAGCGCCGGATCCGAGCACGCCGTGAACGGACCGTCATCCAGGCTGCACGCGTAGGTGACGCCCGCCTCGTTGGAGTCCAGGTCGAACGTGGCCGGGTTCGGCGCGTCGTTCGCGACCGGTCCCGAGCGGATGAAGGTGTCCGGCGCGGTGGTGTCCACGGTCCACGTGAAGGTGGCGGGCGTGGGGTCCACGTTGCCGGCCGCGTCCACCGCGCGCACCTGCACGGTGTAAGTGCCGTCCGCGAGGTCCGTGCGCGCCTGGGGGCTGGTGCACGGGATGAAGGTCCCCGTGTCGAAGCGGCACTCGAAGGTCGCGGTGGGCTCGTTCGACGTGAACTCGAAGGAGGCGTCGCGGCTCGACGTGACGGCGGGGACGGACGCGGTGAGGGCCGTGTCCGGCGCCACCAAGTCCACGCTGAAGGAGGCGCTCGTGGACGGGCTGACGTTGCCGGCCGCGTCCACGGCGACGACGCTGACGGTGTGCGCGCCGGTGTCCAGCACCGGGCCCGCGGTGAAGGTCCACGCGCCGGTGCCGGAAGCGACGGTCGTGCCCACGAAGACGCCATCCACCGTCACGCGCACGGTGGCGCCGGCCTCCGCGGTGCCGGCGTAGGACACCGCGCCGGTGTTGAAGAGGGCGCCATTCGCGGGCGAGGTGATGGCCGGGGCCTCGGGGATGCCCAGGTCCACCGTCCACGTGTACTCGGCCGGGGTCGGGTCGGCGTTGCCCGCCGCGTCCACGGCGCGCACGGCGAGGGTGTGTTCGCCTTCGGAGAGGTTGTCGAGCGTGAAGGGGCTGTCGCAGGCGCTGAACGCCGCGTCATCCACGCTGCACTCGTAGCCGATGCCGCCGCCGGTCGAGCTGAACTCGAACGTGGCGCTGGCGCTGTTCGAGGGCTGGGCGGGGCCCGACTCGATGGTGGTGTCCGGCGCGTCCGTGTCGATGATGAAGGTGAGCGACACGGGCGGGCTGGTGTTGCCCGCGGCGTCCGTGGTGGTGGCGCTCAGCGTGTGCGAGCCATCCGCGAGCGTGGCCTGCACCGGGTAGCTCCATTCCCCCTGCGCGTTGACGAGCACGGGGCCCAGCGGCGCGCCGTTGTCGAGCACCAGGTACACGGTGCTGCCCGGCTCGGCGGTGCCGGTGATGACGGGCGACGCGGAGGTGAGCACCTCGCCGCTGGTGGGCTGGAGGACGATGGGCGCGTCGGGGGGCGTGAGGTCCACGGTCCAGGTGTAGCTGGCGGGCGTGGGGTCCACGTTGCCGGCCGTGTCGACGGCGGCGACGGTGAAGGTGTGCGGGCCCTCGTCCAGGCCGGTCGCCGTGTACGGCGAGGCGCACGCCACGCTGGTCGCGTCCAGGGTGCAGACGAAGCCGGCGACGTCCGCGTCCGTGCCCTGGAAGGTGAACGTGGCGGACGGGCTGTTGCTCGCGACCGGGGGCCGCGAGGTGATGACGGTGTCGGGCGGCACCGAGTCCACGGTGAACGTCAGTTGGGACGCGTCGCTGACATTGCCCGCCGCGTCCGTGGCGGTGGCGGTGACGGTGAGGGTGCCCTGGGGCAGGTCGGTGGCGGGCGTGAAGCTCCAGCGGCCGGTGCCATCCACGGTCAGCGGACCGTAGGAGGTACCGCCGATGACCAGCGTCACCTGCGAGCCGGCGTCGGCGGTGCCGGTGATGGCGGGCCGCGCGGTGGTGACGGTCGCGTTCAGGGCCGGAGCGGTGAAGACCGGCGCGTTCGGCGCGGTGGTGTCCACGCTGAAGGTGGAGGTGGCAACGGGGCTGTTGTTGCCAGCGGCGTCCTGGGCGACGGCCGTGACGGTGTGGCCACCGTCCGCGAGCGCGGGCCCGGGGGTGATGCTCCACTCACCGGAGCCGTTGGTGGTGACGGTGCCCAGCGGAGTGCCGTCCACCGTCACCGTGACGCGGCTGCCGGGCTCGGCCGTGCCGCTGTACGTGGCGGGAGGCGCGGCCAGCACGGAGCCATTCGTCGGCGTGGCGATGACCGGCGCGTCGGGCACGCTGGCGTCGACGGTGAAGGACACCGTGCGAGCGGGGCTGGTGTTGCCCACCGCGTCGCGAGCCGTGACGGACACGGTGTGCGGGCCGTCCGTGAGCGTGGAGGACGTGCAGGACCACGCGCCGCTGGAGTCAGCCGTCGCGGTGCACAGCACGGTGGCGCCTTCGCGCACGGTGACGGTGCTGTTGGCTTCGGCCGTGCCGGTGATGACAGGCGTCGACGTGGCGAGCTGCTCACCGGCCGTGGGCGCCGTGACGACCGGAGCCGCCGGGGCGGTGGTGTCCACGCTGAAGGGAACGGCCGTGCTGGCCGGGCCCGTGTTCCCCGCCGCGTCGCGGGCCGTGGCGGTGATGCTGTGCGAGCCGTCCGTAAGCGTCGACGAGTTGCAGGACCACGCACCGGACGCATTGGCCGTGGCGGTGCAGAGCACGGTGGTGCCCTCGCGCACGGTGACGGTGCTGTTGGCTTCGGCCGTACCGGAGAGGACCGGCGTCTGCGTGGCCACCGTCTGGTTGGCTATGGGAGCCGTGATGGCCGGTGCCACCGGGGCGACGGTGTCGACCGTGACGGGAACGGCCGTGCTGGCCGGGCCGGTGTTGCCCGCGGCGTCCCGAGCCGTGGCGGTGACGGTGTGCGAACCTTGGGAGAGCGTGGACGACGTGCACGACCACGCGCCGGAGCCATTGGCCGTGGTGGTGCAGAGCACGGTGGTGCCCTCACGCACGGTCACGGTGCTGTTGGCCTCCGCCGTACCAGACAGGACCGGCGTCTGGGTGGCCAAGACCTGTCCGGCCGTGGGCGCCGCGATGACAGGCGCCACCGGGGCGATGGAGTCCACGGTGAACGCCACAGCCGTGCTCGCCGGGCCCGTGTTGCCCGCAGCGTCGCGGGCCGTGGCGGTGATCGTGTGCGAGCCATCGGAGAGCGTGGAGGACGTGCACGACCACGCGCCGGAACCATTGGCCGTGGTGGTGCAGAGCACGGTGGTGCCCTCGCGAACAGTGACGGTGCTATTGGCCTCCGCTGTACCGGAGAGGACCGGCGTCTGGGTGGTCAGGGTCTGACCGGCCGTGGGCGCCGTGACGACCGGAGCCGCCGGAGCGACCGTGTCCACGGTGAAGGGAACGGCCGCGCTGGCAGGGCCGGTGTTGCCCGCGGCATCCCGCGCCGTGGCGGTGATGGTGTGCGCCCCCTGGGCGAGGGTGGAGGACGTGCAGGACCAGGCGCCGGAGGCATTGGCCGTGGCGGTGCACAGGACGGTGGTGCCTTCGCGCACGGTCACGGTGCTGTTCGCCTCGGCCGTGCCGGAGAGGACCGGCGTCTGAGAGCCCACGGACTGGTTCGCGGTGGGAGACGCGATGACGGGGGCCACCGGAGCGACCGTGTCCACGGTGAAGGGGACCGCGGTGCTGGCCGGGCCGGTGTTGCCCGCCGCGTCCCGAGCCGTGGCGGAAATGGTGTGCGAACCTTCGGAGAGCGTGGAGGACGTGCAGGACCACGTGCCGGACGCATTGGCCGTGGCGGTGCACAGGACGGTGGTGCCCTCACGCACGGTGACGGTGCTGTTGGCCTCCGCCGTACCGGAGAGGACCGGCGTCTGCGTGGTCACCGTCTGGCCGGAGGTCGGGGCCGAGACAATCGGCGCCACCGGGGCAGTGGCATCCACGGTGAAGGGCACGGCCGTGCTCGCCGGGCCCGTGTTGCCCGCCGCGTCGCGAGCGGTGGCGGTGATGCTGTGCGAGCCGTCCGCAAGCGTCGACGAGGTGCAGGACCAGGCCCCGGAAGCATTGGCCGTGGTGGTGCAGAGGACGGTGGTTCCCTCACGCACGGTCACGGTGCTGTTGGCCTCCGCCGTGCCGGAGAAGACCGGCGTCTTCGTGGCCACCGTCTGGTTCGCGGTGGGGGCCGTCACCACCGGCGCGGCCGGTGCCACCGTGTCCACGCTGAAGGTGGTCGTGCTGGCCGGGCCGGTGTTGCCCGCCGCGTCGGTGGCGGTGACGGTCGCCGTCTGGGGGCCCTGGGGCAGCGTCGTGGCCGACACGCAGGACCAGGCGCCGGAGGCATTGGCCGTCGCGGTGCAGACGGTGACGCCGCCCACCACCACGGTGACGGTGCTCCCGGCCTCCGCGAAGCCGCTGAACGTGGGCGTCGTGCTGCCCACCGCCGCGCCAGCCGCGGGCGCGACGATGACCGGCGCTGGCGGAGCCGTCACGTCCACCACGAACGTGCGCCCGGCGGACGCGGGGCCGGTGTTGCCCACCGCGTCCTGCGCCGTCGCCGTCACCGTGTGCGAGCCGGACCCCAGCGTCACAGTGGACGCGCAGCTCCAGGCGCCCGTCAAGGCGTTGGCCGTGGTGGTGCACAACACCGTGGTGCCCTCGCGCACCGTGACGGTGCTGCCCGCCTCCGCGGTGCCCGTGAACGTCGGCGTCGCCGTGTTGAGCTGCGCGTTCTGCGCGGGCGTGGAGATGACCGGGGCCACCGGCGCCGTCGTGTCCACGTTGAACCCCACGGACGTCGTGGGGCTGAGGTTGCCGCTGGAGTCCGCCGCCTGCGCGGTCACCGTGTGCGCGCCGTCCGGGAGCGGCACGGAGGGGGTGCAGCTCCAGTTGCCGGACGCGTTCACCGTCGCCGTGCACAGGACGGTGGTGCCCTCGCGCACCGTGACGGTGTTGCCCGCCTCCGCGGTGCCGCTGAACGTGGGCGTGCCCGTCGCCAGCGTGGAGCCCGCCGTGGGCGCCACCACCGTGGGCGCGGGAGGCGCTCCCACCGGCGTCGTCGTGGGGCCGGTCCCCACCGGGGGCGAGGACGGGAACGTCGTCTCCGGCGCTCCCTGCTGCCCGGTGCTGCGCACGATGGCCTGGTTGTCGATGCTCCCCGAGGTCCCCGCGTTGATGGTCACCCGGAACATGATGGTCGTGCTCTCGCCGATGTTGATGACGCCGCCCTGCGTGGCGGTGGCGCCCGTGCCCAGGCGCACCGTGAGGCGGCGGTTCGCCGCGTCGTAGTCGCCCTGGTCGTCACCCGTCGCGTCCGTCTTCGCGCCCGTGTTGGCGCCGGTCGTCACCCGCAGCGAGCCCGGCACATAGGTGACGTTCGAGGGCAGGTTGTCCGTGAGCACCGTGAGGATGCCGGAGTCATCCCCCGTGTTCGTCGTCTGCACCGTGTACTCCAGCACGTCGCCGCCGCGCAGGCTGCCGTCCGGCCGAGGCGACACCGCCGCCACGCTCTTCACCGTCTGGATGAAGTCCGGCTTCTGCGTGGAGATGGACGTGATGAACGCGCCCAGCAGGTACTGATCCGCCGTGGAGGTGGCGGACACCGTGGCGGACGTCTGGCCCGCGGAGACGCGCGAGGTGATGTCCACCACGTCCAGGTCCAGGCCCTCGGTGGTGCCGGGCGTGCCGGCGAAGCGAGGCAGGTCCCCTTCGTTGTTCTGCGCCACGCCCAGCCGGCTGCGCGTCCCGTTGAAGAAGTTGTTCACCGGGTTCTGCGCGTCGGTCAGGGCCACGCCGTTGAAGTTCAGCGCGTCGCCCGTGAACGAGTTCTCGCCCTCATAGGCGATGACGCCCAGCTTCGCCGTGTAGCCGGAGGCGGGCACCAGGAAGCCGGACAGGGTGGCCGTCGCGCTCACGCCGTTGCTCACCGTGTCCAGCCCGTCGAAGAGGGTGAGGTTGCGCAGGGGCTCGCTGGCCAGCCGGTAGAAGACGACCATCGCCCAGCCGGAGTAGGGGAAGGTGTCGTTGACGTTGCGGAAGTCCAGCGCGTCCGCGCCCGCGAGCAGGTACGCGCCCGTGCCGCGCTGCTGCACCAGCGCCGTCACGTCCGCCGTGGACTGATAGGCGTAGTTGCTGCCGCTCGTGTAGCCCTTGCTGGAGTCCGCGGTGACGCTCGTGGAGAACGCGCCCGTGCCCACCCGCGACAGCGTCACGGACGTGCCCGGCTGCAGGGTGCCCGTGCGGCTCGCCACCGAGCGCACCGCGCCCCAGTACAGCCGCGCGTACGTCACCACCGCGCCCGCGGGCAGCACCAGCACCGCCTGGCTCTTCGAATCCGCGGGCGCCACCGACGTGTCCGCGAACGCGGTGAGGCCGTCGGTGCTCCAGTGCACGTCGGACGCCTGGTCGGTGGTGTTGGTGCCGCACGCCCCCACCGTCCCGGTCAGCGGCGCCGGCGTGCCGGAGCGGCACTCCTGCGACAGCGTGTTGCCGAACAGCACGAAGTCGCCCCGCTGATCCACCTGGTAGCGCAGCGCCGGCGCGGCGGAGGCCCCCTGGGGAAGGAGTGCCAGGAGCACCAGGCACGACAACATCCAGGCACGCGCGAAGGGGGCGGTGAGCCGGCCGGAAGCGAGGGGGAGGTCGTTGGGGGTGGGGTCCATGGAGCTCCATCGGTCCGGCGGCGGGGGTGTGCGGGAACCCGCTCCCGCCGTATGTCCTGGCGCTCGTGCGGGCGGGTTCAGGTGCTGGGGGAGCACCGAATCGGCGGTGGGCGGCGGTGGGGGCACGAAGCAATGCAAAGCAAGGCCAGGGCCAGGGCTGCCGGACGAGCACGGCCGAATTCTTTCGAGTGTTTGGAATAGGTGACGCGCTCGCACGGAGCGAGTTGTCCAGCTTGCGGATCCACTTTCCAGAATCCGGATCCGCCCCCACGCGAGTCCCGGTGCGTCACTCCGGGGCGCGGAGCAATCGCGCGCACGCGTGCGGCGGTGTCATGGCAGGGGTGACCAGGACACGGAGTGGATCCGCGCGATGCGCTTGTCAGGGGGGAGGAAGGGCTGGCGACCGCGCGTCCTGCTAGCGCGGAGCTTCCAGCAGATGCGAGACGTGCTCCGCCAGGTCCGGCAGCGGCTGGGGCTTGCTCAGCACCAGGTCCACGCCCAGCGCCTGCGCGCGCGTCCCCAGGTCCGGCGTCGCGAACGCCGTCAGCAGCACCATGCGCGTGGCGGGGGAGGACTCGCGCAGCCGCTTCGCGATGACGAGCCCTTCCTCGGACTGCGTCCCGCTCAGGCGCAGGTCGCTGATGACCAGGTCGTACCGGCCGCGCTTCACGCGCTCCAGGGCCTCGTCCAGGTCCGTGGCCGAGTCGACCTCGTACCCGGCGCTGGAGAAGAAGCGGCCCAGGACCCAGCACAGGACCGTTTCATCATCGACGATCAGCAGGTTCCGGGGCACACGAGGACGCATGAGCAAGGGAGAGGCCAGGGCCCCGGGAATAAATCGATGAAGTCGTTACAGCCACTTGGCCTGCCCGAAACCCGGACTCCGCGCGCGTTTGTCCAGCTTGCGGATCCATTTTCCGGAATCCGGACTGAAACAGACAAGGGCGGCAGCCCGGATTTTCAGCGCATGGGGATGGGCTGGGGCTGGTCCTCGTTGGCCGCGGCGGGGATGAGCGCGGACAGGTGGAGGATGAGCACCGGCATCAACTGCGGCTTGGGCAGCAGCTTGGTGATGCCGCTCGCCCACGCCGAGTGCCGGACCTCGTCCAGGGGCAGCGCCGTCATCAGCAGGATGGGGAGGTGCGAGTCGTGCAGGCGCAGGTCGCGAGCGAACCGCAGCCCTTCCTCCATGCCGGGCCGGCCGAAGGGATGGTCGATGAGGACCGCGTCGAACAGGTTCGTGTCCAGCAGGCCTCGCGCCTGGGAATCCGTGCGAGCGGTGAGGACGGTGAAGCCCGCGGCCGTCAGGTGACGCGCCGTCGCCCCACGAACCGGGGGCTTCGAATCGAGGAGGAGGATTTTACCGTGCATGCACAACAACAGTGCAGCGGTTGTGCCACGCAGGGCGTCATCCTCCAATCCCAATCATTGCAAGGGATTGAGTGGAGGGAGGCGCTGTGGGGGACGGCCCCTTTCCAGTTCCTGGACCGGTCTCCGGATTCTGGACGGAAAAGCGCTACCCTGTCGCGGAATGCCCGAGCCCGTGAAGGATGAAGCGCTGCACCTCCTGCTCGCGCGCGCGGATGACCGCCGGCCCGTGCTGGAGGACGGCCTCCCCGCGGACTCCACCCGGGATGCGCCCAGGCCCGCGCCGCTTCCCCGCCGCGCCGAGGGGATGACGCTGGAGCGCCCCGACGCGAACCCCAATGACCTGCCCGCGCAGCGCTGGGGTGTCATCGCGCCGCTGGGCGCGACGGGCGATGCCCTGCTTCGCGCCATCGAGCCGCTCCTCCAGCACCGCGAGCAGGAGCAGGGCGCGCCGGTGATGCGCTACCGCGTCCCTCCCGGCATGGACGCGAGCGCGGCGGTGCGCTGGAAGGAGACGGTGCACCGGGCCGAGGACGTCCCCGAGGAGGAGCGCCCCAGGTACCTGCTGTTGCTCGGGGACCTGCCCGACGTGTCCATGGAGTTGCAGCACGTGCTCGCGCATGGCGCGTTCGTGGGGCGGCTTCACGTGGGGCTGCCCGACGGTGCACCGGACCTCGCGGGCTATACGTCCTATGCGGAGAAGGTGAGCGCGGCCGAGAGGCGGGGCGCGCCGCCGGAGGCCCCCGACATGCTCCTGTACACGGCGCGGGACGGGACGACGGCGACGAGCTCGGGCCACCAACAGCTGGTGGAGCCCTGCCGGCAGGTGATGGAGACGCGGTGGAAGCAGAAGCGGCCCGCGTTGAAGGTCCACGAGATTCCCTATGACTGGGCGGACCCCGACACGCTCCTGGAGGCCGCGGCCGGTGCGCGCTCGGCGGTGATGCTCACGGTGGCGCACGGGTTGGGGCGGCCCTCGAAGGGGTGGGCGTCTCCGCAGGAGCAGCGGGCGCTGCAGGGCGCGCTGACGCTGGGCGGAGGCCCGCCGCTCACGGGAGCGCTGCTGCGGGACACGCCCTTCCTCCCTGGGGGCATGTGGTTCAGCGTGGCGTGCTTCGGCGCGGCGACCCCGCCGGACAGCGCGTTCCATGCATGGCTCGCGCAGCTCGCCGCGGCGGGCGGGTTCTCGGGGCGTCCTGACTCCGTGCTGCACAGCCTGCCCAGGGCAGGGGAGCGGCCCTTCGTGGCGGCGCTGCCCCAGGCCCTGCTGGCGAACCCGCGCGGCCCGCTGGGCATCATCGGCCACAGCGACCTCGCGTGGACGCTCGGGTTCCTGGACTCGGAGGACATGACGCGCGGCCGCGCGTCGCGTGTGCTCTCCGCGCTCCAGATTTTGTCCAACGGCAGCCGCGCGGGCGTCGCCCTGGACGCGTTGATGAGCGCGTACCGGGGCGTCAACGACGCGCTGCTGGCGGGCTACCGGGCGCGGCAGGACGCGCAGGTGTATGGCATTCCGGATCCGGTCGACCCGAAGCGACAGGGTTATCAGTGGATGCAGCGCAATGACTTGCGCGGCTATGTGTTGCTCGGAGACCCCGCCGCGAGGCTTTCAGGGCAGCAGCCGTAGCGCCGGGGGCGGCGTCACGCGCGGATCCCGTCCCTGGACCCGCTCACATTCCGCATAGGCGCTCCGTGCCTGCTCCTCGCTTTCGTCCAGGTAGCTGCGACGGACGTCCGGAGGAAGGCAGTCCTTGTTGACGGTCCGGAGCCGGCGCTGGAGCGCCGGAACGTCCAGGGGCCAGAGCTGTGCCTGTTCATCGAAGCAGACCGTCAGGACCTGCGGTCCGGTCGGATTGAACTCGGCGGAGGTGACTCCCCACTCACAGCCCTGGATCACCACGGGCAGGCCCGTTCCGTCCACCCTCCACACCCGCGCGGTCCTGTCGCTCGATGTCGTCACCACCCAACGGCCATCCGGGCTGAAGCTGGCGGAGAGGACGTCCCCCCCATGCCCCTTGAGCACCACGGGAGTGCCCGTTCCGTCCGCCTTCCACACCCGCGCACTCCTGTCCGCGGACGCTGTCACCACCCACTGGCCATCCCGGCTGAAGCGGGCGGAAGAGACGTCCCCCTCATGCCCCTTGAGCACCACGGGGGTGCCCGTTCCGTCCGCTTTCCACACCCGCGCGGTCGCGTCCGCGGACGCAGTCACCACCCACTGGCCATCGAGGCTGAACTCGGCCGAACGGATGTCCCCTCCATGGCCCACGAGCACCACGGGCGTGCCCGTCCCATCCGCCCTCAGCACCTTCAGGGTCCGGCCCGACGCGGTGACCACCCACTGACCGTCGCGGCTGAACCGGGCCAGGCGCGCCGGGTCGGACCCCAGTGCCCGCGATGTCCCGCTCCCGTCCGTCCTCCACACCCGGGGCACGCCTCCGTACTGGAGCGTGGTCAACACCGACTGACCCTCCGGACTGAACTCCGCCGAGGCGATGGGCTTGAGCAGCTCTCCCTTCAGCACCACCGGAGCGCCCGTTCCATCCGCTCGCCACACCCGCGCATTCCCGTTCTCGGAGGTCGTCACCACCCAGCGGCCATCCGGGCTGAAGGCGGCCGACGAAACAGGGCCGTCGCGCCCGTCGAGCACGACAGGGGCTCCCGTCCCCTCCGTGCGCCAGACGCGCGCCGCTCCGTCGGCGCCCGCCGCGACGACGTGCTGCCCATCCGGGCTGAACGCCGCGGTCTGGATCCCGCCGGCCGTCCTGCCCGAGTCCTGGAACACAACGGGAAGCTCCGGCCCGCCTGCCTTCCAGACCCGGAGGGCGCCATCCGTGGACGCGGTGAGGATCCGCTGCCCGTCCGGGCTGAACCGCGCTTCCTCGACCGAGCCCTGGTGCCCCTTGAGCACCAGGGGCGCGCCTCTACCATCCGCCCTCCGCACCCTCGCGGTCCTGTCCAGGGACGCGGTCACCACCCACTGGCCGTCCGGGCTGAACCCCGCGGACATGACGGGGTCCACATGCCCTCCGAGCACGACGGGCGTGCCCGTTCCATCCGCCTTCCACACCCGCGCCGTCTTGTCCGCCGAAGCCGTCACCACCCACAGGCCATCGGGGCTGAACGTGGCGGAGAACACGATCCCCTCATGTCCCTTGAGCACCACGGGCGAGCCCTTCCCATCCGCCCGCCACACCCGCGCCGTCCTGTCCTCGGAAGCCGTCACCACCCATTGCCCATCCGGGCTGAACTCGGCCGAGGAGACGGGCTTGGTGTGTCCCTTGAGCACGACGGGCGAGCCCTTCCCATCCGCCCGCCACACCCGCGCCGTCCCATCCCACGACGCGGTCACCACGCGCCGCCCGTCCGGACTGAAGCGCGCCGCCAGGACCGATGCCTCGTGCCCGGCGAGCCGTAGGGGCTCTCCGATTCCATCCGCCCGCCGCACCTGCGCGCTCATGTCCGCGGAAGCCGTCACCAGCCACTGGCCATCCGGACTGAAGGCCGCCGAGTGGACGGTGTCCTCGTACCCCCGGAGCACCCTGGGTTTGCCCGTCCCATCCGTCCGCCACACCCGGACGGTGGCGTCCTGGGACGCCGTGGCAACCCATTGCCCGTCCGGGCTGAACTCGATGGAGCTGATGAAGCCCAGATGGCCCTTCAGCGCCACGGGCGTGCCCGTCCCGTCCACGCGCCACACCCACGCCAGTCCCTCCGGCGAAGACGCCGCCACATGCTGGCCGTCCGGACTGAAGGCCGCGTGGTGCAGCGGGGCTGTCCCCTGGAACGTCACCTCCGGGAGGGGTTCCTTCAAGAAGTCATGCGCCAACTGCGTCCACCAGCGCGCCTGCTCGGGTTCGGGCACTTCGAGCAGCAGCTTCGTGGCCATCGCGGTGTAGCCGCGGCCCTGCAGGTCGCGAGCCCCCGTCATCAACGCCAGTCCCCGCGCGTCTCGCGCCTGCTTATCGGCTTCCTGCTTCGCGTTCTCCGCGAACTTCTTTGCCCCCTCCGCCGTGCTTCGCTCTCTCAAGGCCCAGGCGAGCAGCAGGGTCATCAGCACCGCCACGCCCGCCGCCACGGACGCCAGGACGATGAGCCTGCGCCGCTCGGCCGCTTCACGCCGGCGCTGTCGCTGCGCGGACTCCCGCTCGATGCGCTGCTGCTTGAGCTCGAAGACCTTGCGCGCGAGCCAGTCGTGTCCCAGCTCGAAGTACCGGCTGCCCTGGTGCTGCTCCGCGTGCAGCACCGCCGCCGCCTCCAGGTGTGTCAGCACCTCGTCCGCGTGCTCGGGTGGCAGCTCGGCGCGAGCCTCCTGCTCCGTCAGCAGGGTCCGGCTGCCGTCGCTCGCGATGAGGTGCTGCTCCAGCAACCGGCGCGCCGCCCGCTTCTTGTCGGAGCCGAGCGCGTCCAGCGTCGCCTCCAGGTAGCGGTGCACCATCGGCTCCGCGGCGACAGGCTCCACGGCCTGGCCCCGCGCCCGCTCGTCCCACAGCGCCCGGCAGACGATCTGCGCGAACGCGGCCTGCACCTCGGCGTCATCGTCCTGTTCGCCCTGGCCCGCCATGCGCACCTGCCGCATCAGCGCGCGCACCTCCTGCTCGGACCAGGGCTGCGAGGGCAGGCCCTTCTCGGTGGCCAGCCGGCACGACACCTTCACCATCTCGCCCACGGTGAGCGGCCCCAGCCGGAAGCCCTGCTCCAGCAGCTCGCGCCGGCCCCGCACGCGGTCCCGGAAGCGCCCCAGGTAGTCCTCGCGCATCGCCAGCACGAGCTGCAGCCCGCGCACCGGCTTGCGCGCCAGCGCGTCCAGCCCCTTCAGCAGCGTGCCCGTGGCCTCGATGTCGCGCCCCGGAAGGAAGAGCTGCTCCAACTGGTCCAGGTAGATGAGCACCGGCCGGTCGGAGCGCTGCGACGCGAGCTCCAGCGCCGCGTCCAGCGCCTGCGCCGTCCCCGCCTGCTCCGGCGGCGGCCCCAGCTCCAGCTCCGCGTGCATCGTGCGCACGAGCCGCGCCAGCGGAGCCTCCCCCGCGAGCCACCCGTCGATGCGCACCGTGCGGAACTCGTGCGCCTCCTCCAGCAGCGGAATCACGCCGGCCTGCATCACCGACGACTTCCCCGCGCCGGACGGACCGAAGAGGGTGAGGCACGGGTGCGCGAGGATGCGGTTCACCAGCCGCTGGGTCACGGTCTCGCGGCCGAAGAAGCGCTCGCGGTCCGCCGCGCGGTAGGGCTGCGGACCGAGGAAGGGATTCACCGGGCCGCTCATCGCGAACCTCCCGGCGTCCCCGTGCCGAGGGACCCGGCCACGGCGTCCGCATCCGCCTGCACCACCTGGATGCCCGCGCCCGCGGGCAGGCCCCGGCCCGACCTCCACGACTCCGCCTCATGCACCCCGGGCTCCAGCAGCACCAGGCTCTTGCGAGGGAGCGGCCGGCGTCCGAACAGCCGCGACAGCAGCATGCGGTGGTGCCATGCCAGCAATGACAGTCCGACGAGCAGCGCGGGCCGGCTGTCCAGGGTCCCCAGGATGGCGTCCGCCAGGTCCGGCGGGAGGACGGACTCCAGGTCCCGCACGCCGTGCAGGTAGTCGTCCTCCGTGAGCAGGGGCGTTTCGAAGACGCGGTCCGGCAGGTAGCCCCGGTACAGCCTCACCAGCGCCACGTCGCGCGACGGATCGAAGTCCAGGGGCAGCGCGTCGATCGGCTCCCAGCCCTGGCCCGGCAGGCGCCGCCGGATCAGCGCGGAGCCCTCGTCGGGCGACGAGGGCTGGATGACATACAGCGGCAGCTCCGGCCGGTGCCGCGCGAGCGCCTGCTCCAGCACGGGCATGCGCAGGAGCGTGATGTGCACGCCGGGCCCCAGCCGCCGCGCGAGCGACTCCACCAGCGGCAGCGTGGGCGTCGCATCCCGGAACACCTCCTGGAAGTGCGAGTCCAGCGTCTTGGGCCCGAAGCGCAGCGTGAACCGCTGCGCCAGCGCGCTCATGGGCAGGGCGTCCGGCACGGCCCACGGCGTGCCCCGCATCCGGCCGTGCAGGAGCTCCCGGAGGTCCTCGTCCGTGGTGCCTCCGTGGTCGCCCAGCACCAGGGAGAAGGGACGTGAGACCAGGTCCATCAACCCGCGCAGGGACGGGTCCTCTCCGCGCACCGGTTCGGCCTGCACGGGGGCGCGGGGCGCGGGCTTCGCGCGGGCGGGGCGGAAGGAGAAGAGGGTGGTGTCACTGCCACGCAGGTACAGCACGGGGGAGAAGGCCTCGGCGCTCTCGCTGAACTCCGTCAGCACCGTGCTGCGCGCGTCGTGGAGGCAGCGGGCCACGTCGCCCCGGTGCCGGGTGTCCCCCACCAACGCGCGGTAGAAGGCCCGCGAGCACCCGCGCGCCACGTCTGTCTTCACCGGCCACAGGTGCGCCACCACCGCGTCCGCGCCGCCCTGCGCGAGCAGCTCCGCCGCGCTCGTCAGCGTCCCCGGTTGAGCGCCCTGACAGGCTTCGAGCACCACCAGTCGCAGGTCGCCCCGGAAGGCTCCCGCCAGCTCCTTCGCCAGCAGCTCCACGGGAAGCCCCGCGGACGCGCCGTCCGCGTCCGTGAGTTGCAGGACCGGGGTTCCCCGCGCGTCCACGCCGCCATGCCCGATGAAGTGCAGGATGTGCGGCGAGGGCTCCGAGCGGAGCCGGTCGATGACGTAGTCGCGCCGCGAGCGGGGCCCCACGAGCGGCTGCATCCACTCCAGCGCCCCGGAGTCGATGGCCGGCTGGAGCATGGCGCGCAGGCGGTCTGGTGCCTCTTCGTCCAGCGGTGAGACGACGAGCAGCCGCACGGCCCCGGTGACCTCGCGAGGAAGCCAGGGCTTCGTGGACTGCACCCCGCGCACGATGCACAGCTCCGGCGAGATGCCGAGGAAGTCGAGCGGCCCGGACTGTCCACAGAGCGCCTCCCAGGGAAGCGCCTGGAGCTCCCGGTCCCGAGGCAGGAGCCGCAGCAGCAGCGGCTTCTGGCTCCCGGTGTTGCGCGACACGCCGCGCAGCTCGAGCAGCACCTCCTGGAGCCCCTCGCGGAAGAGGGCGGAGTGCAGCGCCCGCGCCTGCTCGGGAGACTCCAGGGGCACCCCGCGCACGGCCGCGTCCCGCACCCACTCGCCAAAGCGGAGGAGGGCTTCGCGCGAGTGCCCCAACCTGTGGGGCGCGGGCTGTTGGCCGCCGCTGCCCCGCGCCGTGGCGCTGACCTCATCGCCCGCCAGCGCGAGGTCGACCTCCAGCCAGAATGCGGGCGCCGCTGTTCCGCTCGTGCTCATTTGACCCCACATCCTGATTCCCTCGCTCCACGCATCTGGGCGCTACACCTGGGGCCTCCACCAGAGTCCCTTCAGTCCTGCCTGTTCACAGGCATGGCGGGCCTCCTCCGTGAAGCAGTAGAACGCCAGTTCGGGAACTGCGAACACAGGAGGAAAGCCTCCCGGCGGTGTCTTGAGCACGAGGGGCCGGGCTTTCTCCTTGCCCAGAAGTCCCGCGCCGGTTTGGTGGAAGGGCACGCCCTTGACGAGGGTCCGTTCCCGGTCGAGGCAGTCGGTTTCTTCCAGCAATTGGAGGATGACAAAGCCCTCGTTCTTCAGTGTGGGGTCTTGTACCGGGTACCAGGTCCGCTGCCGGGTGAACCGATCACGCACCAGGTGCTTGATGCGTTCCGCGTAGATGACCGTGGGGATGAGCCGGTGATGGAATGGCCCCACGGATTCGAGCACGCGCACCATGCGCCGGGAGATCAGCAGCAGCCCCCGGGGCGCGGTGAACAGGTGGTCGAGCCGAGCGGCGTTCTCCAGGTTGCCAACGAACTCGATGATCTCAGGAGCGCCGCGTTCCCTTTGGTAGTCGACGCCGGGCTTGTGGAACGTCACGGACTCGAAGCCGTCGAACTCAATGCTGACGGCGTCGAAGACATCTTCTTCCTCGATGTGCGAGATGTCGGCCGTCAGTGCGTACATCATGCCGTGCGTGAGTCCTCGTGGGCGGGGAGTTCCAGCAGCGCTAGCTTGACTCCTACGACGATGCCATCCTCGCGCAACTCCTTGAGGACGTCCACAGGGAGGTTGCCAGTCTCAATGGCCTCACGAAGGTTTAATTCGATCTCGAGAATCGCATCTTCGATTTCACGGGGCGTCAGGCTGGAGCCAGGCTTGCGCTTGCCCAAGGAGTCATCCATCGCTTCCAGTGCATCATCGAGCAGCGTGGTGACGTAGCTGTTGTATTTGGGATGGCTGCCCAGGTGCATGATCTTTCCCTGCGGATCCTTGCAAGGCATGTCGAGGATGTTCGTTCCTCGGTCGAGGGTGTAGCTTTCTAGCCGCTCCATGGCCTTGCGGATCATCGGATGCTTCTGGGCGACCGCATCCGGAATCAGGTGGTGCATGGGATTGCCGCGAGCGATGCGTATCTCCGCTGCCTTCCGGGCTGCCTTGCCGTGGGTCTTCTCCACCCAGTCCAGGTAGTTCTTCCGGTAGCGGCTGAAAATGCTGATGCGGGGCGTCCCCTTGCCGATCTTGAGCACGACCAGTCCGTTCTCGGTGACTGTGAGCGCTCCGTACTCGTCGCTCAGGGCCTTCCCGTCCGGGCGACGAATGCGATAGGGCTGGGAGCCGTTGTTCATCTTCTCCAGGCGATAGCCGGCTGTCTCCAGCTCCTTCTTGAATGTGTTGAACGCGGGCGTTCCTTCCTTCGGAACCTTTCGTCCGACGAGTTCCTTGAGCTTGTCCCAGTTGGGAAGCGTCTCCAGGAGCCTTTCCCATTCGGCGTCACTGACCGTGCGCTCGGTCAGGGTGGGTTCGGTGTCCGGCCTGGAGGACGCGCCGTCCTTGACGGCCTTCGACATCAGGGGCCTGCCGGCTCCCCACGGATTGAAGGGCAGGGACACAGAATGAGAGGTGATCGAGCCCGGCTGGAATACAGGGACGCCGGCAAAGGCGCCGCCGGGACCTTGCGCCGCCATCATGTAGAAGCGGGGTGGGTTGATTTTCACGGTTCTTGCCAGCTTGACCCCTCGTCCCAGGTTGGTCTTCGCGCCCATCGCCGCAAGCGCTGCTGCGGCGATGCTCATCAGCATCCGGAGGAAGGATTTGCTGGCCTCCTTGAGCCGCTCCGCGGAACCGTTGGCCTCCCAGGCCTGGGTGATCCATGAACTGGCATGTTTCAGGGCCTCCACCCCTGCGTCGATGATTCCCTGAGCGCCAAACGCCGCCAGCCCCAGTTGGATGATCGCCGCAGCGAGTTGGCCGACCCCCGTGGGCGTCGCCGCGAGGACGGTGGAGAGCGCCTCCGCGGCGATGAACCCCGCGACGATGGCACTGATCTCCAACAGATTGTCCTTGATGGCCTGGGCGTACTGCCCGGTGACCTCTCCGAAGTGCTGTCCTGACTGGTCGACGGAGATGATCAGATCCTCCAGGTGCCGGGCAGCCTCGCGCGCCCGCGCAAGCGCGCCGCCGGTGATGGACCCGCTCGGCACTTCTTCTTGGAGGCGGTTGGCGTATGCGGTGCTGACAAGCCAGATGCGCTTCCCGGCGACAAGCTCCACGCCGTTCTTGCCACGCCGGACGCCCATCCGGCCGCGCTCCTTGTTCACGTGAAGGATGACGTTTTCGTAGAATCGCAAATCGCGTCCCGGCGCAATGGCCTCCTTGTAGAGACGCGCTACGATAGGCTCCAGACGGTCTCCCGGCTTGACCTGATAGAGGGTCGCAGCGGGTTCCGGCGGATCGAGCGTGATGCGGAAGTCTTGTATCTGCCCACGCAAGAGATATCCCCCCACCAGGGTCGATACGTAATACCAGCCGGGCGCCTGGGAATGACCTTGGAGCACCGTCACCCGTGTGCCTGGCGGTAGCGGGGACGGTGTCAGGCAGGTCGAGCCCTTGACTCCCGCAGGAAGCGTTCGAAGATTGGCTCCTTCACTGTTGTCGATGAAGCCGAACTTGATCGTCACGGTCCCCTCCCGTCGAGCAGTCGGCGAAGGAGGGAATGACAGACACACCCGTGGTTCCCCAGCGGGCAACATCCCTTCATACGGGCCGTCGTGGCTCGGATTTGAGAGGATTCATGGCTCCGCACCTCAAGTGAAGGACCGTGCGGGTGGGTGACCCTTGCCGCGTTGGACCCGCCCTCAGCTTCGGTCTGACGGGGGCCAGCAGGAGCCATGGGTGTGCACTCCGCGCCCGGCCACGGCTCCCGCAGAAGCGGTTGCGGAAAAAGCACGACCGTCCTATGAAGTGCCCATGCGCAAGGGCGAGCTCACCCATCAGACCATCCTGGAGACGGCCGTCCGGCTGGCGAGCCGGGTGGGGCTGCAGGGGCTGAGCATCGGGGGGCTGGCCGAGGAGCTGGGCCTCTCCAAGAGCGGCCTGTTCGCGCACTTCAAGTCCAAGACGGAGCTGCAGGTGCAGGTGCTGGAGGCGGCCACCGCCGTCTTCACCGAGCGCGTCGTCCGCCCGGCGCTGGGCAAGGCCCGCGGCGAGCCCCGCGTGCGGGCGCTCTTTGACGGCTGGCTCACCTGGGACCGGGACAAGCTGCTCGAGGGCGGCTGCATCTTCGTGGCGGCGGCGGCGGAGCTGGACGACGCGCCCGGGCCCGCGAGGGACACGCTGGTGCAGAGCCAGCGGGACTGGCTGGACTGCCTGGCCCAGGCCGCCCGCATCGCCGTGGCGGAAGGGCACTTCCGCGAGGCCCTGGACGTGGAGCAGTTCGCCCATGATCAGTACGCCGTGATGCTGGGCTTCCACCACGCGAAGCGGTTGATGCGGGACCCCCAGGCCGAGGCGCGAGCCCGCCGGGCCTTCGACGCGCTCGTCGCCGCCGCCCACACCCCCACTTCCTGACCTTGTCGTCGCCGTGTCCTTCGAGGAGGACCTCATCATGGCTGAAAATAGCACGAACGTTCGGACGAAGATGGCGCTGTGGGGTGTGCGGGCGGCGGCGCGGAGCCTGGGGGCGGTGTCGCCCGGGCTGGCCACGGCGTGGGCGGAGCGGCTGTTCCTGACACCCCAGCGGCCGCGGCGCTCGCGCACGGCGGAGGCGGTGCTGGCGCGGGGCCAGCCCCGGGTGTTGAAGGTGGAGGGCGAGGAGGTGGCGGTGTGGAGCTGGGGCGAGGGGCCCCGGGTGCTGCTCGTGCACGGGTGGAGCGGCTACGGCGGGCAGCTCACGGCCTTCGTGCAGCCCCTGGTGGACGCGGGGTTCTCGGTGGTGACGTACGACGCGCCGGGGCACGGGGCGTCCTCCGGGCGCACCAGCTCGCTGCCGGAGCTGGCGGGGATGGTGGCGGCGGTGGGAGAGGCGACGGGCGGGCCCTACGCGGTGGTGGCGCACTCGTTCGGCGCGGCGGCCACGGCGGTGGCGCTGCGGGACGGGATGAAGGTGGAGCGCGCGGTCTTCCTCTCGCCGCCCGCGGATCCGCTGGCGGGCATCCGGGCCTTCGCGGACACGGTGGGCCTGCCGGAGGCCCTGTGGCGGCGGATGGCGGCGCGAATCGAGGCGCGCTTCGACATGCGGCTGGCGGACCTGGCGCTGCCTGCCTTCGCGCCAGGGCTGGACGTGCCGCTGCGCATCTTCCACGACGTGGGGGACCGCGAGGTGCCGCTGGAAGCTGGCGAAGCGGTGGCGCGCGCGTGGCCGGGCGCGCAGCTCACGCGCACGGAAGGGCTGGGGCACTTCCGCATCCTCTATGCCCCGGAGGTGCTGTCGCCCGCGGTGGACTTCCTGGCGGAGGGAAGGCCGAGCAATGCCTGGCCCGGCCCCGAGCTGCTGGCGTCGGCGGCGTCCGCGCGAGGGACGCCGCCGCCTGGGCTGGGCGTTCGCGAGGTCAGCCCTCCGAGAGGGTGAGCGACCCGGGCATCTGTCCTCCGCCGTTGTCGAGCTGGAAGACGCTGAGCGCGACCACGCGGTTCGCCACCACGTCGGTGACGTTGTTGGTCTCCGGCGTCAGCAGCAGGGCCAGGGCCTCTTCAGGGGTCGCGGCGTTGGCGACATCCATCACCCAGGACTCCGGCGTGTTGCCCGCGTAGCCGGGGCGGCCCTGCTCGATGGCCGTCAGCCAGTCCCGTGCGAGCTGCTGGACCTGCTGCGCCTCCGCGTGGGTGAAGGACACGGACGCCGTGGAGCCGCTCCCCGTCGTGTTCGGGTAGACGTCCTGGAGCCCGTTCGCGGTCCCGGAGGCCAGGTCCGGCAGCGTGGCCGCATAGGTGTACGTGGACGGGTCCTCGGGGGCCTTCCAGTCACCGCTGACCGAGAAGGTGACGGGCCCCTTGGTGCCCGTGTACTGGAACTCCGTCGGGCCACCGGCGTCGTAGGTCGTGGCGACGTAGACGTTGCTGTCGAGCACGGCCGCGCCCAGGTCGATGCCGAGGGTGACCTCGCGCGTGAGCGTGTCGGAGGCGATCTGCACCGTCGCCGCGTTGGATGTGCCGTGGGCCGGGTCGTTCTTCGGCAGCTCGCCCGTGGCGAGGAAGCGGTCGTAGGCCGCCTGTCCCGCCGACGTGGAGATGTCGAAGTCCACCTGCCGCGAGCTCAACCGCCCCTCCACGCGCCGCGTGTCCGTCGCGCCGAACGCGATGCCGAACACCCCCAGCTTCCCCTCGAGCGTGCGCGACACCGCCTCCGTGGGACCGACGGTGACCCGGACGGTCTTGTCGTCCAGCCGGGTGACGGCGAGCGACATGCCGCTGGCCTTCTCGGTGCTCATCCCCCCGATGGCGCCGAAGATGCCGGCGATGTTCTTGAACGCCACCTCCAGGCCCGTGCCCACGAAGGTCTCTCCGGTGAGCGTCACCGTCGCGCCCACCGGCAGGTTCTGGGGCAGGGACGGGTTGAGCTGCTGGGCGGCCTGCTCGGGCGAGGTGATGCCCGCCGCGGCCGCCGTCGGCAGCGTCACCTGGTAGCTGCCACGCACGCCCGCCTGGGCGGAGCCGGTGACGGTGACCTGCGTCGTTTCCGCCTGGAGCTCTCCCTTCACGCCGACCTCGGCGTCCACGCTGAAGGTCGTCATCGACGCGTCCCGGCTGAAGCCCGCCCCCAGCTCGGTGTACCCGGCGACCTTCATCGAGACGAGGCCCGCGTCCAGCTTCACCCCCGCCTCGAGGCTCGCGCTCCCGGAGATGCCGTTGGAGCCCAGCATCCCCGAGCCACTGGCGGAGAAGTCCCTGGAAGCGGTCGGCTTCGTCAGCAACGGCGTGACGGCGGGGGAGGGCGCGGAGTCCGGCACGTTCAGCGGGTTGCGCTTCGACGCCCCCGGCGTGCTCGCGCTGAAGCTGTCGGTGGGCGCGCCTCCCCAGGACGACGTGCCGCCTGGTGACGGCGGCGGACCGGCGGGGGCCTGCCGCGGTGCGCTCGCGGCTCCGCTGCTGGACGGCTTCACGGTGTTGATGAACGGCTGAAAGCTCCGGATCGGCCACTGCATGTGCACTTCCCCCTCTGAGTCAGACAGAGGGGTTGTCGCGCGTAGCGCCGCAGCGGACGAATTAAGCCGGGTTAAATCCGCGTCCGGCCAATGGGGCGCCGCCGGGGCCCGTCCCGGCCATCTTCTGGACAGCAGGGGCTGATGGAGGCAGATGTAGGTGCAGCCATGACATCCCGTCCGCCCTCTGTGCGCGCCTCCAACGTCCGGACGCAGAAGACGAAGCAGCCCTCCTCCGGTGCCCGGCGTGCCGCGGGGAAGCCGGGGAAGTCCTCCGGCCCGGCCTGGCGTCGCTGGGCGCTCTGCGGGTGGCTGATGCTCGCCCTCTGGTTTGGCGTGGAGGCCGCGCGGCTGCCCGACGTGGGCGCCCTGCGGACGCAGAACCCGCGCACCACCGCGCTGATGGAGCAGCGAGCCGAGGAGGCGCTGGAGGCGGGCACGAAGCCTCGCGTGCGCCAGTCCTGGGTGTCGCTGGGCGCGGTGGCCCCGCACGCCGTGGACGCGGTGCTGATCTCCGAGGACGCGCGCTTCTACAAGCACGAGGGCGTGGACTGGACCGAGGTGGAGAACGCCTTCGAGCAGTCGGTGCGCGAGGCGCGCCTGGGGCGCGGCGCCTCCACCGTCACGCAGCAACTGGCGAAGAACCTCTACCTCTCCACGGACCGCAGCCTGCTGCGGAAGGGGAAGGAGTTCCTGCTCGCGCGCCAGTTGGAAACCCACCTGCCCAAGCAGCGCATCCTCGCGCTGTACCTGAACGTCGTGGAGTGGGGAGAGGGCGTCTACGGCATCGAGGCGGCGGCGCGGGAGCACTTCGGCGTCTCGGCCCGGGCGCTCAGCGTGGCGCAGGGCGCGATGCTCGCGGCCATGCTGCCCGCCCCGCGCCGCTGGCTGCCGGCGCAGCGGCCCGAGACCCTGCGCACCCGCGCGGGCGTCATCATCGGCAGGCTGGAGCGCGAGGGGCGCATCAGCGCGGCGCAGGCCCGCGAGGCCCAGGCCGAGCTCTCACGCTTCTTCGCTGCGCCGCCCACGTCCGGATGGGTGGCCGAGGCGAGCTGAAGCCCCTTCACCGGTAGCGGGCGGGGAGGGCGCGAAGGAACTGCGCGTCCTTCCAATCCCAGACGCGCGAGGGATCCGCGTCCACGTTCGCCGGATAGGAGTTCCAGTTGTGGACGTCGTAGGAGATGGAGGCCCGCCAGTGGACGAACACGCTGAACACGGCCGTCACGACGAGCGCGCCCGCGAGGACGCGGTGCCGTGAGGGGGCCTCCAGGATCGTCTGCACGGGGAAGGCGAGGAAGTACGCGAGGTACGGCAGCACGTCGGTGAAGAAGCGCGGGCCAATGGAGTGCCCGGCCCACCAGATGAAGAAGGACGAGATGGCCGCCCAGTGCAGGACCACGATGAGGGCGAAGGCGACCTCGTAGGGCTCCAGGCTCCGCTGGCGCCACCGCTGGACGAAGCCGACAACGCCCAGCACCAGGAACGGTGAGAAGGTGAAGAGGCCTCGCGAGGGGCTGACGAGGTTGGCGGCCAGGGCCATGAAGAACCGGCCGGCGAGCGGATCCAACGAGTGCCGGTAGTAGGGCGAGAATACCGAGCCGTAGACCGCCAGGTGGTACGCGCAGAAGGGAATCGCCACCAGCGCCGCACCCGCGAAGTAGGCGGGCAACTGGCGGCGGAAGCGCAGGGCCATGAACCCGGTGACCACCAGGACGGTCAGCGAGTGCGTGGGCCGACAGGCGTAGGCGGCCGCGACCCAGAAGCCCAGGAGCAACGCGGTGCGCCCGGTCTGCGCGGGCCGGGCCAGCAGCAGCATGACGCAGGCGATGGTGAGGAGCCCGGGGCCGTGCTGCCAGAGCACCCGGCTCGCGGTGGAGAACGCCGTGGTGCCCAGCCCGAAGAGCAGCACGGTGACGAGCGCCGCTCCCGGAGACACCCGCCTGCGCAGGGTGACGAGCAGCACCGCCGCCGCGGCGACGACGTAGAACGAGGCGATGAGCTGCTCCGTGCGGGCGAAGGCGCTCAGGTCCACCCCGCCGGTCTGCCGGAACAGCGCCCGCCACGCGAGCGCCTCGGCGCCGAACGTCCCCAGGCGGGGCAGCACCGGCTCCAGCAGGGAGATCAGCCCTTCCGCCGCGGCCAGGAACGGGAGCGCGGAGACCATCACGCCCGGCGGATACACGTAGTACGTGTGGCCGCCGGCCTCGTTGCGCGCATAGGCCGTCCCCGGGAAGAACGAGCGCCGGAACTCGTCCAGGTCGGTGTTCCCCTCGTGGAGGATGCTGGCCGCCGAGGGGATGGACCACAGCGAGTCCGTCTGCAACCGCGCGTCGCTCGTGATGTAGATGCCGAACAGGGCCAGGCACATCAGCCCGAGCGCGAGCGGGGAGGCCGCGAAGCCACCGCGAGATGAGGAGGAGGGGGTCGACACGAACGGATTTCTATCGAATCCGCCGGAAGAACCCCAAGCCTCAACCCCTGCGGGCCGCGTTGATCGCCGCGATGTCGATCTTCTTCATCTCCATCATCGCGGCGAACACCCGCTTGCGCGCGGCCGGATCCGGATCACTCATGCCCTCCGACAGGGCGGCGGGGGTGATCTGCCACGAGATCCCCCACTTGTCCTTGCACCACCCGCACTGGCTCTCCTGCCCGCCGTTGCCGACGATGGCATTCCAGTAACGGTCCGTCTCTTCCTGGTCCTTCGTGCTGACCTGGAACGAGAAGGCTTCGCTGTGCTTGAAGGTGGGCCCGCCGTTGAGGCCGATGCAGGGGAAGCCCAACACGGTGAAGTCCACCGTGAGGACATCCCCCTCCTTGCCGTCCGGGAAGTCGCCCGGTGCGTGGTGCTTGGCGCCGACGGAGCTGCCAGGGAACGTGCGGGCGTAGAACGCCGCCGCCTCTTCAGCGCTGTGTTCGTACCAGAGACAGAGGACGGTCTTGTTCACGGGGGTCGTCATGCCCGGGAGTCTAGGAGACATTTTCTCTCAGCGGGCAGATCGACGGGCCTAAGAACCGCGTGAGCACCTTCAAGTCGCTCTCCGAGAAGCTGCTCGGCTTCGCGAAGCGGAAGATTGAGAAGAACCTTGACGAGGGCCTGCTCATCGGCGGCTCGGATCACAACATCGTCCTGTTCACCGTCAGCCGCTCGAAGGGGAAGGGCTGAACCGGTTTGGGCGCGTGGCCTGTGAACCTGGGCTGCTCTGATACACATTGGCTGGAAGAGACGTTCCGCGCGTCCACGAGCGCAATGACACACAGTGCGGGGCGCGGCACAGGGAGGGGTTGTCGGGTGAGCAGGCGGGCCTCTAGGCTCGCCGGATGAACCGACTCCTGGCTGCGCTCGTCCTGCTTCCTTCGATGGCCTTCGGGCAGGTGCGTGTGGACATCGACGTGAAGCTGCCCGACATCGTCTTCTCGACTCCGCCGCCGCTCGTCGTCGTGCAGCCGGGCGTGCAGGTGGTGGAGGACTACGACGAGGACCTCTACGTCGTGGACGATGCGTACTGGGTGCGCCGCGATGGGCGGTGGTACCGGGCGCGCGACTACCGCGGTGGCTGGGTGGTCGTGGAGGAGCGGCGGGTCCCCGTCACCGTCGTCAAGCTGCCTCCGGGCCGCTACAAGCGGTGGAAGCACCCGAAGAAGGGGAACGTGGTGCCCGCGTCGCACCATGAGCGGGGCCATGACCACGGGCACGGCCGCGGGCACGATGGCGACCACCACAAGGGCGGCAAGGGCAAGGGCAAGAAGTAGTCTGTCCCGGCCCTGGAAGCGCTGGCGCGCTTGACAGGGTCACTGACACGCGGGGAGGGTGCTCGCCCGACGCACCCTCCAACCCTGGCGCCCCCCGCCTGAAAGGTCCCGCGTGTCCGCCTTCTCCGCCGCCCACCTCGCCACCCTGGGGATGCTGCTGCTCACCGCGCCCCCGGCCCGCGCCCAGGCGACCGAGCCCGAAAAGCCCCAGGAGCCCCCCAGCGTCCAGCTCTCCGAGGAGGGCTACGTCTTCTCCACCGCCGACAAGGCCTTCGTGCTGAAGATCCGCGGACAGCTCCAGGCGGACGGCCGCTTCTACCTGGCGGACTCGGACCGGACCGGCACCAACACGTTCCTCATCCGGCGCCTGCGCCCCTTCCTGGACGGGACGCTGTTCGGCTTCGTGGACTTCCGCCTCATGCCGGACTTCGGCGTCAACCAGCCGCTCATCCAGGACGCGTACATCGATCTGCGCCCCGTCGAGTGGCTCAAGCTGCGCGCCGGCCGCTTCAAGACGCCCTTCGGGCTGGAGCTGCTCCAGGCCAACACGGACGTCCCCTTCATCGAGCGCTCGCTCACCTTCGACCTGGTCCCCATCCGCGACGCGGGCCTGCAACTGCACGGCGACATCGCCGGAGGGCGGCTCGCCTACGCGTTCGCGGTGGTCAACGGCGATCCCGACGGCGCCAGCATCGACGTCAACACCGACGACAGCTTCGACCTGGTGGCCCGCGTCTTCGCCCAGCCCTTCAAGGGCGACACGGGCTCCGCGCTCGAGGGCCTGGGCCTGGGCGTCGCCGTCTCCCGGGGCCTCCAGTTCGGCACGCCCTCCGCCACCGTCGCCAACACCGGCCTGGTGCCGCAGCGCAGCACCGGCCAGGAGATCATCTTCAGCTTCCTGAACAACGGCACCGCGGGCCCCACCGTCGTCGCGGACGGAGAGCACGTGCGTCTGTCGCCCCAGGGCTACTTCTACTGGGGCCCGGTGGGGCTGCTCGCGGAGTACGTCCTGTCGTCCCAGGAGGTGCGGCTGGGGGACCAGCGCGCGCGCCTGCGCCACCACGCGTGGCAGGCGTATGCGTCGTATGTGCTGGGCGGGGACGCGTCCTTCACGGGCCCCAAGCCCCACCGCCCCTTCGACCCCAAGACGGGCAAGGGCGGCGCCCTGGAGATCTCCGTGCGCTACCAGGGCCTGGACATGGACGACGACGCGTTCCCCGTCTTCGCGGACCCCACCCGCTCCGTGAGCCAGGCCCGGGGCTTCGGCGTCGCCACGCTCTTCGCCCTCAACCGGCGCGTGCGCGTCGCGCTGAACTACCACCGCACGGACTACGTGGGCGGGGCGCTGGACGGGGACCGGGAAGCAGAGAACGTCGTGCTGTCCCGGTTCCAGGTCGCGTTCTGAGCCACGGGCGGGGGCTCCCTCGGGAGCCCCCACGCCTCAGGGCTCTTGTTGCGGTTGCAGCGTCCAGGTGAAGGTGGTGTCCGCGTAGGTGAACGTCGTGGACAGCTCGCCATTGGGCTTCGCCAGCGGCAGTAGCAGACCGTCATCCGTGAGGAGGATGTTCCCGGGGGCATCCTTCACCGGACCCCGGCAGTCCGTGCCGCCGCTCACGGCGACATCCACCACGCGTCCATCCCCGATCGCCGCCGTGTACGTGCGCGAGGCGTGCGACAGCCACGACTGGATGTCGGGGTCCGGTGACGTCAACTCGTTGAAGGGGTTCATCAACATCACCCCGCCCGAGGCGACCAGCGAGTACTTCGTGGGCCCGTGCGTGTACCGGCACTTGCCGGACGTGTAGTCGATGTCGAGCGTGAAGTCGCCCGAGGCCAGCATGATCAGGAAGGCCCCCAGCCGCTTCGTGTGCGGGAAGCTCGGGTGATCATAGTCCGCGCTCGAGAAGTCACCCAGCGCCTGGAACTCCAGGTTCGCGTCGATGATCTTCCCCGGGCCCGACCAGCCGCTCCCCTTCAGGACCGCGTTCGTGGTGCCCTTGTACTTCCAGCAGCCCAGGTTGCTGCGCTTGAGGTAGGGCTTCTTCGCCGCCTTCAGGCTCCCGCCGCCGCCGGGCTGGAACTTCGCGTTGCTGGTGATGATGATCAGGTCCTGGACCCGCTGCGCCTTCAGGTCGCGGCAGAAGCCCACGTACTCGTAGTTGCTCAAGTCCTCCTCGTGCCACGCCCCGCTCGCGTCGTTCCAGAGCGCGAGCACCTTCACCGGCTCATTCGACTCGGTGACGTTCTTGAACCACCCGTTGTGGAAGAGCATGGAGCGCGTGTTCGGGTCGCTGAACGTGAAGTGCTCGTAGTGGTTGGACAGGTTCTTCAGCTCGTCGTGGAGCTCTTCCTTGTGCTCGGGCGCGCCGCCCAGGTCGCCGTTGAGCGCGTGGGACTTCACCTTCTCCGTGAGCTGGTCCCACTTCGTGAAGGACTCCGCCTTGGCGTCGATGGGCGCCTGGTTCCAGAGCACCTTCGCGAACTCCGGCCAGACCTTCTCCAGCTTGCCGGGAACCGCGGAGTCCACCGCGGTGAGGCTGGAGGTCTCCGTGGTCAGCTTCTCCAGCGCCGCCACCACGAAGTTCGGGCCGTGCTTCTTCGCGATGTATTGGAAGAACAGGTAGGCGCCGTAGTCGCGCCCAGCCCCGCTGCCCGCTCCCGCGGAGGTGCAGTGGCCCGGAGAGCGGTCCTCCAGGGGCAGGTCCGGGCTGTTCATGAAGCAGCCGGCGTAGTCGTGCTCGAGCTGCGGCTTCTGTCCATACACATGGTCGATGGCCCAGTTCGCGGTCGCGTCGCGGATCCATCCGTAGCTGGCCTGCGAGCCCTTCGTTTTGTAGGACCACTGGATGGCGTGCATCAGCTCGTGCGCCGCCGCGCCCTTGAGATCGTCACCGGTGAGCCCGTCCCACAGCAGGATGTAGGTGGCGGCCTGCGTGTTGTCCAAGCCCTCCGGGAGGGTCAAGCCCCGGCCGCCCATGTTGGGCGTCAGGTAGATGTCGAGCTGGGGGCTTCCTCCGTTGCAGGCGTAGGCCCCATCGGGGAGCGGCTCCTTGAGCCCCAGCGCCATCAGCTTCGGCCAGATCTCCTTTTCCATCGCCTCGTCGAGGAGGACGGCCTGCTCGCGCTGCCCCGGAACGGCGTACTTGTACCAGACCTTCACCTTCGAGAAGGACTTCGAAGGGGAGTCCCAGTGTTCGGAGCTGGGGCGGCAGGTGGGCCGCGCCATGCTGCGCAGCCGGGTGTCGGGCAGGGGCGCGTTGAGCCAGCTCCCAGGGTCATCCGGGCGCAGCATGTACATCCCGAGCGCCTCCTGCATCGGCGCGGAGAGCGCATCGAAGCGCGCGTGAAGCTCCTCGAGCGGGGTGGCGTCGAAGCCCGGCTCGACCCGGGCCTTGTACTGGAGGGGCAGCCGGGGATCGCCGAACGCGGCGTAGACCCGGTAGGCCAGCAGCTCCTCGTCGTTGATGAGGCCCGCTTCATGCGCGGACGTCAGGACCTCGTCGCTCGACGGGCGGGACGGGTCGTCCGGCATCACGATCACGGTCAGGGTCGTGCTCACCGAGCCCACCTTGGCGGTGATGACCGTGCCGCCGGGGGCCACGCCCGTCACCCGGCCCTGGGTCACCGTGGCGTACTCGGGCAGGTAGGAGGACCAGGTCACCTGGACGTCCCTGAGCGCGTGGCCGCTGTCGTCGAGCGCCTGGGCGGTCAGGGTCAGTGTTTCGCCCACCAGGAGCGTCGCTCCGTTCGGCGTGAGGGTGAGCGCGGCGACCTTGTCGTTGTCGGCGCCCTCTCCAGGCGTCGGATCCGGCTCGGTGGAACCACAGGCGAGAACGAACGTGAGCAGGCAGAGCGCGAGCCGGCGGGCTCCATGAAACACAGGCATTTCCAGGCCTCGGGATGTCGAGCCGCGGGGTGCGGGCAACAACCCATCTTATCGGCCTGGCTCCAGGAGAAGTTTCTAAAAACATTCAAGCTGCGCCGATGACTGTCGTTGCCTGAGAGGCCACAGTTGCCTGACAGGCAACAACAGTCCGGGAACCGTCAGCGGCTCCTGACGAGGGATGGCCTAGCAGGAGGTGCGGATGTCGTAGACGCTCGAAATCTGCCCCCAGTTGATCCAGAACCCGCAGTCGCACCCGCGCTCGCCGATGACCGTCGTACCGGTGGCGTCGTAGTAGGTCCTGACGCTGGTCGCGCTGTTGGAGCAGTCCGGGAGCGGCGCCTCCTGCGTGGCCAGGTTCGACGCTTCCTCCTGCTCCAGGGGACCTCCACAGCCCACCGCCATCGCCATCAGACCGCCAATCAGGAATGTGCGCATGCATCCTCCGTTTGGGTTGCCGCGCAATCATACATCAATTCGTATGTCTTTGGGATCCGGGGTGTCTGATGATGGTGTTGCTGTCGGGCGGTGCGTCTGGCTGTAAAGATTTTCAAGGGGATGTTCGTGACCGGGCGCGCCACGCCCGGCCTTCCACTGGCGCCTCCCAGCCGGGAAGGCGGGTGTGCTTGATTGCGTCAGCACACCTGTTGTGCTCGTCGTTCCCTCTCCGGTGTGACACGGGGAATGGTTATCTCCTCGCGGCATCGCTGGAGCGCCGGGCAGGGACCGCCCGCGCGTGTCTCAACGTGCCTTGCGGCGCTCCTCGGCCAACTGCGTATTGAGGCCGCGCTCGGCGGCGTCCGCGTAGGCCTTGCAGCCCATCGCCTTGGCGCCAGCCGCGTCTCCGGCCGCGTAGTCCCAGCCGCTGGAGTCCGGATGTGGGGTCAGCAGCACATCGCAGGGCAGGGCGCGCACGGTGGCGAAGCTGCGCCGGTAGTCCTCGACGATGCGCGGGTAACGCGGGTTGGCCAGCAGTTGATACCCGGGGGCGGAGAGGCTGTCCGCGTAGGCCAGGCGGACCGGCTTGCCATCCCGCGTGTCGGTCCACGTCCAGGCGATGCTGCCCGGGGTGTGCCCCGGCACGAAATGCGCGGTGAACCCGACGCCGCCCAGCGTGACGACCTCGCCGTCCATCACTACGCGATCCACCACGGCCGGCGGGAAGACGATGTCATCGCCGAAGTGCAGGTCGTCGCTGCCTCCGCGCGCCAGCAGGACCGCCGACTCGGCGCTGGCCACGATCCGCGCGCCCGTGCGGCGCTTCAGCGCGGCGAAGGGGCCGGCGTGGTCCGCGTGCGCGTGACTGCTCAATAGCAGGCGCACGTCATGCGGCGCGAAGCCGCGACGCTTCACGTTGGCCAGCAGGTGCTCGGCCATCTGCGGCATGCCCCCATCCAGCAGCACGATGCCGTCCGGGGTCTCCACCAGCAGGGCGCTCAGCCCCTCGGTGCCAATCTGCCAGGTGTGGTCGGCGATGCGCAGCGGCTGCATGGGCCGCAACCAGGACGCCTTGACGGTATAGGCCTCCAACTGCGGCAGCGTCGTTGGCTCGGCGGCGGTGGCGGTGGAGTGCAGCAGGAAGGCGGCGAGGGCGCGGGTGAGGGTTCGGAGACGCATGGCGGCTGGGGATGCGAAAAGGGGAGGAAACCCCGAGCATGCCAGAAGTCCCGAGCCCCCTCCGGCCGGAGGCCCTCGCGCACCGCGGTCAGCCCCCCTTGTGCTGCCAGCCCTTGAGCTTCGCGTAGAGCGAGCTGCGGGAGATGCCCAGCTTCGTCGCCGCGCGCTCCACGTGGCCGCCCTCGCGCGCCAGCACGCGCTCGATGTGGCGGTGCTCCAGCTCCTCCAGCGTGAGGTCCTCGCCCAGCGGCTCCTCCGCGGGCAGGAGCGACTCGAAGCGCAGGGCGCTGCGGGACAGCCGCGACGTGCCGGACAGGAGCACCGCGCGCTCCAGCACGTTGCGCAGCTCGCGGATGTTGCCCGGCCAGCCGTAGGCCATGAGGGCCCGCTCCGCGTCGGGCTCCAGCTCCACCTGTCCGCGGCCCCGGTGCGCGCCCATCTCCGCCAGGAAGTGGCTTGCGAGCACCGGCACGTCCTCCGCGCGCTCGCGCAGGGGCGGCACGTGGAGGATGAGCGTGCTGATGCGGAAGTACAGGTCGCTGCGGAAGCGCTTCTCCCGCGCGGCCACCTGCAGGTCCTGGTGCGTGGCGGCCACGAGCCTCACGTCCACGCGCCGGTCCTTCACGTCCCCCAGGCGCCGGAAGCGCTTCTCCTCCAGCACCTTGAGCAGCTTGGGCTGGACGGCCACGTCCATGTCGCCAATCTCGTCCAGGAACAGCGTGCCCCGGTCCGCCACCTCCAGCAGGCCCTGCTTCGCGGCCACCGCGCTGGTGAAGGCGCCCTTCTCGTGGCCGAACAGCTCCGAGTCCAGCAGGTCCTTGGACAGCGCCGCGCAGTTCAGGTCCACGAAGGGGGCCTCCTTGCGCGGTCCCCCTTCATGCAGCCAGCGCGCGAGCACGCTCTTGCCGCTGCCCGTCTCGCCCGTGACGAGCACCGGGCTGTCGCTGTCGCGCACGCGCTCCGCCTGGTCTCGCAGCGCGCGGATGGCGGGGCTGTTCCCCAGGAACGGATCCACCTGCGTGCGCACCGCGCGAGAGCGGTCCGCCAACAGCCGCTGCCGCTCGCGCCGCTGGGCCACGAGCCGCTCCAGCACCACCTTCAGCACCGCCAGCTCCAGCGGCTTGGTGAGGAACTGCTCGGCGCCTTCCTTCACGGCCTGCACCGCCAGCTCAATGGAGCCGTGCCCGGTCAGCACCACCAGGGGCACCGCCGCGTCCAGCTCCTTGAGCCGGGGTAACAACTCCAGCGCCGTGCCATCCGGCAGGCGGTAATCGATGACGGCCACGTCGGGCCGGTGCGTGCGGAAGCCCTCCTGGGCCTCGGCCACGCTGGTGGCTTCGTCCACGTCGAAGCCGTGCTGGGTGAGGTAGCCCTTCATACCCAGACGGACGCCGGGCTCGTCGTCCACGAGCAGGATGCGGGTGCGAGTCATGACACCTGTGACTGCGGAGTTGTGCCGGTGTCGCCGGCGGGGGAAAGGGCCGGCAGCAGGATGGTCACCTCCGCGCCTCCCTGGGGGTGATTGGACAAGCGGATGCGCCCCTGATGTTCCTCCAGGATGCGCTGGACGATGGACAGCCCCAGCCCGGTCCCTCCTCGACGCTTGCTGAAGAAGGGCTCGAAGACGTGGGGCAGGTCCTCGCTCCTGAAGCCGGGCCCGCCGTCATGGACGGTGCAGCGTACCCACGGGCGCCCCGCCTCCTCCACGGCCTCCGCGGTCACGTGAACGGTAGTGCCTTGGGGAGAGTGCTGCACGGCATTCTCCACCACGTTGCGGAAGACATGGAACAGGCGGCGCGCGTCCATGCGCACCGGAGGGAGCGCCTCCGCCACCTCGCGCGCGAGCTTCACGGCCGCCTTGTCGCTGGTGAGCATGCAGGCGGACAGGGCGTCGGCGACCACCGCGCCCACCGCGCCGTCCGTCCATTCGCCCCGCGTGGGGCGGCCGTACTCGAACAGCTCCTGGGTCAGGTGCGTGAGCCGGCGCACCTCGCCGCGCAACACGTCCAGGTACGGCTTCAACTCCGGCTGGGCGCCGTAGGTGGCCTCCACCGCGTCCACGACCGCGGAGATGGAGAAGAGGGGGTTGCGCACCTCGTGGGCCACGCCCGCGACGATGGCGCCCATGGCGGCCATCGTCTCACTGCGGCGCACATGCGCCTGCAGCTCCAGCAGCCGGGTGACCTCCGTGGCCACCAGGATGATGCGAGCGTCCTCGCTCGCCTTCTCGTCCACCCACGCGGCCGACAACTCCCAGGTGCGGTGGGACTCCGGATCGTGCACCTGCCGGCTGGTGCTGCCGTGCGTCGCGTGCAGCTCCTCCACCAGCGGTCCCGCGCTGGACCAGGGCGGCGCCCCGGCGGTCACGGAGAGCGGCTGGCCGGAGGGGTCCGCCTCCCGGAAGAGCACGCGGGCCGCGTCGTTGAGCCGGTGGATGATGCCCTCCGCGCTCAGCACCAGCAGCGGCGAGGACACCGCGTCGAAGGTGCGGCGCCACTCCGTCGCGGAGCGGCGGAAGCTGTCATTCAACCGCTGGCGGAGGTCGTCCGCGAGCCGCCGGTCGGTGACGTCCGTGACGACGCAGCCCAGGTGCACGCCGCCCCGGTCGTCCAGGCCGGAGGCCGCGGCGCGGCTGCGCACCCAGCGCACGCGCCCGTCCGCGCAGATGATGCGGTGTTCGATCTCCACCTCGGTGCTAGGGGCCAGGGCCAGCGACTCGATGCACTCGCGGTAGCGCGTCCGGTCCTCCGGGTGGATCATCTCCGCCCACAGCGGCGAGGGTGTCCCCTCCGGGCCGCCGCCGGTGGTGAAGGCGCTGGCCGGATAGCCGGTGGTGCGCTCCACGACGGGCGTGCAGTAGAAGTCACGCAGCACGCCGTCCCGCAGCTTCCCACCCCACAGGTAGTCCGGCAGGGACCGCGTGAGCACGTCCAGGCGCCCCTCGTGCTCCTGGAGGGAGGCCTCCGCGCGCATCCGCTCGGTGACCTCCGACAGGGACGCGATGACGCCCAGCACCGCGCCGCCCGAGCCGCGCACGCGCGAGTAGCTCCCGAACCAGAAGCGCGTCTCGCCGGGCGCGGCGGGCGTCTCCACCTGGAGGCTGAGGTCCTGCAGGGGCGCGTCCGACTCCAGCGCGCGGGCGAGCCGGGGCGCGAGCGCGGTGCCCAGCGCCGGCAGCACCTCCGCGACGTGGCGGCCCAGGTGCGCCTTCACCGGCAGGCCGTTCATCGCGGCGAGCGCGGCGTTGACGTGCACGTAGCGCAGGTCGCGGTCGTAGAACGCGAAGCCCACCGGCGTGATGTCCATCACCGCGTCGCGCAGCGCCCGCGCGTCATCCGCCTGCTGAAGCAGCCGTGCGCACTCGCGCTCGCTCCGGGCCAGCTCGCGGAGCGCGACCGCCGCGCCCACCGCCGCAAGCGCGAACGCGCTCACCGCCAGCACGGTGATGCGGACACCCGGGGACTGGCTCCCGCTCCAGGCCCCGGCCAGGCCCATGATCACCGCGCACGCGGCGGCGACGGCCAGGATCCGGAGGCGGTGATGGGGCGGGGAGGGCGTGAGCATGGCGCGCGACGAGCGCGGCTCACTTTATGGTTCCTCGCATCGACTTGCATTGCCGCGCGAAGGCGTCCAACGCAGTCATTGGACGAAGGTCCAGGGAGACCCGTCACGGCCCTGCTCCCGGTGAACGCGCTCGAACTCCGGGTGGGGTCGTATCGTGGGAACCCCTGATGCCGCGCGGCACGGCCGCTTCCAGGCGCTCACGCGATGATCTTCGGCGGCCCCGGATGGTCGGGGTCGTGCGCCGGTGGGTCCTGGATGCCCGGCTCCACCTCCGGGTCCTGCTGGGGCGGAGGCGGTTCCCGGCGCCGGGGCTCGCCGGGCGGCGGATCCTTCTCCGGCGTGGGCGGCCGGGGCGGCTCGATCTCAGGCGTGGGCTTCGGTTCCGGCTCCTTCACCGGCTTCGTGGGCGGGTTCGTCTGTGGATTCGTCGGCATGTCCTCCCACACTGCGCACGCCGCTCTCCCAGGGAACCACCGCGTCCGCTTCGCCGGAGGCGGCTGCGTGGTTTTCGACAGGTGCGGTGGCGTCCTCGCGACGGGAGTGGGCCCAGACCTCCACCACCGGCTCGATGCGCGGGGTGAGCTGGAGCATGGAGCTGGGGAAGCACCGCGCCGGCAGCCGGGCGAAGACCTCGCGCGCGTCCTCCGCCTCCCTGAGGCTGGCCACGGCGACGTGCGGCCGGACGATGAGGTCCGTGAAGTGGGCGGCCTCTTCAGGGCTCCCGCTCACCAGCCGGGCCGTGGCGGAGCTCTGGTAGAAGAGCACGCCCACGCCTGCCTCCCGCGCCCCGTCCAGGAACGCGTGCAGCGTGCGCCCCTCCACCGCGCCCACGAGCAGCGCCTCCGGGTCCCACCGCCCGTCCTCGGGCCCGCCGTCCTGGCCGCACAGCGGGCGGCCAATCGGAACGGGGGGCGCACGGTCGCTCGTCAGCACCGCGCCCCGGTCTCCCTGCCAATAGAGGCGCGTTTCGTACTCGGTGATGGAAGCGGAGGTCATCGGGCATCTCCTCGGCAAGGGGGCATGCGCCATGCGCCTTCAACAGCCATGCCGGGACAATGCTTCACATCCCGCCAGCCCATGCCCTGGAGGGCGAGTCTCCCCAGGTGGGCCGGTGATCGCGGGGCCACACGCAGACTGACCCGGGATGCGGAGCGCTTACAACAGCCCTTTCGGACGATTCCGGCTCCGCTGCTCTTGCTCCACATCACGCGCCTCAATGCCTGACATGGGGGGCGGCATGAATGCGATGCGATGCGGTGGGGCAGCGGGCCCGTTGACTGTATGGCTTTACGAGGGCTTCCAGGGCCGCACGGCCTGAGGGGAGCGCGCTCCACTCATGGGGGCACGCGCTGCGCCCGGAGGCCCGCCGGTGGACGGTGGGGCTCCCTCCAGTCGCATGGCCGCCCCCGGGGTGAAGCCCCTTCTTGAGCATGTCCATGCAAGATCGACGTGAGGCACTGATGGCCGAGGCGTATGCGAGTCAGCTCATCCAGGCACCCGCGGACGTGGTCTGGGACCGCGTGGGAGGCTTTGACAGCCTTCCCCGCTGGCACCCGGGCGTCGTCTCCAGCGAGCGGGTGACGCGTCCCGACTCCGGCCCCCTGCGCAGGCTCACCACGCGCGATGGCGAGGTGTACCTGGAGGCGCGCCTGGCGTACGACCCGAACGCGCGCAGCTATGCGTACGAGATGGTGGAGGGCCCGCTGCCCGTGCGCGACTTCGTGGCGAAGCTTCGGGTGACGCCGGTGACGGCGACCGGGCAGACCTTCGTGGAGTGGCACGCGACCTTCAGGCTGGCCCCCGGGCACGAGGGCGAGGCGGCGGCGCTGGCCCAGTGGATCCGCGAGGAGTTCTTCGCGCGGGGCCTGCGGGGGCTGGCGCACACCTTCCTGCCGCCTCCGCCCCGGGTGCCGGCGCCGGAGCTGGAGTGGCGGCGCTGAGGGGCGGCGCTCACAGCCGCTGGAGGAAGCGCAGCAGGTCCCGCTTCTGCGCGGGGCCGAGCGACTCCGGCGGCCCGCCCGGGAACTCGGGCGGGTGCACCGGCGGCGCGCCCACGGAAGGGATGCCCGGGAGGATGAAGCGGCTGTAGGTGTCCACCGTCTCCGCGAGCGTGGCGTGGCTGTTGTCGTGGAAGTACGGCGCGGTGCGGGCAATGCCTCGCAGGGACGGCACGTCGAAGGCCTCGAACTCCGCGGGGTCGCCGCTGATCAGCGCGCGTCCGGGGTCGGTGGAGTACCACTGCGCCGCGAGCGCGGGGCCCACGATGGGCGCGCCGTTCTCATCCAGCGCGGGGTTGATGTCATCCGGATCGCCGCTCGCGGTGACCGGGATGGGGGGCAGGTCCGTGACGGCGTGCTGGCGCGTGCCGTCCGTGTAGAAGCGGAAGCGGTACTGGGGGAAGTCGACGGACGCGTTGTACTGGGGCACGACGCCGCGCTGGCCCAGATAGGTCATGTAGGCGTAGCCGGCGTTGAGGAACTCGCTGTGGGGGCGGGGGACGCGCACGGGTTCGGGCGGGCGGCCGGGCGTGACGGTGTACTGGATGTTGCCGTCGGGCTTGAGCGCGTAGAAGAGGGCGTCGTGCGTGGCGCGGTTCACGATGCGGTTGCGCGTGCGGTCGCCGTGGCAGGCCTCGCAGGCCAGGTTGTAGACGTCGCGGCCCCGCCGCTCGGAGGCGTCGAGCACGAGCAGGGCGTCCGGATCCGGGATGGCGCTCAGCGGCCAGCCGCGCTCCAGCAGCTCCGACACGAAGCGGGCGCGCGGGGAGCTGAACACGCCGCGCTCGAACGCGGCGATGCGCTGGAGCACGGCCGGCGCCACCGTGCCGCCCTCGCTGTGGCTGGTGACGGCGCTCTGGGCCTGGGTGACGAGGTCGGTTTCGCGGCCGTCGAACTGGAAGGGGCCGGAGAAGCCGGTGTCGGCGATGCTGGGCACGGCGCGCCAGACGGACACCTTGCGGTCCGGGGCGATGATGACGTTCCCCTGCACGTCGATGACGTCCATGTTCGCGGGGAGCGGGAGCACCACGCGCACCAGGCCCTTCTTCAGGTGCTCGTAGGTGGGCACGGGGGCCGTGGGGTCATCCGCGTCGATGCGGTTGAACAGCGGATCCGCGGGGTTCCGGGCCCAGAGTTCCTCCACGTGCTCGGGCGTGAGGGTGGTGTCGTCCGCGAGCACGTGGCACGTCGCGCAGGAGCGCCCGTTGGTGCCGGGCAGGGCCTCCTGGAAGTGCTTCCTGCCGGCGGCCGCCTGGGCCACGGACGCCAGCTCCGCCTGGGACGTCGCGGGCTCGGCGGTGGCGTCCACGGAGGCCGCGGTGTCTGTGCAGCCCGCGAGCCCGGCGAGCGCGAAGGCGCCCAGGGTGCTCGCGATGAGTCGATGCCCTGCCATGTGTTCCCCTCCCGGTTGCTGCGATGGGAGGGGAACACCGCGCGCCCCGCTACGTGTCACCGCGAAGGCGCGCGGGGGCAGACGTCAGTCCTTCCGGACAGGCCGCTCCTCGAATGCCTGCGGCTGGAACTCGCGGACCAGGTGCTTGAGGACGTCCTCCCAGGCATTGAACGCGCGGAAGAAGACGCACGTCAGGCAGAAGACGAAGGGGGTGCGCACGACACCGCGGATCAACATGAGCTGGGCGTGGGTGCTATCGGATGGGATGTAGTCGGTCACCCGGAACGCGAGCCACAAGAGGCCCACGAACACCGGGACGAGCAGGGTGGCGACGAACGCGTCAACGAGATGCGCTTGGAGACGTCGATCAGAAATGAAGGGCATGCGGCTCGAACGCGAAGGAGGGGGGAAGGCAGGCACCGGGCGGCTCAACGGACCGCCCCGTGCGGGTTGATTGACGAAAGGGAAGAAGCTCAGGACTTGCGGCGGCGGGCGCGCGCCATCAGGCCCGCGAGCAGCGCGCCGGCCCACATGTCCGGAGCGGGGGACGTGGCGCCGCAGCCCAGGCCGCCGCCGAGCAACTCGTCGTCGGGCGTGCCGCCAAGCACTCCGGAGTCGTCCGGAGTCTGGCCATTGCCGGTGCCAGGGTCCGGATCCGTGGTGCCCGGGTCCGTGGTGCCGCCGGTGCCCGCGTCCGTGCCGGTGCCCGTGCCACCATCCGTGGTGCCGCCGTCAGTCCCCGTGCCGGTGCCGCCATCCGTGCCGGTGCCACCGCCCGTGCCGCCATCGGCCGGGGTCATCTCCCACGTGTAGCTCACCGCGACGCCGATGTTGCCGGCCGCGTCCACCGCGCGGACCTGGAGCGTGTGCGTCCCGGGCAGCAGGTCCTCCAGCATGACGTTCGCCAGGCAGGCCTGGAACTCCACGCCGTCCACGCTGCACTGGAACGTGGCCAGCGCCTCGGACGCGGCGAAGCCGAACGAGGCCACCGTCCCGGCCAGCACCGGCGGCGGCGACGTCACCAGCGTGACCACCGGCGCCACCGTGTCCACCGTCCAGGTGTGCACGGCCGGCGTCAGGTCCGGCAGACCGTTGGGCGCGATGGCCTGCACGGAGAACACGTGCACCCCATCCTCCAGGCCCTGGTACACCGACGGGCTGGTGCACGCGCTCGACAGCAGCGAGTCCATCTGGCACCGGAACGTGGCGCCCGCGTTCTCCGACGTGAAGCCGAACGTGGCGCTGCTGCTGGCGCTGAACAGCGGCGGGCCCGACACGATGCGCGTGTCCGCCCCCGTGCTGTCCAGCGTGAAGGACACCGTCACCGGCAGGCTGGCGTTGCCCGCCTCATCCGTGGCCGACGCCGTCAGCAGGTGCACCCCGTCCACCAGCGTGCCCGGCAGCGCGACCGTCCACTGGCCCGACACATCCACCTCCGCCGTGCCCACCGTCACGGCGTCGACCGTCAGGTGCACCACCGACCCGGGCTCACCCCGGCCGCTCACCTCCGAAGGCGTGACGGCCACCGTCGCCCCGGGCGTCAGCGACGTCACCACCGGAGTCGCCGGCGCCACCGTGTCCACCGTCCAGGTGAAGGTCGTGGCCTCCGTCTCCTGGTTGCCCGAGGCGTCCCGGGCGCGGACCGCCAGCGTGTGCGGTCCGTCCCCCAACGCCACCGTCAGGTACGGCGAAGCGCAAGGCAGCACCGGGCCGCTGTCCAGCGAGCAGGTGAACGTGGACGGCGTCTCCGAGGACTCGAAGGCGAACGCCGCCACCACCGCGTTGCTGTACGCCGAAGGCGTGGACGTGAAGGTCGTCTTCGGCGGCGTCAGGTCCACCGTCCACGAATACGTGGCCGGCGTGGTGTCCGTCAGCAGCCCGAGCAGGTCCTTGGAGCGCACCTGGAACTGGTGCGGGCCCTCGGCCAGGCCGGTGAAGTCGCGAGGCGTGTCACACGCCACGAAGACGTCGCTGTCCAGCGCGCACTGGTACGACACCAGCAGCGCCGACGACGCGAACACGAAGCGCGCCTGCTGCTGCGCGGTGGACTGCGCCGGGCCGCTGAGGATGACTGTCTCCGGCCCCAGGGCCAGGACGCTGAACTGCACGCTCGCCGCGGGGCCCGTCTGGCCCGCGACGTTGGTGCTCACCGCCACCAGCGAGTGCACGCCGTTGGACAGGAGCTCCAGCAGGGACGGCGTGTAGCTCCAGCGGCCGTTCGCGTCCGCCGTCACCGTCGCGGTGACCTTCCCGTCCACGCTGAGCGTCACCTTCGCGCCCACCTCCGCGGTGCCGCTGTAGAACGGCAGCGCGGTGGACAGCACCAGCCCCAGCGTGGGGGTCAGGATGACGGGCGCGGGAGGCGCGTCGGGGAGCGCCGCGGCCCACTGGCGCGGGGACACGGCGGTGGAGACAGGGGAGGCCTCGGCGGTCGCGCGGGCGTTCAGGCAAAGCGCGGCCAGGGCCCCCACGAGGAGGCGATGGGAAGAGGTCGTCATGGGAGGTTCCGGAGAGAGGACGGGGCTGCGAAAGGAGGGGCGAAGGGGAGGGGACGGTGTGTCAGTCGCGAGAGGCGTGGCCGGAGCTGGGCTCCGACTCGATGTGGAACTCCACGCGCCGGTTGAGCTCACGGCCGGACGCGGTGCTGTTGGAGGCGACGGGGGCGTCGGGGCCGCGGCCGGCGGCCATCAGCCGGTCCGCCGGGACGCCGCGCGTCTCCAGGTGCTGGACGACCGCGGAGGCGCGCTGCTGGGACAGCGTGCGGTTGGTCTCCGGACGGCCGCGAGAGTCGGTGTGGCCCTCCACCAGGATGTGCTTCAGCTCCGGGTGGTTGATGAGCACCTTCGCCACCTGCTCCAGCAGCGGGAACGAGCGCGGCAGCACGCGCGCCTTGCCGGACGCGAAGTAGACCTTCTCGCGGATGTCCAGCCGGTCCTGGGTGATGACCACCAGTTGCTTCTGCTTCGCCGGGCAGCCCTGGTTCGCCGCGGGACCGGCCACCATCGGGCAGTTGTCCACCGCGTCCGCCACCGCGTCGCCGTCGTTGTCCACCTCCGGGCAGCCGTCCTCGTCGAGGAAGCCGTCGCGGTCCTCGGGGTCCACCGGGCAGTGGTCCTTGGCGTTGGCCACGCCGTCGCTGTCGTCATCCAGGTCCGGGCACTGCTCCAGCGAGTGGCTCTGGTTCGGGGCGCACACGTCCACCACCGCCACCGGAGGCGCCACGGGCGCGGGCTCCGGCGCCACGGCCGCCACCACCGGCGCGGGAGCGGGAGCCTCGGCGACGCGGGGGCGCATCACCGGCCGCTCCGCCTGGAGCGCGGACATGGACAGGCCGGCCATCACGCGGAAGGCGGGCGTGCCCGGCGCGGTGCCCAGGCCGGGGCCGCCCAGCGCGAACACCTCCATCCGCGACCCCAGCGAGTAGCGGCCTCCCGCCAGCAGCTCCAGGGGAACCGGGCTGTCCGTCAGCGGCACCGCGGAGCGCAGGCCCAGCTCGCCGCGCAGCTTCTGCCCCGTGGTGGCCACGGTGGCCGCCCAGGGCAGCTCCGATCCGACCGCGTTCGAGCCCACCGCCGTGCGGTCGCGCAGCCGGACGCCCGCCTCCAGCCCCAGCACCACCGGCCCCACCGTGCGGCCCGCGGACACACGCGGCGTCACGTCCCAGCCGCCGCTGCCCTGGAGCGAATCCTTGCTGCCCACGGGCAAACCCACCGCCAGCTCCGCCGCCAGCGACAGCGGCGCGGACGCCTCATCCAGCAGCCCCAGCCGGCCCTGCAGCACCGGCGTGCCCAGGCCCCACGACGAAGGCGACGTCATGCCCACGTTGGAGAACCCGCTCGTGCCCTGGTGGGCCATGAGGGGGAGGATGGCGCCCACCTCGAACCGCTTGTTCACCGTGTAGGTGCCCGCCAACTGCACCTGCGTGCGCGACCCGACGAGCGACTCCATGCGCTGGCCATCGCGGTAGAGCGTGAGCGGCGAGCGCTCGTGGTGCGCCGCCAGGGACAGGCGCAGCTCACCGGGCTCGCGCAGCCCGCCGGCCGCCGTGCCGAGCGCGGCGCGCGACGTGGGGTTGAGGCTCAGCCGCTCCAGGTCGAAGGCGGGGGCGGTGGAGGCGGCGGCGCTGGCCAGGGAGGGCAGCAGCGCCAGGGCGGACAACAGACACAGGGGGTTGGGCAGGGGCATGGGGATTCGGCTCATCTGGCTTTCGTGAGGTGGCGGACAGCAACGGCGCGACAGGGGACGAAAGCGGGACTGGCGAGTGGGGGATTTGTGAGGAGTTGATTTCGGGCTGTCGCGGTGAGGCGCGGACCCCGGGCAAAGCAAGCGCAATGCCGAGCCCGGCGCTGTTCCCCCATTCCCCGCAAATGGCATGAATTGCTGAGTTGTGTCTGGTTTCAGGGTGCTTGCTGTCCAACCTGACGGGGCGTCTTGTCTGGATTCAAGAACCAGATTCTGGAAACTGGACGGACGTCCCCGCCCGCCGGGCCGCGCGCCCCGGGCGGCACCGCCTCCACGGGCCGTGCTGGCGCGATTGGTGCTTGGGTGCCTTCGCACTTTTTTCCGCGGGACCCCGGAGCAGACACGTGATCCAGGAGCGCAAGCGAGGCCATGCCCTCTACGCACTCAACAGGGTGTTGGTGGTGGCCCGCTTCATGTCGTTGAAGGGGCATGACCCCCAGACGCTCGCGGCGGTGCTGGACGCGGCCGAGCGGCTCACCTGGTTGCTGGCCGCGCCCCAGGACGAGACGGCCCGTTACCGGCAGTGGCTCCAGGAGCTGTCCAGCCGTCACAGCCTGTGCCGCATCGTCCTCGAAAGGTTCGACTCGGACGTTCTGCCGCCGTCCTGGCTTGGAACGGTGTGAATCCGCCTTCGCTCCAGGCACGCTGCCGCCCATACCAGGAGCGAAGGGGACCATGGACATCATCCGCAACGACAAGCAGGGCGCGAAGGTGAAGCTGGATCGCATCCCCACGACGCCGCCGAAGAAGGCGGACAAGGATGCGGCCAAGGCGGAGTTCGACGCGCTGGGCGAGGAGCTGTTCGACCTGCAGGACCTGCTGTGGGGCGCGAAGATGAACTCCGTCCTCATCGTCCTGCAGGGGCGCGACACCGCCGGCAAGGACGGCACCATCAAGCACGTGGTGGGCAGCCTCAACCCACGCGGAGTGAGCGTCACCTCCTTCGGCGTGCCCAGCACGGAGGAGCGGGAGCACGACTTCCTCTGGCGCGTGCACCTCAAGGCCCCCCGGCAGGGCGAGTTCTCCATCTTCAACCGCTCCCACTACGAGGACGTGCTCGTGGCGCGGGTGAACCACCTGGTGCCGGAGCCGCTCTGGAGGTCGCGCTACCAGCACATCCGCGACTTCGAGACCCTGCTCTCCGAGCACGGCACCATCGTCCTCAAGTTCTTCCTCCACATCAGCCAGGAGGAGCAGGAGCAGCGGCTGCTGGCGCGCGAGGAGGAGCCGCGCAAGGCGTGGAAGATCGCCGCGGGCGACTGGGAGGACCGCAAGCACTGGGCGGACTACACGCGCGCCTATGAGGACGTCTTCGCTCGCACGTCCACCCAGCGTGCGCCCTGGCACCTGGTGCCCTCGGACGCCAAGTGGTACCGCAACCTCGTGGTGGCCCGCGCCGTGGCGGAGGCCCTGCGTCCCCACCGTGACGCCTGGCAGGCCCGGCTGGACGAGGTGGGCAAGCAGAAGAAGGCGGAGCTCCGCGCCTGGCGCAAGAAGCGCTGACGCACGGCCTCGCGCGTCATCCCTGACGCGAGGGGCCCACGCCGCGCGCGTGGGAAGCGCTGACCCGGCCATGACATGGGGATGGGACAACGCTCGCGGTCATCCGTCCCGGTGTGTCGCCGGGCGGTCACCGCTGGAGCCCTGTCCCCATGGAACGAACCGCGTCGCCATCGAGCAAGGACCTCATTGCCCGCACGCGTCCCTTCGCGGCCCAGGACACCGCGCGCTCCCTCTGGGCGCTCGGCTCCACCTACGCCGCGCTCGTGGGCGCGCTGGTGCTGGCGGCGGCCGCGCCCTGGTGGCCCCTGCGCATCGTGGGCGGCCTCATTGAAGCGCTGGTGCTCATCCGCTGCTTCATCCTCTTCCACGACGCCATGCACGGGGCGCTCCTGCCGAAGTCCCGGTGGGCCAGGGCGCTCTTCCAGGTGCAGGGGCTGCTCACGCTCACGCCCGCGCGCATCTGGAACGACACGCACAACCATCACCACGCCAACACCGCGCGCATCGCGGCGGACTCGGCGGGCACCTTCGTCACCTGGACCACGGACCAGTGGCGCAAGGCCACCGGCGCACAGCGCCTGGGCTACGTGGTGGAGCGCCACCCGGTGACGCAGGTGTTTGGTTACTTCACCGCGTTCCTCTACAGCCTGTGCCTCCAGCCGTTCGTGAAGAACCCGAAGCGCTACTGGACGTCCGGGCTCGCGCTGGGCGTGCACGTGGCCCTGTCCGCGGCCGTCTGGCACTTCTTCGGGCTGGGCGTCTACCTCACCGCCTTCGTGGGGCCGCTGTTCGCCGCGTACGCGCTGGGCACGTACCTGTTCTACGCGCAGCACAACTTCGACGACGTGGCCATCCTGCCGGAGGCGGCGTGGAACCACGCGGACGCGGCGCTGGAGGCCAGCAGCTACATGCGCTTCGGGCCGGTGATGGAGTGGTTCACGGGCAACATCGGCTACCACCACGTGCACCACCTCAACCCGCGCATCCCGTTCTACCGGCTGCCGGAGGCGATGGCGTCCATCCCGGAGCTCCAGGGGCCGCACGTCACCACGCTCACGCTGAAGGACATCGCCGGGTGCCTGCGGCTGAACCTGTGGGATCCGTCGCTGAAGCGGATGGTGCGCTACCGCGACGTGCGGGTGGCGCCGGGCACCTGAAGACGCACGGCGACGAACCTCGGCCCGGCGGGACCGTTCGGGGCCCGCCCGAGGGACCCACCGGGCCGGGGTGTCAAGGCTTCAAGAGCGCGTGCAGGGCGTTGGCGTGCGCCTCCTCGTCGGCGAGGAGATCCTCCAGGAGCCGCCGCGTGGTGGGGTCGCGCTCCGCGAAGTAGGGGATGAGGTCGCGGTACGACGCGATGGCGACGCGCTCCGCCTCCAGGTTCTCGCGCAGCAGCTCCACCAGCGTCCGCCCCTCGTCGTCCCGGGTGTCACCGCTGGACATGAGTCCTCCAAGGTTGAAGTCCGGCCGGCCGCCCAGTTGCTGGATGCGCTCGGCCAGCCGGAGCGCGTGGTCCTGTTCGTCGCGAGCGTGCAGGCCGAACGCGGCCCTCATCGCGTCGTGACAGGCGCCTCCCGCCAGCAGGGCATGGCGCGTGTAGCGCCGCACACAGACGACCTTGGTCGCCAGCGCGGCGTTGAGCAGCGTGACGCGGACCCCCAGGTCCCCCAGCTCGGTGTCGGACGGCTGCGGCTGCATGTCGGCCATGGAAGTGCCCCCGGGCGGCTGCGTGTCCGGAAGCTGGGGGGCCCGGGCGGCGCCGTCCATCCCACCTGCCCCCGCGTGCCGGGAGCGCCGCGCCTGTCCGTCCCGCCCCCCGACGCCTGCCTCCACGCCGGGCGGCGGGCGGGGAGGTTGTTCGCGAACATCCCTTGCGGCCTCCGGGGCGGAGCAGGGGGTTCGGGGTTAGTCTTCGCCAATGAGCTCGAGCCCATCCAGCCGGCCGTCCGTCGTCGTGGCGGAGCTGGGGCCCACGAACACCGGGAAGACCTACCGCGCCATCGAACGGATGCTCGAGCACGACTCCGGCATCATCGGCCTGCCGCTCCGCCTGCTCGCCCGTGAGGTCTACGACCGGGTGACCGCGAAGGTGGGCGAGGGCCGGGTCGCGCTGATGACGGGCGAGGAGAAGCGCGTTCCGCCCCGGCCCGACTACTGGATCTGCACCGTGGAGGCGATGCCGACCGACCGGGAGGTGGACTTCCTCGCGGTGGATGAGATCCAGCTCGCCGCGCACCGGGAGCGCGGGCACGTCTTCACGGACCGGCTGCTGCACGCGCGCGGGCGCAAGGAGACCTGGTTCCTGGGCGCGGACACCATGCGGCCCATGGTGCAGGCGCTGATTCCGCATGCGTCCATGAAGCGCGCCACGCGCCTGTCGCAGTTGCGCTACGCCGGGCGCCGCTCGCTGAAGAGCCTGCCGCCGCGCTCGGCGGTGGTCGCGTTCTCCGCGGACCGCGTCTACGAGCTGGCGGAGTCGCTGCGCCGCCTGCGGGGCGGGGTGGCGGTGGTGCTGGGCGCGCTGTCGCCCCGGACGCGCAACGCGCAGGTGGCCATGTATCAATCCGGCGAGGTTCAATACCTCGTGGCCACGGATGCCATTGGCATGGGGTTGAACCTGGACCTCAACCACGTGGCCTTCGCGACGCTCTCCAAGTACGACGGCGCCGAACAGCGCGACCTGTATCCGGACGAGCTGGCGCAGATCGCCGGCCGCGCGGGGCGCCACCTCAACGACGGGAGCTTCGGCGCGCTGAACACGTTGCCGGAGCTGCCGCCGCGCATCGTCTCCGCCATCGAATCCCACCGCTTCCCGGCGGTGCGCAGCCTCATCTGGCGCAACTCCTCGCTGGACTTCGCAAGCCCGGAGGCGCTGCTGGACTCCCTGTCGCGAGCGCCGAGAGACAGCGCCTTCGTCCGGGTGGAGCGCGCGGACGACTTCGACGCGCTCAAGGGGCTGTCGGCGGTGCCGGCCATCCGCGAGCTCACCACCGACAAGGCGTCCGTGGAGCTGTTGTGGCAGGTCTGCCAGGTCCCGGACTTCCGCAAGGGACTCTTCGGGCAGCACGTCGCGCTCTTGCGCGAGACCTTCCTCCAGCTCACGGCCGGGGACGGGAAGCTGGACCCCACCTGGCTGGGCCGGCAGGTGTCGCCGCTGGATGACGCCTCCGGGGACATCCACACGTTGATGGACCGGCTCGCGGCCATCCGCATCTGGACGTACATCAGCCATCGGCCGGGCTGGCTGAACGACGCGGAGGCCTGGCAGGAGCGCACGCGCCGCATCGAGGACGCGCTGGGGGATGCCCTGCATGAGCGGCTGGTGGAGCGCTTCGTGCAGCGGGCCGCGAGGCGGAGCGCGCGCCGCTTCGTGAGGGCCAGCGCGCAGCCGCAGGCCGGTGCCTCGGACAGTCCGTTCGCGAAGCTGGGGCAGTTGTTGACGGAGGTGCCGGGCGCGGAGGGCGGGCTGATGACGGAGGAGCAGTTCGTCCAGCGCGTGGTGGACGCGACGCACGACGCCTTCGACGTGGACGCGGCGGGGCGCATCTCGTTCGAAACACAGCCGCTGGCCCGGCTGGTGCGGGGGCGCGACCGGCGCTCGCCGCAGTTGGCGTTGGCGGAGCCGGAGGTGTGGACGGGCGGCGCGCGTCAGCGATTGGAGCGCCGGTTGGTGGCGCTGGCCAGGGACCTGGTCACGGAGGCGATGGGAGGCTTTCCGGCGGAGTCCTTCACGGGCGAGGGCCGCGCGCCGGCGATGCGGGGCGTGGCCTACCGGCTGGCGGAGGGGCTGGGCGTCATCTCCCAGGGAGAGGCGCGAGAGCAGTGGCGGCTCCTGGACGAGGCGTCGCGGGAGCGGCTGAAGGCGCAGGGCGTCCACGAGGGCCAGCGTTTCCTCTACGTCACCCAGGCCCTGTCACCGCAGGCCCTGGAGCGGCGGGCCATGTTGACGGCGCTGTTCCAGCAGGCGCCGTGTCCGCAGGGAATCCCGCAGGAGCCGGCGCTGAACGTCTCGGCGCTGGCCGGGCAGAGCGCGAGGGTCTTCGGCTACGAGGTCATCGGGCCGGTGGCGCTGCGCATCGACATCGTCGAGCGGCTGGCCGAGGGACTGCGGAACCCGCAGGGCGCGAAGCAGGTGCACGCGCTCATGCAGCAACTGCGATTGGACGGCGGCGTGCGGGCGCAGGTGCTGCGGGCGCTGGGAGGCCAGCCTCCAGGCGCTGCCTCGAAGCGGCGGCGCCGCAGGCGGGGACGGAAGCCATCGGCGACGGCGCCGGAGGCGGGAGGTGTCCGAGGTCGTGAGACGGCAGGCTCGGGCCGGCTCAACGACCGTCCGTGAAGCCCTGGGGCCTGCTCCGGCACCTCGCTGAACCGCGGAGGGGGGCCTGCCAGGGAGCAGGCCGGCGGCCCGGGAGGAGGGGAGGCGACGAATCCGCGCGGGGCCTGCCCTGATTCGCCTATACGCTGGCCCCGTCTCCCTCCCAGTCCGGTGGTCGTCCCATGAGCAGTGGTCGTGTCCTCTCGCCAGTCCTCCTCGTCGGTGCCGGAACGGGCGAAGCCACGTGCGGCATCCTCTACCTGGCGAGCTACCTGCGGCGTGGCGGGATTGAAGCCTTCGTGCGGCTGTGGGACGGGGATGAGAGCGCGGGAGAGGTGACGCAGTCCTTCGAGCGCCTCATCGCGCGCGTGCGCCCCAAGCTCATCGGCATCAGCCTGAAGTGGTTCCACCACGTGGACCGCGCGCTGCTCATCGCCCGAACCATCCGGAAGATCGACCCGTCCATCCGCATCGTCGTGGGCGGCAACTCCGCGTCGTACTGGTGGAAGGAGTTGAGCGCCTACGACTGCATCGACCACGTCATCCTGGGCGACGGCGAAGTCCCCCTGCTGGCGCTCTGCAACGGCGAAGAGGCCCCGCCCAACTGCGTGACGCGGCACCCGGATGGACGGCCCCGCAGGTTGCCGCTGGCGTACGTGCAGCGCGCTACCAACACGCAGGACGTCTACTACTCACACTTCAACGAGCTCTTCCTCAGCCAGATGGACGCGCACTCCTTCTCCGGCTGGGTCGCGCCCGGCAAGGGCTGCGGCGAGAACTGCCTCTATTGCGGCGGCGCTCGCGGCAACCAGAAGGCGGACTTCGGCCGCGCGAAGCCGTTCCTGCGCGCGGAAGAGAACGTGCGCCGCGACCATCAGGAGATCGCCAGCCGCACCTGGCAGATGCGCTACGACTTCGCGGGCAGCACGGCGGAGTTCCTCGGGAGCACCTGGGCCGGCGTGGACCTGTCGCGCCACTGCTGCACGTACTTCCTCTGGGGCGTGCCGCGCGTGGAGCTGGTCGCGGCGCTGGCGGAGACCTTCCAGCGCATCTACATGGTCATCGACATCGGCTGCTTCTCCGAACAGCAGCGGCTGGAGCAGATGTCCAAGGGCCTGCTCAAGCCCTGCGCGAAGGACCGCGAGCTGCTGGACGTCATCGAGTCCGTCCGCCGCCATCCCAACGTGGAGGTTGAAATCTCCGGCATCGGCGGCCTGCCGTTCATGAACCGGGAGCGGCTCGCGGAGGAGCTGCGGCTGGTGGAGCGCATCATCGGCCTGGACTGCGTGGTGGGCTACCAGCGGCTGGAGGCGCAGCCCGGAGCGCTCGTCACGGAGCACCCCGCGCGCTTCGACATGGTGACGGAGGCGAAGACGTTCGCGGAGTTCCTCGACTACTTCGAGCGGCGCGAGCCCGGTGACGTCTCCGTGCCGATGATCCGCTTCAAGGACAAGGAGCTGGAGGCCGCGGTGCAGCGCAACTCGGACCGGGTGGACGCCCTGGCCTGGAAGCACCGGGAGGCGAGGAAGCGCGTGGACCTCAACGGCCGCACGCGGCTCAAGAACACCGCGCCGTCGACGAAGCGCTTCACGCTGGGCGACTGGCTGGGAAGCCACCGGGCCCCCGCGAAGCTGGCGAAGGAGCCGGTGACGGTCCTGCGCTCGGTGGATGGAATCACCCTGAGCTGCGCGCCGTCCGTCAACCCGCGCAAGTTCACCGACCCCACGCTGACCCAGGGCGACGACGGCGCCATCCTCCTCGCCGCCCTGGCCGCCTTCGAGCAACCCACCACCGTCTCCAGCGCGGTGACACACCTGGGCACGAAGGCGAGGCTGGATCCGCACTCCGCCCGCGAGGTCATCGACCACCTGGTGGACGGACGCTTCCTCCAGCCGGCGTAGGCACGGTGGCTTCATGAGCCCTGTGCGCCGCTCACTCGGCCAGCGCACGGGGCGGATGCCCCGTGGGAGGCGTCATCGGCTGCGCGAGCGGAACCGGCTGTCCGGTGACCCGCGCGACCTCCGCGGGCTCCGGCCCCCGGTTCCAGTACCCCTCGCGAGCCACCACGTGCTCACCCACGGGCTGCGTCTGGCGCATCAGCTCCTGGACCTGTGACTCCGGAAGCAGGTGCGTCCCCACGTCGGGCCGCACGAAGTTGTTCGCGCTCACGAACGACCAGCTCAACCCGGTGCTGATGCCCGGCGGCGCCAGGGGCTGCCAGCCAACGAAGCCATTTCCCCAACGCCAGTCCACCCAGGCAGGGGCCCACTCGCTGTCGGGCCACCACACCCAACCCTCCGTCGGCGTGGTGAACCACCGGCCGTAGTGGAAGGGCGCCCAGCCCCACTCCGAGTCGCTCTCGAAGGTCCATCCCCAATCGCTGGAGACCCACTGCCCATCGGTGGAATACGGGGTGAAGCCCGCCCCCACCTCCTCCGGGTTGGGCCTCCAGACCCAACCGACATCCGGCAGGTTCATCCACGTGCCGTAGGGCGCCAGCACCTCCCGGAACTGGGACATGGGGTTGTCCAGGGGCGTCGAGCTCGACGTCACCTGCGGCCCGAATTCCTCCGGGCCCATGGCGCAGCCGCCGGCTGCCAGGATGGCAAGGACGCTGGTGCCGGTCCGAAGCCAGCGCACCCGGGGATGCCAGGAGGCCATGTCCGGTTCCTTTCGTGGGGGTCTCTGCCCTGCAAGGTGCGGACGCCTTCACGCAACTTCACGAGCCGTGCATGAGAAGGCGGCGTATGAACGCCTGCACGGAGGCTCCAATGGCAAACGCCAAGGCCATGCTGGGCAGCATGCTGGGCCGGTTTCTCTTCACTGAAGCGAAGGTGACCCAGGTTCGCGAGGTCTCTCGCGCCTTTCGACAGATTGACTGCGAGGGGCCCGCGCTGCGTGCGCAGGGATGGACCCCCGGCGACAAGGTGCAGGTGTTCCTGCCAGGGCTGGGGATGCGCACGTACACGCCGCTGTCCTGGGACGAAGCGCACGGGGCCACGGCCTTCCTGGTGTACCTGCACGGCGACAGCCCGGGAGCGAAGTGGGGCCGCGACGTGCGCACCGGCGACACGGTGCGGTTCTTCGGCCCCCGGCGCTCGGTGGCGCTGGAGTCCGGAGACGCGCCGGTGGTGCTCTTCGGTGACGAAACGTCCTTCGCGGTGGCGCACGCGCTCCGCACCGGAGCGAAGCGGGACGTCACCCCCATCTTCGAGGTCACCCGCCGCGAGGACTGCGCGCCCGCGCTGCGCGAGATGGGCTTCGAGGGCCAGGACGTGGAGCGCACGGCGGGCGACGCGCACCTGACGCAGGTCCACGAACGGCTGCGCGAAGCCCTGCGCGCGAAGCCCGGCGCGACGCTGGTGATGACGGGCCGGGCGCAGTCCATCCAGGCCCTGCGCTCGAAGCTGCGCGGTGACGGCGAGCGCGCCACGCCGAAGGTGAAGGCCTACTGGGCGGTGGGCAAGACCGGGCTCGACTGATTCAGGCCGGCGCGAACTGGAGGCCGCGCAGGAAGTCGTCGCGGTCCCGGGTGACGCCCGCGGGCCTGCGCTTGGACTTCTGCTTGAGGAAGCGCGAGGCGTCCTGGCGGCGGTAGCAGGTGAGGAGCCGGTCCTCGTCATTGAGGATGAGGATCCACCCGCGCGCCTGCCGCGCCAGGGACGAGTCCCGCAGCGCAACCGGCAGGTCGCGCTCGTGCACGGTGAGGTGCGTGGCACCACACGCCCGGGCGGGAGTGCCGAACTCGAGGATGAACGCGATGACCTCCTCGCGCAGCCTCCAGCGGGCACACTGCTCGACGAAGAGGCGGGTGAGGGAGAACACGGACGACGCGGGGCTCTGGCGCATGGCGGGCTATCTCCTTGCGCGCTTCCCAATACACACCGCGTTCCAACGCCCCGCCCACGCGATTCCGCGCACTTGCGCGGATCCCCCAGCGGCTTCGAAAGACATTCCGTCAATCTTGCCCGCGGCCCGTGTCACCCAGGCACAGGCCCTTCACGACGGCCGCCGTCCCCCACGCCGCGTGACGGCGCCGCTCACTCCCGGGATTGGACCCGTTGTGAAGAAAACCTTCACGGGCCCTTCGGCATTTTGACAGGCTCTCGGAGGGCGGGAACGGGGCAGCATCGCCCCTCCGGCCTCGCGACGCTGCGTGTAGGGTCGGACGACCACTGGCCGAAGGGATGGACGGGGCACGATGAATCTTCGCTCGAAGGCACTGGGAGCCGTGCTGGGCGCGGGGGCGGCGGGGCTGTCGCTGTCGCTCCTGTTCGGCGCGGGATGCGGAGGCCGCGCGGCGCATCCGGTGGTGATGCCGCCGCCCTCGGATCCACAAGTGCTCCGGCCGCCAGAGGCCTTCGCGGGCATCCGCGACAAGAAGGAGCGCTCGCGGGCGCTGTTCCTGGAGGCGAGCCGGGTGATGCTGCATCCCCGCTGCGTCAACTGCCACCCCGTGGGCGACAGTCCGCTCCAGGGTGAGAACAGCCAGGTCCATGATCCGCCGGTGGCCCGGGGCCCCGAGGACCAGGGCGTGCCGGGCCTGGAGTGCACCTCCTGCCACCAGGACCGCAACGCGCAGTTGGCGCGGGTCCCCGGCGCGCCCAAGTGGCACCTGGCGCCCAAGGTGATGTTCTGGGAGGGGCGCACGCCGCGCTCGCTGTGCGAACAGTTGAAGGATCCGGCGCGCAACGGCGGCAAGAGCCTGGCGGAGTTGATCGAGCACTCGGCGCATGACGCGCTGGTGGGCTGGGGCTGGAAGCCCGGCGCGGACCGGGTCCCGGCGCCGGGAACGCAGGCGGAGTTCGGGGCCCTGGTGGCCGCGTGGGTGAAGGACGGCGCGGAGTGCCCGCGCGAGGAGAGCCGACCGTGAGCATCCGTCTGCGAGTGAATGGAACCGAGCACGTGCTGGACGTGGATCCGGAGATGCCGCTGCTCTGGGCGCTGCGCGACGTGCTGACGTTGACGGGCACGAAGTACGGCTGCGGCCAGGCGCTCTGCGGCGCGTGCGTGGTGCACATCGACGGCGCGGCGGTGCGCTCGTGCGTGACGCCGGTGCGCCGCGCGGAGGGCCGCGAGGTGATGACCATTGAAGGCCTGTCGCCGGATGGCTCGCACCCGCTGCAGAAGGCGTGGGTGGACCTGGCGGTGCCGCAGTGTGGCTTCTGTCAGGCGGGGCAGATCATGACGGCGGCGGCGCTGCTGGCGAAGAAGCCGAAGCCCACCGACGCGGAGATCGATCAATCGCTGGCGGGCAACCTCTGCCGCTGCGGGACGTACACGCGCATCCGCACCGCCGTGAAGAAGGCGGCGGGACTGCCGACGGAGTGAGGGCCGCCACCATGCAAGACACGCGCATCCGTCTGTCGCGCCGTTCCGTACTCGAAGGAATGGGCCTCGTGGCCGCGGGCCTGGGGCTGGAGGTGTTCCTGCCCGCGAGGGCGCACGCCGCGCCCATGCCCACGTCCCTGCCGGAGGTGCCCTCCGGGGGCCTCCGGGCCAACGTCTTCGTGCACGTGGCGCCGGACGGCGTGGTGACCATCGTCTGCCACCGCTCGGAGATGGGGCAGGGCGTGCGCAGCTCGCTGCCGGTGCTCATCGCGGACGAGCTGGGCGCGGACATGGCCCACGTGAAGGTCGTCCAGGGCGACGGCGACGAGGCCTACGGCGACCAGAACACGGACGGCTCCAGCAGCGTGCGGAAGATCTTCGACGACCTGCGCTACGCGGGCGCGACGGTGCGCACGATGCTGGTGGCGGTGGCGGCGAAGCGCTGGAAGGTGGCGCCCACGGAGTGCGAGGCGCGCGACCACGCCGTGTTCCACAAGGGCACGCGGCGGACGTTCAAGTTCGGCGACCTGGCCAGTGACGCGGCGAAGCTGAAGGTGCCCGGGAAGGACGCGGTGACGCTGCGTCCGCGCGGCGAGCTCAAGCACCTGGGCAAGGAGCTGCCGCTCTTGGACGGGCCGGACATCGTGACGGGCCGCGCGGTGTTCGGCGCGGACGTCGTGTTGCCGGGGATGCGCACGGCGGTCATCGCGCGTCCGCCCGTGGCCGGAGGCAAGGTGGCCCGCTACGACGCGACGAAGACGCTGGCGGTGCCGGGCGTGCGGCAGGTGGTGGAGCTGCCGGCGGCGACGAAGCCCTTCCTGTTCCAGCCGCTGGGCGGGCTGGCGGTGGTGGCGGACCACACCTGGGCGGCGATGAAGGGCCGCGCGGTGCTGGACGTGACGTGGGAGGGCGGGGACAACGCCGGCTACGACTCGGCGGCGTACCGCGAGCAGTTGCTGGAGGTGATTGGCAAGCCGGGCAAGGTGGTGCGCAACGTCGGCGACGCGGAGGGCGCGCTGGCGAAGGCGGCGAAGCGGGTGCGGGCCACGTACAACACGCCGCACCTGGCGCACGCGCCCATGGAGCCGCCCGCGGCGGTGGCGAAGGTGGAGAACGGCACCTGCGAGGTGTGGGCCACGACGCAGAACCCGCAGGCCGCGCGCAGCGAGGTGGCGAAGGCGCTGGGCATCGACCCGTCGAAGGTGACGGTGCACGTGACGCTGTTGGGCGGCGGGTTCGGCCGCAAGTCGAAGCCGGACTACGTGGTGGAGGCGGCGCTCGTCGCGAAGGCGGTGGGCGCGCCGGTGCGCCTGCAGTGGACGCGCGAGGACGACGTGCGCCACGACTACTACCACTCCACGAGCGCGCAGCGGCTGGAGGCGGGCCTGGACGCGAGCGGCAAGGTGGTGGCGTGGCACCAGCGCATCGCGTTCCCGCCCATCGGCTCCACGTTCGCGGACGCGACGTTCGCGGGGGACGGCGAGATGGGGCAGGGCATCCTGGACCTGCCGCTGGCCATCCCCGACGTGCGGATGGAGAACTGCGAGGCCCGGGCGCACACGCGCATCGGCTGGCTGCGCTCCGTGGCGAACATCTACCACGCGTTCGCGGTGCAGAGCTTCATCGACGAGCTGGCGCACGAGCGCGGCGCGGATCCGCGGGACACGCTGCTGGAGGTGCTGGGGCCGTCGCGCATCGTGACGCCCAAGGACCTGGGCGTGGCGAAGGTGCCGAACTACGGCCAGTCCCTGGAAGAGCACCCGGTGGACACGGCGCGCCTGCGCAGGGTGATTGAGCGGGTGACGGGCCTGTCGCGTTGGGACGAGCGCAAGCGGGAGGGAAGGGCGCTGGGGCTGGCGGCGCACCGCAGCTTCCTGACGTACGTGGCGGTGGTGGTGTCGGTGGTGAAGGACGCGGACGAGCGCATCCGGGTGGACGAGGCGTGGATCGTCGCGGACGCGGGCACCATCGTGAACCTGGAGCGGGTCCGCGCGCAGATGGAGGGCGCGGTGGTGTTCGGCCTGAGCCTGGGGCTCTACGGCGCCATCACGATGAAGGACGGCGCCACGGTGGAGAGCAACTTCCGCGACTACCGCCTCGCGCGCATCGCGGAGACGCCCAGGCGCATCCACGTGGACATCATCCCCAGCGACGGCCGCCCCGGAGGCGTGGGAGAGCCCGGAGTGCCCCCCGTGGCGCCAGCCCTGGCCAACGCCGTGTTCGCGCTCACGGGGACGCGCGTGCGCGAGCTGCCGCTGGTGAAGACCGTGAAGGTGTGAGCATCACGGCACCCACAACGCGCCATCCGTCAGGGGGGCCTCGGAGCCGCCGCCCCCCATCCCTCCCCAGATGAAGAGGGCGCTGCCCGTCCACACGCCCACGTGCCCGGCGCGCGCGGAGGGGGCGCCTTGGGTGCGCAGCGGCGCCCACGTGTCCGTCTCCGGGTCGTAGGCCGCGCCGTCCGAGCAGACACCCCCGCTGGGGCCGCACTTCGATGACGCGCCACCCCAGATGATCATCTTCGAACCGGTCCACACCGCGATGTGTCCCGTGCGAGGCGAGGGCGCGCCCCTGGCGGAGATGGGGGACCACTTGCGGTACAGCGGATCGAACGCGGCGCCCTGCTCGCAATAGACCGGCGGGTCCTGTTGGGCATCGCCACAGCCGATCCCGCCCCAGATGATCATCTTCGAGCCGGTCCACACCGCCGTGTGCGCCCAGCGGCCCGTGGGCGCCCCTTCGGTCGGCATCTCCACCCAGTGGCCCGCGAAGGGGCCGTACATCGAGCCGTCCGCCAGGGCCACGTCCACGCCGCCGGCCCCATTTCCGTCTCCGCCCCAGTAGAGCACCTCCCCGGTGGTCTCGCCGCTCCACACCGCGGAGTGGTAGCGGCGCGCCACGGGGGCCTCGACGAAGTCCATGGTCGTCCAGCGGCCTGTATCGACGTGGTACCTGGCTCCGTCCCCGAACACGCGCCCCCGCTGGAGATCCTGGCCGCCCCACACCACCATCAGCTCTCCGGTCCAGGTGGCCGTGTGTCCGCCTCGCGCAGAGGGCGCGTACTGGGACGTGATGGCGCTCCAGGTGTCGGTGGCGGGATCGTAGGTCGCGCCGTCGCCACAGGGGCCCAGGGGGCTGCCACAGCCGAGCCCGCCCCAGACGATCATCTTCTCGCCGGTCCACACCGCCGAGTGCTGCGTGCGCGCGGACGGCGCCCCCTGCGCCGACAGGGGCGTCCAGGTCTTCGCCGCCAGATTGAAGCGGGCCCCGTCGCCGCAGACGCCGTTGACGGTGCAGCCGCCCAGCCCGCCCCAGAGCAGGACGTTCTGGCCATCGAAGACACTGGACACCTGGAGCCCCGTGCCCAGGGGCGCGCCCGAGGGCAGCGGCGTCCAGGTGCCCACCTCCTGCGCCTCCGGACCGGCCTGCTCCTGGGGACTGGAGCAGCAGACCAGGGTCACGAGGAGCAGGCCTGACGTCAGGCGCATCCGAAACGGCTTCACTGCGTCACGCTCCGAATGCGCCATCTCTCATTTCCTTCCCGTTACCAGGGGCGGGGGCTGCCGCAGGTGTAGCCCGGGCCGTTGATGAAGCGGGACGCGGCGCGGGCATTGGCATCCGACGCCGCAGTCTGCCTCACGCTCAGCGGAATCCACCACTGGGATTGATCCGCCACATCGCAGAGGAACTCCACCTGCACCTGGTTGGGCGAGTGGAACCGGCTCGCGGTGCCATTGTTCTCCCACATGGCACCAAAGACATACTTGGAGATGCCGTGGAAGTAGAAGTAGTCGCAGCCGTTGATGGTGCACGCGCCCTGCGGGCCGGGCCGGTGGCCGCCGGTGTTGCCGTTGTCGTAGCTGTACTTGTCGAAGTAGGCGTGCCAGCCCTCGTGCATGTAGTCACCGGCGCGCGAGCCCGGGTTGGAGTTGCTGACGGTGGGGTTGTAGAGCGGGCACGCGGTCTCCACGCGGTCCGTGTCCCACGGCCAGAAGCGCGGGGTGAAGGTCCCGAAGACGTCCGTGCGGTCGGTGACGCTGTGGTAGAGGCTGTCGTGGAAGTTGCTGCTGCGCGCCTCCGCCGTGGCCCGGTAGTCTTCGGTGCCGTGGAAGGACTGGTCCCAGTTGTCCAGCATGCCGTACGTCAGCAGGTAGGACGCGTTCCAGTGCTTGGGGTACTCCAGGTTGACGTTGCAGGCGTCATTCCAGCCGCGGTTGCTCCAGTCACCGGAGCGCAGGCCGTAGGCCTTGTACTGCCAGAGGAAGAAGTCCTGCCAGCAGCCGTGGGTGTTCCAGAGGTCCCGGTCCGCCTGGCTCGCGGCCGTCTGGGTGCAGACGGCGCCGGCTTCGGTGGCCAGACCGAAGGCCAGGACGGACGACATCAGGGCAATGCCTTGCTTGAGATTCATGGGCGTTCTCGCTCCTCAGGTCGTGAGGGAAGGTCAGAACTTCGGAGGGGTCACGTCGTAGGTGTTGGGCTTCTCCTCGGGCGGGCGCGGGTCCTTCCGCTCGGGGTTCGGCGCCTGCACTTCCGGGTGGGCCTTGAGGTACGCGGTGAGCTTGCGGTTGAACGCCTCCGCGCCTTCGCCGCTGACGCGCCGGACGCGGTCCAGGTGCAGGCGCTCCTCCTTGCGGACGAACGGCTCCAATTCCTTGCGAGCCTCCAGCGTGTCCCCGCGGTTCCAGAGGTACGCGCTGATGGCCTCGGCGCGGACGATGACGGAGGGGTGGTTGCCGGCCTGGTACGCGACCTCGCGGTCGAACTCCGCGTTGCGCAGGTAGGCGACGCCCGCGATGGCCTTGGCCTGGAGGCGCGCCTGCTGGGCCTCTTCCTGGAGCTCGCCCTCGATGACGGTGCCCTTGGTGGGCAGGGGCATGCGCACGAACTCCACGAGGAACTTCGCGCCGTCGTAGGTCCGCATCTCGCCCAGCAGGCCCAGGGCGACGAGCGCGCGGCTGGTGTCGCCGGACTTGTTGGCTTCGACGATCTCCTCGATGAAGGCCTGGATGAGCTCCGGGCTCTTCGCGGCGGAGACCAGCGCCCGGCGCGCGTCGTTCTGCTCCTCCACCACGGACTGACCGGCCCAGGTGATGAAGGCATTGACGCTCTTGCGAGCATCCGCCACGTTCATCTTCGGAGGCGAGTGCAGGGGCCGGCCCGCGATGACGCGGCTGGGAGGAAGGTCCGACGGCTTTTCCGCGGTGGGACGGTCCTGCGCGATGGCCACGGAGCCGGACATCAGCCCCAGGGTCACGACCCAAGTGCCTGCGCGCGAGAAGACCCGCCTGGTGTTGCGCTGCATGGTGTTGCCTCCATTCACAGACGTGAAGGAGGTGCCCGCCAAAGGGGCTCCCCCTGCCACGACGCGCCGCTACCGCCGCGACCCGTGGCTGGGGGGATTCATTTCAACAGCCGTACCAGCGCGTCGTCAGAGGGGGGGAGGGTATGGCAGCTCCCGGTTGTTGCTTCCGGGGCGACAGGGGGTGTTGTTCGCGTTGCCCGGCAGGCACCCGCCGCCTTTCGCCGCTGTCTCAAGCGCTCTAACCCAATTCCGACCCCGTCCTGAACATCCAGCACAAGGTGAGTCCCTGGCAGGCTCGCATCGTGTGGTGCAGGGCAGGCGTCCGCGAGGCTCTGGGCGCGAAGCCGCAGCCCCTGGAGTCGGTCACATCGGTGGCCTCAACACCGGTGAAGAGGGGGGCTTCTTCTCGGAACGCTCACTTGCGTAGCTCCCATCCGTCGAGTTCGAGAAGGCCGGTTCACGGGTGCCGTTGGCTGCGTAACCCACCTGTCCACGAAGCCGGCTCAATGTCCTTCGCTCATCCTCCAGCAAGAACATCCCGGCTGGATCGCGTCAAGTGCATCGTGCGTCGGTCATGAGTCCGGCTTGATGAATCCTCCCTTGACCCCTCGAAGAATATTCTGTGCTTCTTCTCGATGCAGTTCAATGAGTCCTGAATCGGCTATTTCTTGAACAATTCGTGTCGCCCTTTCTCGGTCTTCCGGGGCAGTCAGTTTGTACAAATCGACCAGGGCCCTGGTCAATTTCTTGCCTTCCGCGCGAATGCGGTCGCGCATTTCGAGAATCATCTGGCCGGCGCTCTCTGGGTTCTTAATCGCCTCTAGGACGGTCGTTTTGTCAAAACTGCAGCGAGGCGCGAGCCAAAGCAGATTCTCCAGATCATCATCGTCTGGGATGAATTTCCCAGAAGTGACAACCAGATCGCTCATTTGCCTCAGCCATTCGTATGGATTGTCGAGCATTGAAGGGGGCGGCTAGTGACGCCAGATGTGGGGAGTGCGGCACATATTCGCTTCGAGCTCGTCCTGAAAGGCCTCGTCGAACAACTCGTGCCGATGCTCGCGCAGGAAGACGAAAAGCTTCCTGCTCTTCCCCGCCAGCTTCAGCAGGCTCTGCTCCCGTGCGCTCTGCTCCACAGCCGGATTCCAGCGTTCCATGAGCCACCTCCGAAGGTGGCGACCTGATCACGCGACCACAGCCCGCGTCGATCCCCTACCGCTTACCTGCCCCCTCGTCGTAACCTGAACGGTGCTCTAGTAGGGAGACCAGGGATTCCCACTGAACCCCAGCAGGGTGTTAGTCAATAGCAAGTGCCTTGCGCAGGGTGTCGACAATTCTGCGCTGGCGCTCCCTCATGTAGTCAGGCGTCAGTTTGGTTTGTGCTGCAAGTTCTGTCGTCATTGCCAGATGACTCTTCGCGTAAACCTTCTTTTTCTTCGCGAAATCATAGTTCTTGTTGGCGGAGTTCCTGGATGCCGTCAGGAGCGTCATGTTTCCAAGGCGGTAAGTGAAGTCCTTGCGAAATCCAGCGCTGAAGTCCTTGAGCCAGTTGCTTCCGTCGGCTGGATGTTGTGGGATGATGTGCTCCAGCGTGGCTTGGTCGTACTGAAGGAATTGCTTCACCACGTCAGGTCCGACGTCTTCCTCACACGCCCAGACGTAGGCGAAGATGAGTCTTTTGGCGTAATCATTGCTTTCGATAGGGCCATTCAAGAAGTCCGCCAGATCCTTCTTTTCGTTGGCGGTCAGGACGAAGGCTTGGCGTGCTTGATCCAGCTTTCCATCGTTCAAATGCTTGATAGCTGCGTAGCTTTTTTGGCTTGAAAATCGCCCCACCAAGTACACGTGAAGTGCGTGGCTTCGGTAGGTACGAAGAAATGATGCGAGTTCCGCGTCTTCGCCTCCGTCATACTTGCGATGGCGGAACAACGCGAGCAAGACGTCGTAGGTGTATCGTTCGTTGTTCAGGAGCTTCAGAAAGCTGACAGCATTTCGAATGGATACATCATCAATGTCTGTTTCTGAATTGGTTATCAGCTTGTACCATGCCAGGTGCTGCTCAAGATCTCGGTAGAAACGCTCGATCTTCTTTTCGGTCAGGCTATCGCTGTAGTTGCGCTCGTAGATGCTCTGGGCATCATTGAACGCGGACATTCTTGGTTGCGCCGCACTGATGCTTTCGGTCCACCGCCCGATGAAGAACTCGGTTAGCGGGTACTCTGCCTCCAGACGTTCCCACTGCTTGTCTGGATCGGCAATTTTTGCTTCGTCGAGTCGCTGCAGCACGAAGTTTCGGAGAAGGTCGACACTGGAGAGTGGTAGCCCTCGATTGTTGAGGATTTCGAAGATCCGATAAGCGGTCGTGAAGTCCGCGCTCTTGATTTGTACGATCGCGACACGCGCCTGCAGGAACTTGAAGAACTCGTTGAACTTGCTGACCTCTTCAATAGATACCGCCCCGGCGGCGAAGAACTTCTCCCGGAGCCGAGATAAAAAGTAGTCGCGATTCTTGAAGTAGCGCGCTGCGATCTCTTGGTTCTTCGGTTCAAGCTTCCCGAGAGGTACCTCAGTTTTCCCTGCAAGTGCTGCTTCGAGGATCTGATTGAAGTCCCCGAGGACGGTTCGCTCCACTTTGAGTTTTAGGGTAGGGACAAGGCCAAGGCTCGCCTCGTTGTAGGTGAAGGACTCCAAAGTTTGGATGGCTTTGCCGAACCATTTTCGGATGGTGTCGTCAGTATCTGGCGCAAGGCGCTTCTCCGCTTCCTGCAGAAAGCATCGCATGGCAGCGAAGAGGAGCACGAGCGTCGTCAAGCGTTGCTGCCCATCAATTACCTCGAAGGTCCGAAGCTTCTCTTGCTCCTCGACAATCACCATGGAGCCAAGGAAGTACTCACGGTTGTTGTCCCGGTTCTCCTCAAAAAAGTTCCAGAGATCATCCCACATCTGGATGACCTGGCTGTCTCGATCCCCACGTCCAACTGCCTGCCAGGAATAGGGACGCTGGTAAGGAGGGATGCGGTAGGTAGTCCCTCCAGCGAATAGACTGTCCAACGAACTGTGCTGCGGAGTGAAAACCGTTGCCATGAGGGCGCTCCTGTTTTTAGTTCCTTCCTGAGACTCTATCGAGGGTTCGGGACATCAGCCCAAGGATTTGCGGAAGGCATCACTCCACGTCGAGTAGCTCTTTGATGCGTCCCCCTCCCCACAGGGCCACCGTGCGTCCACTGTCCCCAGGCCCACCTCCACCCGGGTTGAAGCGGACTTCTCCCTGCGCTACACCGCTCCGCAGTCGCTAGGGGCGCCTCCGGAAGGGGGCTGAGATGGACGTGTGACCGCGTCCGATCCCTTTGAACCTGAACCGGTTAGCACCGGCGGAGGGAAGCGGTGTGGGCGCTCCATGCTCCCGTCCCGTCTCCCGTCCGTTCTCACGAGGAGCCGTCCGATGAGTGGAGCGTCCAAGAGCCTCAAGGTCGATGGGAAGGTGCTGGAGGGGATCAGCCGCGGCCCGCTTCCCGCCTCGCGCAAGGTCTACGTGTCCGGGTCCCTGCACCCCGACCTCCGCGTCCCCCTGCGCGAAATCGCCCAGACACCCACGCGCCACCACGGCCACTCCGGCCCGGAGACGCCCAACCCTCCCGTCCACGTCTACGACTCCAGCGGCCCCTACACCGACCCGAACGCCGACATCGACCTGCGCCGGGGCCTGCCCGCCGTCCGCGAGGACTGGATCCGCGCCCGCAACGACACAGACGAACTGTCCGGCATCACGTCGGAGTACGGCCGCGCCCGTGAAGCCGACCCGCGCCTCAACGGCCTGCGCTTCAGCCACATCCGCAAGCCGCGCGTCGCCAGGGCGGGCGCCAACGTCAGCCAGATGCACTACGCCCGCAAGGGCATCATCACGCCGGAGATGGAGTACGTCGCCGTGCGTGAGAACCAGAAGCTCGACGCTTCACTCGCCGCCCAGCACCCCGGCCACTCCTGGGGCGCAGCGATTCCTCGCGTCATCACCCCGGAGTTCGTGCGCGATGAGATCGCCCGGGGCCGCGCCATCATCCCCGCCAACATCAACCACCCGGAGCTGGAGCCGATGATCATCGGCCGCAACTTCCTGGTGAAGATCAACGCCAACATCGGCAACTCCGCCGTCACGTCCTCCATCGAGGAAGAGGTGGAGAAGATGGTCTGGTCCATCCGCTGGGGCGCGGACACCGTCATGGACCTGTCCACCGGCCGCAACATCCACGAGACGCGCGAGTGGATCCTCCGCAACGCGCCCGTGCCCATCGGCACCGTGCCCATCTACCAGGCGCTGGAGAAGGTCGGCGGCAAGGCGGAGGAGCTCACCTGGGACATCTTCCGCGACACGCTCATCGAGCAGGCCGAGCAGGGCGTGGACTACTTCACCATCCACGCGGGCGTGCGCCTCCAGTACGTCCCGCTCACCGCGAAGCGCCTCACCGGCATCGTCAGCCGCGGCGGCTCCATCCTCGCCAAGTGGTGCCTGGCCCACCACCAGGAGAACTTCCTCTACACGCACTTCGAGGAGATCTGCGAGATCATGAAGGCGTACGACGTCAGCTTCAGCCTGGGGGACGGCCTGCGCCCCGGCTCCATCGCGGACGCCAACGACGCCGCGCAGTTCGGCGAGCTGGAGACGCTGGGCGAGCTGACGAAGGTGGCCTGGAAGCACGACGTGCAGGTGATGATCGAAGGCCCCGGCCACGTCCCCATGCACCTCATCCAGGAGAACATGACGAAGCAGCTCGCCGTGTGCCACGAGGCGCCGTTCTACACGCTGGGGCCCCTCACCACGGACATCGCGCCCGGCTACGATCACTTCACCAGCGGCATTGGCGCCGCGATGATCGGCTGGTTCGGCACGGCGATGCTCTGCTACGTGACGCCCAAGGAGCACCTGGGCCTGCCCGACCGTGACGACGTGAAGGAGGGCGTGATCACCTACAAGATCGCCGCCCACGCCGCGGACCTGGCCAAGGGCCACCCCGGCGCCCAGGCCCGCGACAACGCCCTGTCCAAGGCGCGCTTCGAGTTCCGCTGGGAGGATCAGTTCAACCTGTCGCTGGACCCCGAGCGCGCCCGCGCCTTCCACGACGAGACGCTCCCCGCCGAGGGCGCCAAGGTCGCGCACTTCTGCTCCATGTGCGGCCCGCACTTCTGCTCCATGAAGATCACCCAGGACGTGCGCGACTACGCGGACAAGGTCGGCGTCAACGAGGCCCAGGCCCTGGAGCAGGGGATGAAGGAGAAGAGCGAGGAATTCAAGAAGGCGGGGCACGCGCTGTACCGCTGACGCCTCCGGTGGACGGGGGCCTGCTGGCTCGGCCCCTGTCCGCCGGATGACAGGAACCGACACGCCATGTCATGGTGCTCCCATCCGGGCGCACCCGTCGCGCCCCACTCAATTCTGGAGGGCGTTTCATGGAGCCAGGGCAGCGCGAGGATCAGCAGTTCGGCACGTTCATCACCGGCTCGCCCACGGCGACCTCGGATGAGAAGACGATGGGGATGCTGGCCCACCTGGGCTCCATCGCTGGCGTCGTGGTGGGCGCGGGCTTCCTGGGCTGGGCGGTGCCGCTGTTCCTGATGCTGACGAAGGGCAAGGAGTCGTCCTTCGTCCGCGCGCACGCGGTGGAGTCGCTCAACTTCCAGATCACCACCTTCATCGCGATGGCCATCTCCGCGGTGCTGATGTGCGCGGTGATCGGCTTCGTCCTGGCGCCCCTGGTGGCGATCGTGTCGATCATCTTCACGGTCATCGCCGGCCTGAAGGCCAACGACGGCGAGCTCTACCGCTACCCCGTGAACATCCGGCTGGTGAAGTAACCCTCAGCCGCCAATGCCCATCATGGGCAGGAGCGTGGCGCCGTTTCCGGCCTCCGTGAAGCGGTGCCCCTCCGGCTTCTCTCCCAGCGCGCGGCGCACGGCCACGGCGAGCTCCTCGTCCGTCGCGCCGCCCCGGATGAGCTGATGCAGCGGCGCCTGCGCCCGGCCGCCCAGGCAACTGCGCAGGTCGCCGTTGGACGCCACCCGCACCCGGTTGCAGCCCCCGCAGAAGTTCTGCGTCAGCGGGGAGATGAACCCCACGCGCCCGCTGTCCGTGCGCCAGTAGCGCGCCGGCCCGGAGGTGGGGGACGCGGCGCTCTCCTGCGGCTCCTCGGTGAGGACGCGGCCCGAGGCCGCCAGGCGCTCCAGCAGCTCCGCCGTGGGCACCGGCGTGCCCTGGCCAAAGGGCATCAATTCAATGAAGCGCGGGGTGATGCCGCGCGCGTGCGCGTACGTCACCAGCTCCGGCACCTCCGCGTCGTTGAGGCCGCGCATCACCACGACGTTGAGCTTCAGCGACTGGAAGCCCGCGCCCGCCGCCGCGTCGATGCCGCGCAGCACCGCCTGGAAGTCGCCCTGCTTGGAGATGCGCCGGAACACCTCCGCGGACAGCGTGTCCAGGCTCAGGTTGAGCTGGGTGACGCCCGCGTCGCGCAGCGGCCCGGCCAGCGGCTCCAGGCGGCTCGCGTTGGTGGTGATGGCCAGGTGCTCCACGCCGGACACCGCGGCGATGCGCTTCGCGATGTCGAGGATGTCCGGCCGGGCGAGCGGCTCTCCGCCCGTCAGCCGCACGCGGCGGATGCCCATGCGCGCGAAGACGGAGACGATGCGCTCGAACTCGCCCGCGTCGAGCAGGTCCTTCTTCCCGCCCCAGGACGCCGGTGAGCAGTAGGTGCAGCGGAAGTTGCAGCGGTCCGTGACGCTCAGCCGCAGGTACGTCATGCGCCGCCCCTGCGCGTCACACAGCGGCGGGGCGAGCGGGTTGGGAGCGGGCAGGGGGGCGGTCATCGCGGGGCCTTCCGCCTTCATGGATAGCAACCCCCGCGAGGAAAGGCACCGCTTCCCTCGGGCCGCCTCAGCCTTCGGTGCCGGAGGCTGAACGGATGACGACGGGCGGCGCGCCAATGGGCGTGGCCGTGCTGCCCACCGGCGGGGAGTCCGGCTCGTCGTCCAGGTCGGTGAGCCGCGCCAGCTCGGCCTCGGACTCGGCGGCGTCCGCGGCGGCCTGCATCGGGTTGAGCTTCTTCTCCGCCATCTCCTTCTTGATGCGGATGAGGCCCTCCTCACCGATGTCCAGGAACGCCTTGACGACTTCAGGGTCGAACTGCGTGTTGGCGCAGCGCTTGATCTCCTGGATGGCGTTCGCGAACGTCGTGCCCTTGCGGTACGGCCGGTCGCTCGTCATCGCGTCCAGCGTGTCCGCCACCGCGAAGATGCGCGCGCCGATGTGGATCTCATGGCGCTGGAGGTTGCGGGGGTAGCCCGCGCCGTCGTAGCGCTCCTGGTGCGACAGGACGATGTCCGCCGGCGTGGAGAGGAAGGGGATGTTCTGGATCATCTGGAAGCCGATCTCCGGATGACGCCGCATCTCCAGCCACTCGTCGGGGGTGAGCTTGCCGGGCTTGAGCAGCACCGCGTCCGGCACGCCGATCTTCCCGATGTCGTGCAGCAGCGCCCCGCGGCCGATCTCCTCCATCTCCTTGCCGTGGATGCCCATGCGGGTGGCGATGGCGGAGGTGTAGCTGACCACGCGCTGGGAGTGGTCGCTCGTCTCGTGCTCGCGCGCGTCCAGGGCCGCCACCAGCGCCAGCAGCGTGTTCTGGTACGTGTTCGCGATGTTGTGCAGCGCGCTGCGCAGCTCGGCGGTGCGGTCGCGCACCTTGCCCTCGAGCTTCTTCTGGTAGCGCTTGCGCGCCATCTCGATGCGGCGCTTGGCGAGCGCGCGCTCGATGGCGCGGATGAGGTCCGTGAGCTTGGGTGGCTTGAGCAGGTAGTCCACCGCGCCCCGGCGCAGACAGTCCACGGCGGACTCGGTGTCGCCGTAGCCGGTGAGCATGATGACGGACGTGTCCGGCAGCCGCTCGCGCAGGTTCTCCAGCAGCCAGAGTCCGTCGCGGCCCGGCATCTTCATGTCGCTGATGACGAGCGGCGTCTCTTCTTCACCCGCCACGTCGAGCGCCATCTCGGCGCCGTTGGCCACGACGCAGTTGTAGCCCTCCTCACGGAGGAGCACGGAGATGACGTCGCGGACGGAGTCGTCGTCGTCGACGATCAGGATTCTGGGCGGTGCGGGGGGGATGGCTTCCACGGCCGAAGATTCTAGAGGTTTCCAGGGATTAATGGCGAACGAGTGCGAGAAATCATCACCCCCTCGCCTCCCTGCCATCCAGGGCGGGGTGCGAGCCCTGGTTCCAGGGTGAACGTCTCCGGTCCTTGGGGCATTCCCCACCTTCCGGAGTAGGGCGGGCAGGCACGCCGCGTCAAACGCGCGCCATCGTCCCCCGGTCGTAGCGGAAGGGGGTGAGATCCACCGAGGGCTTCTCCCCCAGCACGGCCTGGGCGACGAGCTTCGCGGTGATGGGGGCGAGCAGGATGCCGTTGCGGAAGTGGCCGGTGGCGAGGAACAGGCCGGGCGCGGGGCCTTCTCCGATGTACGGCAGCGCGTCCTGGGTCCAGGGGCGGAAGCCGGCCCAGGTCTCCGTGATGGGGGCGCCGCCCAGCTCCGGGCAGAGCTGCAGGGCCATGTCGAGGATCCGCGCCAGCCCCGCCGCGGTCACCTGCTTGTCGAAGCCCACGTGCTCCATGGTGCTCCCGGCGATGATCCGCCCATCCGCGCGTGGCACCAGGTAGCCCTTCGCGGACGTCACCACCCGCTCCAGGAGGGGCAGCCGCGTCTGCAGTTGCACCATCTGTCCGCGCGCCGGGCGCACCGCCTGCGCCGACACGCCCGCACCCTGGACCAGGGACGACCACGAGCCCGCCGCCAGCACCACGGCGTCCGCGCGCAGCACCTCGCCGTCCAGGTCCACGCCCACCGCGCGGCCGTGCTCGTGCACCACGCCGCGCACGTAGCCGCTCTTGAACACCGTGCCCACGCGCGCGGCGGCCATGGTGAGCGCGCGCACGAGCAGCCGGTTGTCCACCTGGTGATCATCCGGGAGGTGCGCGGCGCCCACGGCGCTGGAGGACAGGTGGGGCTCCAGCTCGCGCGCGGCCTTGCCGTCGAGCAGCTCGGCGCGCAGCCCCATGCCGTGCTGCCAGCCCACGGTGGACTCCACGTGGTGGAGGTCCGCCTCGTCGAACGCGACGCGCAGCAGGCCGCACGGCCGGTACGCGATGTCCACGCCGGAGAGTTCGCGCAGCTCCGCGGCGAAGCCCGCATAGAGGGCGCGGCTGCGCAGGCACAGCTCGAAGAAGGGGCCCGGACCGTCCGCCTCCCACTGGGGCGCGAGGATGCCGCCGGCGGCGCTGGAGGCCTCCGCGCCGGGGATGGAGCGCTCCAGCACCGTCACGCGCGCGCCCGCCTGCCGGAGTTTCAGCGCGATGCCACAGCCCATCACACCACCGCCCACCACGAGGACGTCGGAGGTTGCCATGCGCCGCTTGTGCTCAAGCGAGCGCGGGTTTGCAAGCATCAAGACAGACCCTGACCCGGGGTGACTTGACGTTGGGGCCTCCGGTCGTTAACCCTAGGGCCGTGCGTTCCACGTCCCTGCATCACCACCATGCGCATCATCGGCCGGCCCATGACGGGACCGTTCGCCGCGCGCATGCCTGGGTGACGCACTAGAGCGCACCCACTTCCGGCAGATGCCGCAGTGACCGAAGGCCCGTCCCCCCAGGACGGGCCTTTTTTCGTTTCCGCCACCGCAGTCCCCCGAGCCCAGCCATGTTGAAGATTGCCCTGCCCAACAAAGGACGTCTGTCCGAGGAAGTGCGCGAGCTGTTCAACGACGCGGGCCTGGAGGTGCGCGCCCGGGGCGAGCGGGCCCTCACCGCGTCCCTGGGCGGCGAGTTCGAGGCCATCTTCGTCCGCGCCCAGGACATCCCGGAGTTCGTCGCGGACGGCGCCGCGCAGGCGGGCGTCACCGGCTGGGACCTGGTGAACGAGGCCGGGCGCGAGCTGGAGCCGCTGATGGACCTGGAGTTCGGCCGCTGCCGGCTGGTGGTGGCCGCGCGCGACGAGAGCGGCATCTCCCGCGCGGAGGACGTGAAGGACGGGATGCGGGTGGCCTCCTGCTTCCCCCGGCTGACGCAGGCCTTCTTCCAGCAGCGGGGGCAGCAGGTGACGGTGGTGCCGGTGAGCGGCGCGGCGGAGATCGCCCCGCACCTGGGCATCGCGGACATCGTCGTGGACCTCACGTCCACGGGGTCCACGTTGAAGATGAACGGCCTGAGGGAGGTCGCCACCGTGCTGGAGTCGAGCGCCCGGCTGGTGGCGTGTCCGCGCAACGGTCAGGAGGCGCGGCGCGCGCTGGAGGAGCTGACGCAGGCGCTGGGGTCGGTGCTGGCGGCGCGCGGGCAGCGCTACCTGATGGCCAACGTCCCGAAGACGTCCCTGGAGCAGGTGCGCGAGGTGCTGCCCGGCCTCAACGGCCCCACGGTGGTGGACGTGATGAACGGGGGCCACTTCGTGGCGGTGCACGCGGTGGTCTCGTCGCGCAACCTCTACCGCACGGTCAACGCGCTGAAGGCGCTGGGCGGGCAGGGCATCCTCGTCACGCGCATCGAGAGGTTGATGGCATGAGCGCTCCGGTCCTCAAGTACCAGGGGGCATTGTCCTCGCTGGAGCCCGACGCGCGGCGGAGGCTGTTGGCCCGCACGGGGGAGTCGGATGCCCTGGTGGCCTCCCGCGTCCAGGCGCTCATCGCCCGAGTCCGCACGGAGGGAGACCGGGCCCTCTTCGACTTCGCCCGGCAGTTCGACCGCGTGGAGCTGACGGCGCTGGAGGTTCCGCGTGAAAGGTGGAGCGCGGCGCTGGAGTCGATTCCGGCCGGCGTGCGCGAGGCGCTGACCCGCGCGGCGCGCAACATCGCCCGGGCGCACGCGGCGCAGCGGCCCCACGCCATGGAGGTGGAGACGGAGCCCGGGGTCGTCGTGGGCCGCCGGCCGGATCCGCTGAGCCGCGTCGGCGTGTACGCCCCTGGCGGCCGGGCGGTGTACCCCAGCAGCGTCCTCATGGGCGTGGTCCCCGCGAAGGTCGCGGGCGTGGGCGAGGTCATCGTCTGCTCGCCGCCGGGGCCGGATGGCTTGCCGAGCGCGGGCGTGCTCGCGGCGGCGGCGCTCGCGGGCGCGGATCGGGTGTTCGCGTTGGGGGGCGCGGGCGCGGTGGCCGCGCTGGCGTATGGCACCCAGAGCGTCCCCCGCGTGGATCGCATCGTCGGACCGGGCAACGCGTACGTGGCGGCCGCGAAGCTCCAGGTGGTGGACGCCGTCGCCATCGACGCGCCCGCGGGCCCGAGCGAGATCCTGGTGGTCGCCGACGCGAGCGCCCGTCCGGACGCCGTGGCGCGTGAGCTGCTGGCCCAGGCGGAGCACGACCCCGAGGCCTGCTGCGTGGCGCTGGTGGTGGGCGCCACCCTGGCGCAGGCGGTGCGGGACGCGGTGGAGCAGCAGGCCCGCGTCGCCCGGCGCGGCGACATCGTCCTCTCCGCGCTGGGGAGCCGGGGCGCGGTGCTGCGCATCGACTCGCTGGAGGAGGCGTGGCCCTTCGTCGCGGAGTTCGCTCCGGAGCACCTGCTGCTCGCGACGGAGACGCCCTCCGAGGACCTGGCGCGGGTTCGCAACGCGGGCACGGTGTTCGTGGGGCAGCGCGCGTCGGTGGCCTTTGGTGACTACCTCACGGGAGCGAACCACGTGCTGCCCACGGCGGGGCTGGCCCGGGCGTACTCGGGCCTGAGCGTGCTGGACTTCTACCGGTGGACCACGTGGCAGCGCGTGACACCGGCGGCGGCGGCGGCGATGGCGGACGACGTGGGGACGCTGGCGGACAGCGAGGGCCTCTTCGCCCACGCGGCCGCGGCTCGGGCCTGGAGGGTGCCGTGATTCCATTCCGCGAGTCGTACCGGGACATCCCCTTGTACTCCCCGGCGAAGAAGCCGTGCCGGGTGGACCTGAGCGACAACACCAACCTCTTCGGCGCGCCGCCGTCCGCGGATCGCGTGCTGCGGGAAGAGGGCGTCCTGCGGTTGGCCCGCTATCCCGCGGGCTATGCGCCGGACCTGAAGCGCGCCGTGGCCACCTACGCGGGCGTCTCGGTGGAGAGCGTGACCACGGGCTGCGGCTCGGACGACGTCATCGACTGCGCGCTGCGGGCCTTCCTGGAGCCCGGGGACGCGGTGGCCTTCGCGGACCCCACGTTCGTGATGGTGCCGCTGTATGCCCGGTTGAGCGCGCTCAGGCCGGCGCCCGTACCGCTGCGCGCGGACCATGACCTGGACGTGGACGGCCTGCTCGCCACGGGGGCGAAGCTCATCTACGTGTGCACGCCGAACAACCCCACCGGCACGGTGGCCTCGCGCGCGGCGGTGGAGCGGCTGGTGGACTCCGCTCCGGGCGTGGTGCTCATCGATCAGGCCTACGTGGAGTTCACGCGGGGCGGGGACCTCCTCGACCTGGCGCGGACGCGGCCCAATGTGCTGGTGACGCGCACGATGTCCAAGGCGTTCGGGCTCGCGGGCCTGCGCGTGGGGTGGGGCGTGGGGGCTCCGTCGCTGGTGGCCGAGGTGGAGAAGGCCCGGGGGCCCTACAAGCACACGGCGCTGGGCGAGGCCGTGGCGGTCGCCGCGCTCACGGATGACGTCCCGTGGATGCAGGCCTGCGCGGCGGAGGCGGTGGAGAACCGGGAGCGGCTGCGCGGCGCCTTGAAGGCGCTGGGGCTGGAGCCGCTCCCTTCGGAAGGGAACTTCCTCCTCGTCCCCGTGCCGCAGGCGCGGAGGGTGGGCGAGGCGCTGCGGGAGCGCAACGTGAACGTGCGGGTGTTCGAAGGGCTCACGGGCGTGGGCGATGCGCTGCGCATCGGCTGCGGTCCCTGGCCGCTGATGGCCTCGGCGCTGAAGGCCCTGAAGGAGGTGCTGTGATGCGGGTGACCCTGTTCGACTATGGCGCTGGCAACCTGCACTCGCTGATCAAGGCGCTGGCCACCGCGCCCGGCGCGGACGTGCGCGTGCAGGAGGATCCGCTGCGCGCGCTGGACACCGACGTCCTGGTGCTCCCCGGAGTGGGGGCGTTCGGCGCGGCGGCGGCGCGGCTCGCTCCGGGACGCGAGGCGATGCGCGAGGCGCTGGACGCCGGCCTGCCGTGCCTGGGCATCTGCCTGGGCATGCAGCTCCTCTTCGAGGAGAGCGACGAGGGGGCAGGGCAGGGACTCGGCTACTTCCCGGGCCGCGTGACGCGGCTGGCGGCGCGGCACGTTCCGCAGATTGGATGGAACGACGTGGAGGAGGACCGGGCGCTCCAGGCCGCGCGGTTGTCCACCGTGTACTACGCGCACAGCTTTGTCTGCCGCGCCGTGGATGCGCGCGAGGTGGTGGGCTGGACCACGCACGAGGGCGACCGGTTCCCCGCCTCCGTGCGTCGCGGCAACGTGCTGGGCGTGCAGTTCCACCCGGAGAAGTCCTCCCACGCGGGCGTGCGCTTCGTGCAGGCCTTCCTCCAGGAGGTGTCGTCATGATCGCCATCCCGGCCATCGACCTGCGGGAAGGCGCGTGCGTGCAGCTCGTGGGGGGCTCCTACGAGGCGGAGCGCGTGCGCGTGAATGATCCGCTGGACGCCTTGAAGCAGTGGCTCGCGCTGGGCTTTCGCGCGTTCCATGTCGTGGACCTGGACGCGGCGCTGGGCAAGGGCTCCAACGCGGACGTGGTGACGCGGCTGGTGTCGCACGCCCCGGGCCTCACGTTCACGGTGGGCGGCGGTGTCCGTGAGGCCTCGCGCGTGGAGGCGGTGCTCGCGGGCGGGGCGTCCTCGGTCGTCGTGGGGACCCGCGCCATCGAGGACCTGGCCTGGCTCACCGAGGTCGCGGAGCGCTTCCCCGGCCGCGTGGTGGTCGCCGCGGACGTGAAGGGCCGCGAGGTCGTGACGCGCGGCTGGACGTCCGGCAGCGCGCGCGACATCCGCGACGTGCTGTCCGCGCTGGAGCCCCTGCCGCTGGGCGGGATGCTCGTCACGGCGGTGCACAAGGAGGGGCAGTTGGGCGGCGTGGACCTGCCCTTGATGGAGGAGGTGGCCCGTTCGAGCCGGCACCGGCTCTACGCCTCCGGCGGGGTGACGACGCTGGAGGACCTGCGCGCGCTGGCGAAGGTGGGCGCATACGGGGCGGTGGTGGGCATGGCGCTTTACACAGGACGTCTGGATGCGCGCGCGGTCGCGCGGGAGTTCACGCAATGAGCACGGTCACCACGGTCGTCCGCGAAACGAAGGAGACCCAGGTCACGGTGGAGCTGGCGCGCGGAACCGGCGTGGCCCGGGTGGACACGGGCCTCAAGTTCTTCGACCACATGCTCGCCACGTTCGCGCGCTACGCGGGGCTGGACCTGACCCTGCGCGCTCGCGGCGACCTGCGCCACCACCTGATGGAGGACGTGGCCATCACCCTGGGCACCGCCGTCCAGCGCGTCATCCCCGCCACCGCCGCGCGCTACGGCGAGCGCACCCTGCCCATGGATGACGCCCTGGTGCAGGCGTGCCTGGACGCGGGCGGGCGCTTCTACTACCGGGGCCCGTTGAAGAACCGGCTGTACGAGCACTGGATGCGCTCGTTCTGCGAGCACGCGCGCATCACGCTCCACCTGCGCGTGCTGCGCGGCAAGGACAGCCACCACCTCACCGAGGCGGCCTTCAAGGCGCTGGGGCTCGCGCTGCGCGACGCGATGGTGGACTCCGGCGTCGTCTTCAGCATGAAGGGCAGTGTCTCCCTGGAGGTGAAGTGATGCTGCGCCGACGGATCATCGTCTGCCTGGACGTGAAGGGCGGCCGCGTGGTGAAGGGCGTTCAATTCGAGGGCCTGCGCGACGTCGGCGACCCGGTGGAGCTGGCCCGGCGCTATGAAGAGGCGGGCGCGGACGAGGTGACCTTCCTGGACATCTCCGCGAGCGCCGAGGAGCGCCAGACGCTGTGGGACCTGGTCCAGCGCACCGCGGAGCGCCTCTTCATCCCGCTCACGGTGGGCGGAGGCGTGCGCACCGTGGACGACGTGGGCCGCGCGCTGCGGGCCGGCGCGGACAAGGTGAGCATCAACTCCGCGGCCGTGGCCACGCCGGAGCTGCTCACCGGCTGCGCGGAGCGCTTCGGCGCCCAGTGCGTGGTGGCCAGCATCGACGCGAAGCGCGAGGCAGACCGCTACCGCGTCTATACGCACGGCGGCCGGCGGCCCACGGATTGGGACGCCGTGGCCTGGGCGAAGGAGTGCGTCCGGCGCGGCGCGGGCGAGGTGCTGCTCACCAGCATCGACCGGGACGGGGCGCGCACGGGCTACGACCTGGAGCTGACCCGCGCGGTGGCGGAGGCCGTGGACGTGCCCGTCATCGCCTCCGGTGGAGCGGGCCGCGCGGAGCACGTGCGCGATGCCCTGACCCTGGGCGCGGCGGACGCGGCGCTCGTCGCCGGCATCCTCCACGACGGCCTCACCACGGTGGGCGCCTTGAAGTCCCTGCTGAATGACAGCGGCATCGCCATCCGGAGCACGACATGAACGCGGACCCGCGAGACTTGATGGAGGCCGCCGCCGACGTGGCGCGCAAGGCCGGTGACGTGGCGCTGGACTTCTTCCGGCGCGGCATCGCCGTGGACACCAAGAGCGACGGCACCCCCGTGACGGTGGCGGACCGCACCGCCGAGTGGACCGCCCGCGAGTGGCTGGAGGCCCGCTTCCCCCAGGACGGCATCCTGGGCGAGGAGTTCGGCGAGTCCCGGCCGGGCGCGACGCGCCGGTGGATATTGGATCCCATCGACGGCACGAAGACGTTCATCCGGGGCGTGCCGCTGTGGGGCACGCTGGTCGCGGTGGCGGAAGGGGAGACCATCCTCGCGGGCGCGGCCTACTTCCCGGCTGTGAACGAACTGGTCGTCGCGTCGCCGGGCCTGGGCTGCTTCTGGAACGGCTCCGCGGCGCGCGTGTCGGAGCAGGACTCGCTGGCGCAGTCAGTGGTGCTCGTCACCGACGATCGCTTCCTCCAGAGCCCCGCGAAGGGCGCCGCCTGGACGGAGCTGTCGCGGCAGGCGTCCCTGTCCCGCACGTGGGGGGACTGCTACGGCTACCTCCTCGTCGCCACCGGCCGCGCGGAGGTCATGGTGGACGAAGCCCTGTCTCCCTGGGACGCGGCGGCCCTCCAGCCCATCATCGAGGAGGCGGGCGGCGTCTTCACCGACTGGAAGGGCGCGCGCACGGCGTTCGGCGGTGACGGCATCGCCACCAACGCGGCGCTGTCCGGGCGCGTGCGCGAGCTGCTTCGCGCGGGGGGCCAGCCATGACGCTGGACCTCTCCAAGCTGGACTTCGGCAAGGGCCAGGGGCTGGTGACGGTGGTGACGCAGGACGCGAGCACCGGCGACGTGCTGATGGTCGCGCACGCGGACCGCGAGGCGCTGGAGCGCACGCTCGCCACGGGCGAGATGCACTACCGCTCCCGCACGCGCGGCCTCTGGCACAAGGGCGCCACCAGCGGGAACACGCAGCAGGTCGTCTCCCTGGATGCGGACTGCGACGGCGACGCGGTGCTCGCGCGCGTGCGCAAGGCCGGCCCCGCGTGCCACACCGGCGAGGAGACCTGCTTCGGCGAGGGGCGCTGGGACGCGCTCGCGCACCTGGACGCGACGCTCGCCGCCCGCGCGGCCGGCCCCCAACCCGAGGGCGCCAGGCCCAGCTACACCCGGCGCCTCCTGGAGGACCGCAACCTGCGCCTGAAGAAGGTGGGGGAGGAGGCCGCGGAGCTCGTCACCGCCTGCGCGGACGCGGACACGCACCGGGCCGCGGAGGAGGCCGCCGACGTGCTCTTCCACGCGCTCGTCGCGGTGCGGGCCCTGGGCGTGACGCTGGACGACGTGAAGGCCGTCCTCGCCGCCCGCGCGCGTCCAAAATCGCCCTGAACTCCCCGGATAGCCCGGCGTGTCGGTTGCGACCCAGGCGGAGTTGTCCAACCGCACTGCATCCTCACAGCGTGGCTGGCACACAGGCGCGCCAAAGGTGCAGGCGTGTGTCCGCTACTCTTCAACCGCCTCTGCGATCCTGGTACAGATTCCGCCCTGCGACACGGGCCGTGCCCGACGAAGCGGCCCCGTCGTCATCAGCGTTCGCATCCCGGAGGCTTCGTGTCTGCCACGTACCAATCCGAACTCATCGACCGCGTCCTGTTCTCGCGGTGGCACAACCCGCCGACGAAGGACGACGTCCAGGCCATCATGGCGCAGATGGAGGACGCGACGCAGCGGCTGGGGCAGAACGTCCTCTACATCGCCTCCATCAGCCCCAAGGCGAAGGTTCCCGACGCGACCGAGCGCGCGCACCTGAACCAGATGGTGGCCGAGGGCCGCCGCTACTGTGAGCAGTCCTGGCTCGTGTACGAGGGCACGGACCTGCAGCACAACCTGCAGCGAGTCATCATCTCGGGCGTGCTCATCCTCACGCGCACGTTCGACAACTACCTGTCGGTCGCGAAGTCGGCGGACGCCATCGTCAAGGACGTCTCCACCGCCCTGAAGAAGGACGCGTCCGGCATCTTCCGTCAGGCGCGCGAGCGCGGCCTGATCGCCTGAGGACCCACGCGGGCGACGTCGGAGCCCCTCCGACGCCGCGTGCGTGAAGGCGCCCGTGCCTACCGGGCGCCGATGATCTCCAGCTCCTTCAGCTCCACCCCCGGCCGCTCCGGCAGGACGCTCACCGCGTCCACGTCGAGCAGGGGGACCCCGGGCTTGCAGATCTCCCACCTGCCCGTGCCGTGGAAGCGGCAGACGGTGGGATCCACGAAGAAGCCCTTGCCCCCCGGCTCCGCGTGCCCCACGCCGTCCGGTGCGCGCACGTGTGCCCGCAGCGAGCCCGGCCCCGTCGCCCGCACCTGGAAGGACGCCACGGACTTCAGCGACGGCGCGTACGTGAGCCGCAGCGCGCTGCCCGTGCCCGCGTCCGCCATGGGCAGCTTCACCCCGGACAGCTCGTCCCGGTCGAACGCGCGGAACGCGTCCCCGGGCCCCGCCGTCTGATCCGGCTCGATGGGCTTCGTCTCCACCGCGCCCGCCGTGTTCAGCGTCGCCAGCAGGGGCGCCCGGTGGGCCTGCTGCACCGCCGCCGCGTTCAGGAGCGGCGCGGGCAACTGCCCCGTCTTCACGCACGTGGGCGCCAGCGCCTCCGTGAGCGCCAGCACCTGCGGCTCCACGACCTGCCCCGTCATGGCCGCGGGGCCCACGGCCTGGCGCGCGAGCTCCTGGCAGGCCGAGCCCAGGGCGGCCCCCGCGTGCTCCAGGCTCCAGCTTGCCTCCTGGAGGGGCGGGTTCCCCCGGCGCGCGGCCTCCCGCAACGCGCGCGTCACGGCCTGGGCGCAGGGATTGTCCGCGGGAGCACACCGCTCGCACAGGGTGGCGAGCAGCTCGCGGGGCAGGTCGTCCTTCGCCGTCAGGGGCGCGCGCAAGGCCAGGGCGGGGCCCCGGGCGCAGGCGGCGGCGGGAGGGGTGGGGCAGTCGCCGAGCTGCCGGCGCGCGTCGCTCCAGGCCGTGCCCGCGTCCCCTCCCGTGCCTCCGTCGCCCTGGAGGAGGTCCCCCAGGACGGCGTCCAGGCCCCGGCACGCGGCGGGGCCCAGGTCGGGCGGGGTGATGCGCACCGGCTGCTTCGCGCCCGGCGCCTTCCCGGGGGCCGGAGCGGGCGGGGCTTGATGCGACACGTAATAGAGGCGGGCGAACGCCAGCAGCGCTACTAGCATCAAGAGAAGCGTGTGGAGCGGGAAGCGACGCACGAGCAAACTCCTTGATTCCAACCGGGACCGGGGGTTATCAGCGCCCGCGAGTTCCATCCGCAAAAATGACCGGAGGCGTGTGTGGCTGAGACTTTCGACGTGGTGATCATCGGCTCGGGTCCTGGCGGCTATGTGGGCGCCATCCGCGCGGCCCAGCTCGGGCTGAAGACGGCCATCATCGAAAAGGACAAGCGCCTGGGTGGCACGTGTCTGCACCGCGGCTGCATCCCCACCAAGTCGCTCCTGTGGACGGCGTCGCTCTTCCACCACATCAAGGAGTCGTCCGACTTCGGCATCGACGTGGCGAACCCGACCGTGAACTGGGCCAACGCCCAGAAGCACAAGGACAAGGTCGTCACGAAGGGTGCCAACGGCATCGACTTCCTGATGAAGAAGAACAAGATCACCGTGGTGAAGGGCCACGGCCGCATCGCCGGCAAGGGCAAGGTGGAGGTCACGGCGGAGGACGGCTCCAAGCAGACCCTGGAGACGAAGAACATCATCGTCGCCACGGGCTCCGTGCCCAAGTCCCTGCCGAACGTGGTGGTGGACCACAAGCGGGTGATGAACAGTGACTCCATCCTGACCATCGACCGCATCCCCAAGAGCATCATCGTCCTGGGCGCGGGCGCGGTGGGCTGCGAGTTCGCCTCCGTGTTCAACCACGTGGGCAGCAAGACGGCCATCGTGGAGTACATGCCCGCGCTGCTCCCCATCGAGGACGCGGACATCTCCAAGGAGCTGGACAAGGTCTTCCGCCGCCGCGGCATCGACGTGCACACGGGCGCCAAGGTGGAGAAGGTGGAGCACACCGCGGACGGCGTGCGCGTCACCATGACGGTGGGCTCGGAGACCAAGACGCTGGAGGCCGAAATCCTCCTGTCGGCGGTGGGCCGCTCGCCCGTCACCGAGGACGTGGGCCTCAACAAGACGGCCGTCCAGGTGGACCGCGGCTTCATCAAGGTCGACACGCTGTGCCGCACCAGCGAGCCCAACGTCTACGCCATTGGCGACGTCATCCCCACGCCGATGCTGGCGCACATGGCCAGCGCCGAGTGCGTGATGGTGGTGGAGCACATCGCCGGGAAGAACCCCGCGCCCATCAACTACGACCTGACCCCGTCCGCCACGTACTGCTACCCCGAGGTGGCGTCCGTGGGCCTCACGGAGAAGAAGGCCAAGGAGCGCGGCTACGACGTGAAGGTGGGCATCGCCCCCTTCGGCGCCGTGACGAAGTCGGCCATCTCCAACGAGTCGGTCGGCCTCATCAAGATCGTCTCCGACAAGAAGTACGACGAGGTGCTGGGCATCCACATCATCGGGCCGCACGCCACGGAGCTGCTCGCCGAGGCCTGCGTCGCGATGAAGCTGGAGATCACCACCGAGGAGCTGGCCCACACCATCCACGCGCACCCGACGCTCTCCGAGATCATGCACGAGGGCGCCGAGGCCACGCTGGGTCACCCGCTGCACTTCTAGCGGTCACGGCGGCCCGGCCTCTTCTGGCCGGGCTCGCCGTAGAGCGCCCGCAGGGAGGCCGCCAGCGCGGCCAGTCGTTGGCGCAGCGGTTCCGGGGCGAGCACCTCCACGCCCGCCCCGATGTCGCACAACTGGGAGACCGCGATGGCCTCCCGCTCGAAGTCCAGCGTCACCTTCCGCTTCCCACCGCGTGCCGCGGGCGCCTTGTCGATGCGCTCACCGTCGGCCGGGGGACGCATCCTCCGCAGCGCCGCTTCCCCCTCCTGCGTGCAGGCGAGCGTGACGTCGTAGCGGGGGCGCTCGGTGGCGAACTTCGCGCACCAGTCCTTCCAGAACGCGGGCAGGTCGAAGCCCGGCGGGCGGGTGAAGCCTTGGGGGCGCAGCCGCACGTCGCCAATGCGCCCGCCCCGGAAGACGCGCGGGCCCTTGTCCGTCCCCGCGACGAGGTACCAGCGGTCCGCCTTGATGACGAGCCCGTAGGGGTCCACCGTCCGGCGGGAGCGGGCGCCGTCGAAGTCCTGGTAGCTGAGCGACACGCGGCGGTCCTGCCAGGCGGCGTCGCGCAGCTTGCCCAGGTGGGGCAGGGGCTCGCGGCCGGTGAACCACCCGGAGGCGTCCACGTGGAGCCGCTGGCGCGCGTGCTCCAGCGCGGGCTGCTGGAGGGCGGGGAGGGCCGCGGCCAGCTTCACCAGCCCCGTGCGCAGCGGTCCGGACAGGCCCAGGTCGTCCAGGGCTCCCGGGGCGCCCACCGTGGCCAGGGCCTGGAGCTCCGGGCGGGTGAGGCCGGTGAGCTGGGTGCGCCAGCCCTCCATCAGCGCCACGCCGCCGGCGGCGCCGCGCGTGGCGTAGACGGGGACGCCCGCGGTGGTGAGGGCGTCCAGGTCCCGGTGCACGGTGCGGCTGGAGACCTGGAGCTCGCGCGCCAGCTCGCCCACGGTGCTGCGCGAGCGGGCCTGGAGGCGCATCAACAGGTGGACGAGGCGATCCGCGCGCATGGGCCCTCTGGGGTTCGGGAGCGGTGCAGTCTGGGCCGGCAATCATGACAGGGGTTGTCAGGATTGGGGATGCAAGGTGGCGCGTGAAAGGGGAGCACTGACATGAAGCCACTCGAAGGACGGGTGGCCCTGGTCGCGGGAGCGACGCGGGGCGCGGGCCGGGGAATCGCGACGATGCTGGGGGCGGCGGGGGCCACGGTGTACTGCACCGGGCGCAGCGTGCGGGGTGGGCTTGCGAGCGGAGCATCGCGGCCGGAGACGATTGAAGAGACGGCGGAGCAGGTGACGGCGCTGGGCGGCAGGGGCATCGCGGTGCGGGTGGACCACTCCGTGGAGGAGGAGGTGGAGGCGCTCTGTCAGCGCATCCGCGCGGAGGCCGGGAAGCTGGATGTGCTGGTCAACGACATCTGGGGCGGGGAGACGCTGCACGAGCTGGGGCTGGCGTTCTGGAAGCAGTCTCCGGCGAAGGCGCGGCTGATGTTCGACCGCGCCGTGGGCACGCACATCGTCACGAGCCGCTACGCGGTGCCGCTGATGCTGGAGCGCGACCGGGGGCTCATCGTGGAGGTGACGGATGGGGACTCGTTCGGGTACCGGGGCGCCGTCGCGTACGACGTGACGAAGATGGCGGTCATCCGGCTGGCGTTCGCGATGTCGCGCGACCTGCGCCGCACGAACATCACGGCGCTGGCGGTGACGCCGGGGTTCCTGCGCTCGGAGGAGATGCTGGATGGCTTCGGGGTGAAGGAGGCGAACTGGCGCGACGCGGTGAAGAACGTCCCGGACTTCATCGCGTCGGAGACGCCGTCGTACGTGGGCCGCGGGGTGGCGGCGCTCGCGGCGGATCCGGAGGTCCACCGCAGGGCGGGGCGCGTGGTCGCGTCGTGGACGCTGGCGCGCGAGTACGGGTTCACGGACCTGGATGGCTCGCAGCCGCACTGGGCGGAGTACTTCGAGCGGACGTATGGGAAGCCGTACACGGTCGCGGACGACGCGGCCTATGCGTCGTGGCGCGGGGGCTCCATCGAGATCGTGTGCCCGGACTGGCCGAAATACTGACCGTTCACGGCCCATCCCCCGAAGTCAGGTGTCGCGCTATGGTCTGACGCGAGAGGTCGCGCACATGGCCAAGGGGCACCGCAGGAACGACGAGCCGGATCGGATCGACGAGACCCGGGTCGCGCCGTTGGACGACGACCTGGACGAGACGGACGAGGTCCGCACCGAGCAGACGCAGGTGCCGGCCTCGGTGCAGCGCGACGCCGCGGAGGCGGCCCGTTCCTCCGCGGCGGCCTCCGGCCGGAAGTCCTGGGGCAACCAGACGCGGACCGCGCCCCCCACGAGCGCGGCCCCGCGCGTGCCGGAGTTCACGGGGCTGGAGACGCGGATGACGCCGCCTCCGGTCCCCGACGATGACCTCGTCGAGGAGACCCGCGTGGAAGGGCTGGCGCCTGTGCCGCCGCCCCGTGGTGGTCCCGGAGCGTGGGAGGAGGACGACGACGCGGAGTTCGCCGCTCCGGCGACCGCCGCGCGTCCGTCGCGTGAGAGCGAGGGTGTCCGGCAGGGGCGCGCGGGAGCGCGTGGCGGTGCACGCGAGAGCGGACAGGGTGCTCCAGAGGTCGTGCGTCCGGGTCGCGCGGTGACCCGTGAAGAGGGGCACGACCTGCCGGAGATCATCCGCCCTTCGCGCGGTGGTGCGCGAGACGAAGGCCAGGGCCTTCCCGAGAACGCACGCTCGGGCCGTGGTGGCTCGCGCGAAGAGGGACACGACCTTCCGGAGATCATCCGCCCTTCGCGCGGTGGTGCCCGGGATGAAGGCCAGGGCCTTCCCGAGATCGTCCGCCCGGGTCGCGGTGGTGCTCGCGATGAAGGGCAGGGCCTTCCGGAGATCGCCCGCCCTCCCCGGGCTGCTGGCTCCGCTCGTGGCGGTGCTCGCGAAGAGGGACAGGGGCTTCCGGAGATCGCCCGCCTGGGCCGTGACGGCGCGAAGCAGGAGGAGAGCTTCGAACTGCCGGAGCTCATCCGCGCGGGCCGTGGCGCCGAACTGGACGGGAGCTCTTCCGAGCCTCCTCGCAAGGCCAGCCGGCCGGAGCCGATGATCTTCGCTCCACTCCCCTCCGCGCAGGCGGCCAGCCAGTCCGAAGCAACGCCCGAGCTGCGCACGATGTTCGCCACCCACTCCGCGCTGCTCGCGGAGCGCCTCAAGGCCGAGCTCCAGCACAAGATCTACGGCCGCAGCCCGCACCGCATCCTCCGCGTGGACGAACCCGAAGGCCCCAGCACCGCGGGCGGCAAGCAGGCCCGTCAGGCCATCTCACTCGTGGACCGCAAGGGGACCGCTCCCGCGCTCGTCGCGGGCTGGGTGGACGTGGCCAAGGGCCAGGCTTCGCTGCGCAACCACGAGGCGGTGGCCAAGCGCTTCGAGTTCCAGCACGGCACGCCGCTGGAGCTGGCCCCGGAGGAATACGAGAAGTTCCTCACCGACGTGGACGAAGTGCTGCGCACCGCCGCCATCCAGGTCCGCATCCTCGTGCCGGACGAATCCGCGCCCACCCGCGCCACCGTCGGGCAGCAGGCCCCGCGTGCCACCGGCGTCGCCGTGCGCTGGGTGGTGCTGCTCGTCATCGTGGCCTTCCTGCTGGGGCTCGGCGCCGGAAGCCTGCTGCCTCACGGCGGTTGAGGCCCGGTCCGCGACTCGGCTGACGGCCCCACCGGCTTGTGGCTCGCGCCCTGCATGACGCGAAGGAATGACGCCTCCTCCACGGCGAAGCCGCGCCACAGCGGCCCAAGCCGTGGCCCCGGTGACGCACCGCCGAGGCGTGACACCCTCAAGGAAAGGGCTTCGGGGCCTGACATGCGACACACCCCTCTGGGAATGAAGCTCCGGCGCTGGGCCGGGAGCCTCCACGCCCCCGTCAACGGCCTGCGCTACCTCGTCTGCGAGGGCGCCTGCGAGGCGAAGATGAACGCCCTCATCCAGAAGCACGCGCCGAAGTAGGCCTGTCCATTGGACGATGGGGCGCGGCGCACCGGTGCGATGGCCCGGCCGCCTTCCCCCTTCCACCTTGGTGTCTCCCCATCCGGCCGGAGGCACCCATGGCGTCATCCCCTCGCCGTCCGAAGTCCCACCTGCGCAAGCTGCTGGGCGGCTGCGTCGTGTCCGTCGCCCGGGCCTTCGCCCCCACCTCCGTGCTCGCGGACGGCCCGCCGGTGCTGGACGTCCGTCCGCGTTACGGACGCGCTCCGGTCCCGGTCCGGTCCTCTCAAGCGCTCGGAATCCGAGGCACGGATCCGCGCCTCCCCGGATGACGCGGGAGTGACAGCGGGGCGGGGTGCCCCGTGGTACGGTGCTCGCGTCATTTTTCAGGGGGGACATTCACGAGTGCCCGCCCTGGAACTCCGTGAGCCCCACCATGCGCAGACTCTCCCTGCTCGCCCTCTGCCTCTTCGTCGCCACCGCGTGTTCCCGCGGCGACAAGGACGCGAAGGGCGGCCCCTCGGAGACCGGCACCGCGCCGGCTCCGTCCTCGAAGTCCCCTGGCCTCGCCGTCGAGCCGCTGCCCGAGCCTCCCGCGCTGAAGATCGACGCCGAGGACGCCGCGGCGCAGGGCCCGCTCTCCATCGCCGCCGCGCGGCCGACGGGCCAGGTCTACGGCAGCGCCCGGCCGACCATCACCTTCTCCAAGCCGATGATCGCCCTGGGCTCGGTGGCCGCGGAGCGTGGCCTGGCGGCCCCCGCGACCCTCACCCCCGCGCTGCAAGGCGAGTGGCGCTGGCTGGGCTCCGCGAGCGTGGAGTTCGTGCCGAGCGCTCCCGTGAAGATGGGGACGCAGTACACGGTGACGGTGCCCGCGGGCCTCAAGGCCATGGACGGCACCGCGCTGGCGCAGCCGTACACCTTCCAGTTCGAGACGCCCCGCCCCGCGCTCCAGACCGCGCAGCCGGAGTCGGAGTTCCGCTGGCTTCAGCCGGAGCAGGTCTTCACGCTGACCTTCAACCAGGCCGTGAAGGACCTGGCGCAGCACGCGCGCCTGGAGCCCGCGACCGGCGCGCCCGTGCCGCTCACGCTGGTGAAGGCGACGCCGCTCGCGGACGTGAAGGAGGTGCAGGTGGGCAGCGGCCCGGAGCGCCGCTCCCAGGACCGCCGCGTGAAGTACGAGCTCAAGCCCGCGCAGAAGCTGCCCTCGGGGACGCAGTTCACCCTGGTGGTGGACGGTGAGCTGACGGGCACGGAGGGCCCGCTGCCCATGGGCGAGGCGGTGCGCTACCCCTACGCCACCTTTGGCGCGCTCAAGGTGGAGTCCGCGGGTGCGTGCGTGTTCACCTGGGGCGAGCACCAGTGCTCCTACGGCCCGCTCATCCTCTTCACGTCCAACGAGCTGGACGTGGCCTCGCTCAAGGGCAAGGTCACGCTGGAGCCGAAGGCGGAGATCGACTGGGAGCGCGCGCAGACGCAACTGCCGTGGTCGGGCTCGGAGCTGAAGTTCCCCTACGTGTCGCTGCCCGGCCGCTACCGCCCCGGCACCACGTACACGCTCAAGGTCGCGGAAGGGTACAAGGACCTCTTCGGCCAGACGGGCCCCGCCTTCCAGGGCCAGGTGAAGCTGTCGGACGTGGAGCCGTCCTTCGACTCCGGCTCGCGCGAGGCGCTGGTGGAGGCGTCCGGTGACGGCTCCATCCCCATGGTGACGACCAACGTCCCGCAGGTGCAGGCGGAGGTGTGGGCGCTGTCTCCCGCGCAGCTCGCGCAGCTCATCGACACCAACGAGTGGCCGGCCTCCGAGCCCTACCGCACCACGCTGGACACGAACGCCGCGCGCAACGTGGAGCGCACCACGCCGCTGGACCTGCGCCCGGCGTTCAGCGGCGCGAAGACGGGCCTGTTCCTCGCGCGGCTCGATGCGCCGTCGCTCAATCAGAAGTACCCGCGCCGGGTCATCGGACAGGTGACGGACCTGGCGGTGCACGCGAAGCTGGGCGCCGCCTCTGGCGTGGTGTGGGTGACGTCGCTGGCGACGGGCGCCCCGGTGCCGGACGCGCAGCTCACGCTCTGGGACAAGCAGGGCACGGAGCACTGGACGGGGACGACGGACGCCAACGGCCTGGCGAAGGTGCCGGGCCTGTCGGAGCTGCTCAAGCCCAAGAACGAGTCCCCCTGGAGCACGCCGTGGGCCATGGTGTCCGCGGTGAAGGACACGGACGTCGGCGTGACGCTGTCCACGTGGGAGGGCGGCATGTCGCCCGGCGCGTTCTCGCTCCAGAGCGCGTGGGAGGGCCGCGTCCCGGACAGCCTGGGCTTCGTGTTCGCCGACCGCGGCATCTACCGCCCCGGTGACGACGTGATGCTCAAGGGCGTGGCGCGCTACCGCCGCCTGGGCGTGCTCAAGGCGCCGCCCGCGAACGCGAAGGCGCGGGTGACGGTGACCAGCTCGCGCGGCGAGAAGGTCTTCCAGACGGAGGCCACCGTCACGAAGTACGGCACCTTCAGCGCGGAGCTCAAGCTGGGCAAGGACATGCCGCTCGGCTACTACGACGTGTCCGCGCAGTTGAAGGTCGGCGGCGAGACGCTGAGCTACGGCGGCACCTTCCGCGTGGAGGAGTACCGCGCGCCGCAGTTCCGCGTGGACGTGGCGGTGCCGAAGAAGGACGTCGCGGCCGGCGAGCCGCTCACCGCCCGCGTGGACGCGCGCTACCTGTTCGGCGGCGCCATGGGCGACGCGCAGGTGCGCTGGAACGTGCAGCGCGAGAGTTCCTTCTTCACGCCCCCGGGCAACGAGGCCTTCACCTTCGGGGTGAACACCTGGTGGTGGGACGATGATCAGCCGGAGCACAGCCGCGAATCGTTCGGCTCCGGTGACGGCCGCACGGACGCGCAGGGACAACTGGCGCTGGCGCTGGGCAACGCGGACGCGCCCGGCGGCAAGACGTGGGAGTACACGCTGGAGGCGGAGGTGGAGGACGTCAACCGCCAGCGCGTGGCCAACCGCAACCTCATCATCGTGCACCCCGCGGACGTCTACGCGGGCCTGCGCACGCTCTCCACCGGCTTCGCGGAGGCCGGCAAGGAGGTGGGCCTGGAGCTGGTCGCCGTCACGCCGCAGGGCAAGCGCCAGGAAGGCGTCGCGGTGGACGTGAACATCAAGCGCCGCGAGTGGAAGTCCATCCGCAAGAAGGGCGACGGCGGCCAGTGGTTCACCGTCACCGAGCCGGTGGAGACGGAGGTGGCGAAGTGCTCCGTGAAGAGCGCGGCGACGCCGCAGTCGTGCAGGTTCACCCCCGCGGAGCCCGGCCTCTACGTGATGGAGGCGGTGGCCACGGACGCGAAGGGCCGCAAGGCGACGACGCGCGACTCGCTCTACGTCACCGGCTCCGGCTGGGTGTCCTGGCAGCGCAACGACACGGACCGCATCGACCTGGTGGCGGACAAGCAGTTGTACGACGTGGGGGACACCGCGAAGGTGCTGGTGAAGAGCCCGTACCCGCAGGCGGACGCCATCCTCACGGTGGAGCGCGAGGGCGTGCTCAGCGTGCGCCGCGTGAAGCTCAAGGGCAGCGCCACCGCGCTGGACGTCCCGCTGGGCGAGGGCGCCATCCCCAACGTCTTCGTGGGCGTGGTGCTGGTGCGCGGCCGCGTGGAGGCGGCCAAGGGCATCGAGTCCGGTGACGACCCGGGCCGCCCCGCCGTGCGCGTGGGCTACACCCAGCTCCGGGTGGAGAAGAAGTCCAAGCGCCTGGCCGTGACGCTGACGCCGGATGCGCAGGAGAAGCGCCCGCGCGACAAGGTGACGGTGAACGTCGCGGTGAAGGACGCGACGGGCAAGGGCGCGAAGTCGGAGGTCACGCTCTGGGCCGTGGACGAGGGCGTGCTGCGGCTGACGGGCTACAAGACGCCGGATCCGCTGGACGCGATGTTCCAGGAGCGCGGCCTGTCGGTGCGCATCGGCGAGCCGCTCATCCACCTGGTGCTGCGCAGGCTGTATGGCGAGAAGGGCTCGCGCCCGGGCGGCTCCGGCGGCTCCGACGCCACGGGCTCCGGCATCCGGTCCAACTTCAAGACGACGGCGGTGTTCCAGTCGGTGGAGACGGACGACCAGGGCCAGGCGAAGGTGGAGTTCACGCTGCCGGACAACCTGACCACCTTCCGCATCATGGCGGTGGCCGTGACGGACGCGGACCGCTTCGGTGTGGGCGAGAGCAAGGTGCAGGTGGCCAAGCCGCTGCTGGCGCTGCCGGCGCTGCCCCGGCTGGTGCGCGTGGGTGACAAGGCGGAGGCCGGCGTGGTCATCCACACCACCAACCCCGCCATCAAGGAGGCCAAGGTCACCGCGCGGCTCACGGGCGTGCGCGTGGAGGGGCCCTCGGAGAAGACGGTGCAGTTGGACGGAAAGGCCCGCGAGGTGCGCTTCACCTTCGTGGCCGAGCAGCCGGGCACCGCGGTGCTGCGCTTCGCCGTCGCGGGCGGCGGGGAGACGGACGGGGTGGAGCAGCAGATCCCCGTGCAACTGCCCGTGGGCATGGAGGCGGTGGCCACCTATGGCGACACCACGGGTGAGCGCGTGGAGGGGCTCAAGCCGCCGGGCGGCGTGCGTCCGGGCATGGGCGGCCTCACGCTGACCATGTCCTCCACGGTGATGGGCGGGTTCGACGAGTCGATGAACCAGTTGGTGGACTACCCCTACGGCTGCCTGGAGCAGATGTCGTCGCGGCTGGTGCCGTTCGTCGCGCTGCGCGAGCTGTCCGGCAAGTTCGGCGTGGCGTGGACCGGCGGCTCGGAGGAGCAGAAGCAGGCGTTCGTGCGCGGCTTCCTCAGCGAGGACGCGCTGAAGACGCAGGGCTCGCTGGATCCGGACACGGTGGTGACGGCGACGGTGCGCAAGATCCAGGCGCTCCAGAACCACGACGGCGGCTTCCGCTTCTGGGCCTCCAGCGACTGCTCGTCGCCGTATGCGTCCGCGTACGCGACGCTGGCGTTGGCGCGCGCGAAGGAGGTGGGCTACCCGGTGGACGCGGCCGTGCTCGACAAGGCGAGGAAGTTCCTGGCGGACAAGGTGGCGGCGGGCGTGTGCATGCAGTGCGCCTACGGCTGCAGCGGGGTGGGGCTGGAGACGCGGGCCTTCGCGCTCTACACGCTGGCGCGCATGGGGTCGCCGCGGCCGTCGTACTACAACGAGCTGTTCGAGCAGCGGGAGAAGCTGCCGCTCTTCGCGCGGGCGATGCTGACGGACGCCATCTTCGTGGGGAAGGGCAACCGCGCGCAGGGCCAGAAGATGCTCCAGGAGCTGCTCAACACGGCCCAGGAGACCGCGGCGGGCGTGCACTTCCAGGAGACGGACCCGAAGACGTACGCGCCGCTCTGGTCCTCCGACACGCGCACCACGGCGCTGGTGCTCCAGACGCTGGCGGACGTGCAGCCGGACCACCCCTACGTGTCGAAGATGGGCCGCTACCTGGCGTCCGCGCGCGAGGGTGACGGGCGCTTCCGCAACACGCAGGAGGCGGCCTTCACGCTGATGGCCCTGTCGGAGGTGGTGCGCCGCAAGGAGACGGCCGCGCCGTCCTTCGAGGCGGTGGTGAAGCTGGGCGGGCAGGTGATCGCCTCCGCCGACTTCAAGGGCCGCGACATGGGCGTGAAGACGGTGCAGGTCCCGGTGGAGAAGCTGGGCCCGGCGGACAAGGCGCAGCCGCTCACCTTCGGGGTGAACGGCACGGGCAACCTCTACTACGGGGCGCTCCTGCGCTACGCGCCGGCGCAGTTGCCGGTGGACCCGCTGGACCGGGGCATCATCGTCCAGCGCTGGTTCGAGCCGTACACGGGCGGCGGCCAGGCGAAGGCGGCGCGCGCGGGCGAGCTGGTGCGTGTGCGCGTGCGCGTGGCCACGCCCATGCGGCGCAACTTCGTGGCGGTGGACGTGCCGCTGCCCGCGGGCCTGGAGCCGGTGGACACGTCGCTGGCCAGCACGGCGAGCCTGCCGGGCCCCGCGGGCTCCGGTCAGGAGGAGGGCCCCGGCGAGGGCTACGAGTACGAGAGCGAGGAGGACCTGTCGGAGACGGACGAGCCCCAGAACGCATGGGCGACGCGCTTCTGGTCGCCGTTCAACCACACGGAGATGCGGGATGACCGCGTCGTGTTCTTCGCCGACGAGCTGCCCCCGGGCGTCCACGTGGCGAGCTTCGTCGCCCGGGCCACGACGCCGGGTGACTTCCTGCTCAAGCCCGCGCACGCGGAGGAGATGTACGCGCCGGAGGTGTTCGGCCGCTCCGAGGGTGGGCGCTTCCCGGTGCTGCTGCCGGACGAGGTCGCTTCGAAGTGAGGAGGCGCCTCACGCTTCGCGGGACGGTGCGCGCCGTGGCGGTGCTGGCGGCGCTCCTGGTGGTGGGCTGCGCGGGCTTCATCGCGTGGCCCCTGCCGGGGACGTTGTTGTCCCGCGAGGCGCTGTCCTCGCTGGTGCTCACCGACCGCACGGGCCACGCCCTGCGAGAGGTGCTGTCCCGCGAGGACGGACGCAGTGTGGGCCTTCCGGAGGGGCGCATCCCTCCGAAGGTGCGGCAGGCGTTCATCGCCGCGGAGGACCAGCGCTTCCCGTGGCATCCGGGCGTGGACGTGGTGGCGGTGGCCCGGGCGGCGCGGGACAACGTGTCCGCCGGGCGCATCGTGTCCGGCGCGTCCACGATTCCGCAGCAACTGGCGCGCAGGCTGGTGCCCCGGGAGCGCTCGTGGTGGGGCAAGGCCGGCGAGGCGCTGTGGGCGCTGCGGCTGACGGCGCACCTGTCCAAGGAGCGGGTGCTGTTGGAGTACCTGGACCGCGTGCCGCTGGGGAACTCCACGTTCGGCGTGGAGGCGGCGGCGCGGCGCTACTTCGGGCGGCCGGCGGAGCGGCTGTCGGCGGGGCAGGCGGCGCTGCTCGCGGGGATGGCGCGGTCGCCCGCGCGGAGGGACCCGTACCGGCGGCCGGAGATGGCCCTGGCCGGGATGCGCGACGTGCTGTCGCGCATGGTGGAGGAGGGCTTCCTGACGAAGGAGGAGGCGAAGGTGGCGGAGGAGACGCCGCTGGACCTGGTGCCTCCGGAGCGCGTGTTCGAGGTGCCGCACCTGACGACGGCGCTGCTCCAGCGGCTGCCGGAGCTGGGCCTGGACCGGGCGTCGCGCATCGAGACGACCATCGACCCCGCGCTCCAGGCGGCGGTGGAGAAGGCCATCACGGAGGAGCTGCGGGGCCTGGCGCACCGGCGCGTGGGGGAGGCGGCGGCCATCGTCATCGACAACGCCTCGGGCGAGGTGCTCGCGTACGTGGGGTCCTCGGACTTCCTGGACGAGGAGAAGGGCGGGCAGAACGACGGCGTGCGCTCGCTGCGGCAGCCGGGGTCGGCGCTCAAGCCGTTCGCGTACGGGCTGGCGCTGAGCAAGGGGTTCACGCCGTCGAGCGTGCTCGCGGACGTGGAGGTGCACCTGGCGACGCCGGGGGGCGCGTACGTGCCGAAGAACTACGACCGGCGGGTGCACGGTCCGGTGCGGCTGCGGGCGGCGCTGGCGTCCAGCTACAACATCCCGGCCGTGCGGGTGGCGGACGCGCTGGGGCCGGAGCAGGTGCTGCGCGTGCTGCGCGAGGCGGGCTTCCAGAGCCTCACGGAGAGCGCGTCGCACTACGGCGTGGGCATCGTGCTGGGCAACGGGGACGTGACGCTGCGAGAGCTGGCGCGGGCGTACCGGGGGCTGGCGCGGGGTGGGGTGGTGGGGCCGTTGCGGGAGGTGCGCGCGGCGTTCGGGCCGGATGGCAGGCCGCTGAGGATTCCGCAGGAGCTGGAGGAGCACCGCTTCCTGGCGGCGAGGCCGGTGGAGCTGCTGACGGACGTGCTGGCGGACGAGGCCGCGCGGGCGCCGGCCTTCGGCCTGGACAATGCGTTGCGGCTGCCGTTCCGGGTGGCGGCGAAGACGGGGACGAGCCGGGCGCACGTGGACAACTGGGCGGCGGGCTTCACGCGTGAGCGCACGGTGGCGGTCTGGGTGGGCAACTTCGACGGCACGCCGATGCGCGGGGTGTCCGGCATCACGGGCGCGGGTCCGGTGTTCGCGCGGGTGATGGCGCTGGCGATGAAGGGCCTCCGGGCCGCGCCGCTGGTGGACCGCGGCCACTTCGAGTCCGCGGAGATCTGCCCGCTGTCCGGCGATCGCGCGGGCCCGAACTGTCCCGGAGCGATGAAGGAGGTCTACCTGCCGGGCACGGCGCCGCGCCACACGTGCACGATGCACCGGGGCGACGGCTCGCTGGACGTGGGCCCGGCGTATCTCGCGTGGGCCCAGGCGGAAGGGTTGACCTCCACGTCGGTGAGCGCGGAGGGAGGACCGGGGATGCAGCCCGGGTTCATCCTGCCGGCGAACGGGGACGAGTTCCTGGTGGAGCCCGAGCTGCCCGAGAGCGCGCAGGCGGTGCCCGTGCGGGTGATGGCCCCCCAGGGCGCGAAGCTGCTGGAGCTGCGCACGGACGACGGCCGCCGCATCGAGCTGCGCCCGCCCTTCGTGACACGGCTGCCTGCGGTGGCAGGAGAGCGCCGGTTGGAGCTCTGGGCGCCCGGTGGCTCCGAGCCGCTGGCGGTGACGCGGTTCCGGGTCCGATGAACGCGGCGGGCGTAGCCGTGCTCATCGCCGCGCTGATGGCGGGCACGGCGCTTGGTGTGGAGAGCACGGGAGCGTTGGATGACGGCGCGCCGGTGCGAGGCACGCTGATCACGGCGGCTGATGCGCACGTCACGTCCGCGCGGTCGGCCCGCGCTCCGGCCGATGCGAGCGAATCCTCCGCGCAGGTCTCCCGTGCGCGTCAGCCCGTGCACGATGCTCAGGTCGATGTTCGCATCCTCTCCAGGCACCGGCCCGCGCGGTTGCGGCTGGATGGCCCGCGCTCATTGGAGGTCGTGGCGTCGCGGAACTCGCTTGTTGTCGATGGCCGCCCCCAGCCTCACGCCCTGCAACTCGACGCCGGACGCTGGCATGTGCGGGGCCGTGGCCTGGACCGCCGCTACGAGGCCTCACTTTCGCTGGAGGCCCGCGACGGTGAGCTGATCGTCGTCGCCTCCTTCGCGCTGGAGGCCTATGTCGCCGCCGTCACCGCGAGCGAGACCGAGGTCGACACCCCTTTCGAGGCGCTTCGTGCCCAGGCCATCACCGCGCGCAGCTACGTGCTGGCCTCCGGCAAGCGGCACGATGAGGCCCGGGCCTGCGATCTCACGCACTGCCAGGTCCTTCGCGGTGAGGGCTTCGCCCGCCACCTGCGCCGCGCCCGCGATGCCGCCCGCTCCACGGAAGGTGTCGTGCTGCGCCTTCCCGGCGGCGCCGTGGCCCTCGCTCCGTTCCACGCAAGCTGCGGCGGACACACGGCCGAGCCCGTGGCCGTGTTTGGCGCCCCGGACCTCACCGGCGCCGCCGCCGTGCCTGACCGCTGTCCCGCTTCGCCGTGGCGCGCGGTCGTGCCTCGCGCGCTCGTGTCGGCCGCCGCGTCGGTCGCGGTCGGCGGCCCCGCGCAGGCGGAGGACCTGCTGCTGGAACGCGACTCCAGCGGCGCGGTGGTGCGCGTCGTGGACCGCGCCTCGGGACGCGAGGGCCGCGGTGACGCGTTCTTCCGCGCGCTCGGAGCGCGTGCCGGGTGGGATCGGATCCGCAGCGCGCGGTTCTCGATGACGCTTGGCGGTGACCAGGCACTCCTCGAAGGACAGGGCCACGGCCACGGAGTCGGCCTCTGTCAGGCCGGCGCGGCCCTGCTCGCACGGCAGGGCTGGACCGCGGAGCAGTTGCTCGCGCACTACTTCCCTCGCGCCCTCCTGGAGAAGCCCCGGGACAAGTGAACGCGAGGGCCGCGCTGGCCTCCCGCTCGCAGTCGTCCGCGAAGGTGACGGCCCTCCGGGGGCTCTCCCCCGGCCTCTCCGCGAGGGCTTACCAGCATCCACCTTGCTCCGTATCGATTGCACCAGAGCCCTCAGCCCCGCGCGGTCCGGTGGGGAGGTGGCTTCGCGCACCGGCCATCCCGGTGCGGAACCCAACCGGGAGGCATCACATGGCGTTCAATCTGATCGAGGCAGTCGGCTCGCAGTTCATGCAGAAGGGATTGCTCCAGAAGATCAGCGGTGCGCTGGGCGAGGATCCGCAGGCCACCACCAAGACGCTGCCGGGCGCCATCGCCGCGGTGGCCGCGGGCGTCGTGGACCAGGGCGGAAACGAGGCCGGTGCCCACCGACTGCTGACGAAGCTCAACGAGGGCGGCTACACCGGACCGGACGCGACCCCACGCGCGGGCGGCGTCGCGGAGGGACTCCTCGACGAGGAGGAGCGCGGGAAGGGGATGCTGAGCGGCATCTTCGGCGACAAGCTGGGCGCCGTCAGTGAAGGGCTCACGCGCTTCGGCGGGATGCGCAACGCCGGCTCGGCGACGCGGCTGTTGTCCCTGGCCGCCCCCATGCTGATGGGCGTCCTGGGCAAGCAGGTGCGCGACCAGCACATGGGGTCCTCCGGGCTGATGCAACTGCTCAACGGCCAGCGCAACAACATCGCCGCCGCGCTGCCGGCGGGCCTGGGCGGCATCCTCGGCTTCGGCGGTCCGCGCCACGCGGTCGCGGAGGTCATCGAACCCCACCGCGAGACCGTGTCGCAGGTCCGCGAGACGGCGCCCGTGCGCGAGGCCCACACCGTGCGCGAGAAGACGGCCCGGACGACCTACAACCGTCCCCCGGAGAAGAAGAGCATCGCCGGATGGGCCGTTCCGCTGGCCCTGCTCGCCCTGGTCGTGCTCGCGTGGGGCGCCCTGCGCGGGCGCAAGCAGGAGCCCGCCCGGGCGCCGCAGGTGAGCCGCACCACGCCGCCTCCCGCGCAGGAGCGCGTCGCGCAGAGCCCCCAGCCCGCGCGGCCCACGACACCCCCACCCGCGACCCAGCCGCAGGCCACGCAGCCCACACCGCCCGCGACGGGTGGCGCCGGCACGGTGAAGGGTGAGGGCACGGGCGGCGGCGGCACGCAGCCGAACGAGGGCGCCAACCTGGCGGCCGACGCGGGCACGGGCGGCGCCGGCAACGTGGAGAAGCCGGAGAACGCGGGCACCGGCGGCTCGGGTCAGGAGAAGCTGCGCGTGAGCGACCCCAACAGCCTGCGCGAGGCCTTCAACAGCCCGAGCGCGGAGCAGGGCTTCGTGCTGGAGGGCGTGGAGTTCAAGACGGGCTCGTCGCAGCTCACCTCGAAGAGCCAGCGCATGGTGGGCGAGCTGGGCAAGGTGCTGGAGGAGAAGTCCGACGCGCGCGTGCGCATCAACGGCTTCACCGACTCCACCGGCAACGCGGACGCCAACCGCCAGTTGTCGGAGAGCCGCGCGGAGAGCGTGCGCCGGGTGCTCGTGCGCCGGGGCATCCCGCAGGACCGCATCGAGGTCAGCGGCGAGGGAGACGCGAACCCGATCGCCCCCAACGACACCCCCGAGGGCCGCGTGCAGAACCGCCGCATCGAGGTGCAGGTGCTCGGTCAGTAATCCCCCCGGGCACGCGGTCCCGGCGGCGTCCGGTCCTCATGGGGAGGGCCGGGCGCCGCTGTCTCGATTCACGGCGGACGGCTCCGGCCGGTGCAGCGGTTCGCCCAGCAGGTCCGCCAGGTCGAACGCGTCCAGCAGCGCGTGGCCCTCCAGGTCGTTGTTGAAGAACACCCACGCCGTCCGGCCCGCGCCGCGCCACGCCTCGAGCCCCGCCGCCACCCGCTGGAGCGCGCGGCGCCCGTAGCGGCCCTCGTAGCGCCCCGTCGCGCCGTGGAAGCGCAGGTAGCGGAAGCCGCCGGTGGGGCGGGGGACCGGCACGTCCACCAGGTCGTGCTCGCACACCGCCGCGCCGTACGCGTCCAGCAGCGCGAGCACCTCCGGGTGGTACCAGGCCGCGTGCCGGAACTCGAAGACGTGCTGGACGCCGCCCGGCAGGTGGGCAAGGAAGCGCTCCAGCCGCTCGGGGTCCGGCTTCGTCATGTCCGGCGGCAACTGCCACAGGATGGGCCCCAGCCGGCGGCCCAGCCGGAAGACGCGCGAGTGGAAGTGCTCCACGCCCTCGCCCACTTCTTGGAGGCGCTTGAGGTGCGTGAGGAAGCGGCTGCCCTTGCACGCGAAGCGGAACCCGGGCGGCACCTGCTCCCGCCAGCCGTCCACGGCCGCCTCCGTGGGCAGGCGGTAGAACGTGGCGTTGAGCTCCACGGCGGAGAACACGCGCGCGTAGTAGGGGAGCCAGCGGCGGACCGGCAGCCCGTCCGGATAGAAGAGCCCCTTCCAATGCTTGTAGACGTAGCCGCTGGTCCCCAGGTGGATGGCCGCCATGGGCTGGAGGATGGGCATGCCCCCCGCGCGTGGCCGCGCCCTGTCCACCGCGTTACACCTCCCGGAAGTTGTCCTCGGGGTTGGCCCGCGCTAACGCGAGGCGTTAGGGCTTCACGCTTGACCCTGCTTTCACCCACCCTCTAGAAGGCCCGCGACCCATGGCGACTCCCGACCGGTTTCCCCTCCCACAGGTCTCAGACAGCACCCGGAAGCCCGAGTGGTTGAAGGTGCGCCTGCCGCATGGCGAAGGCTATGAGCGGGTGAAGGCCATCGTGAAGCGCGTGGGGCTGTCCACGGTGTGCGAGGAGGCCCGCTGCCCGAACATCGCCGAGTGCTGGGGCGGCGGCACCGCCACGGTGATGCTGATGGGCGAGGTGTGCACGCGCGCGTGCCGCTTCTGCCACGTGAAGGTGGGGGCGCCCCCGCCGCTGGACCCGATGGAGCCCATCCATCTGGCGCAGGCGGTGAAGGAGATGAACCTGGAGTACATCGTCGTCACGTCGGTGAACCGCGACGACCGTCCGGACGGTGGCGCCGGCCACTTCGCGTCCGCCATCCGGGAGCTGCGCAAGGAGAGCCCGCGCACGCTCGTGGAGGTGCTCATCCCCGACTTCAAGGGGAAGGAAGAGGACCTGGCCACGGTGGCGCAGGCGAAGCCGCACGTGGTGGCGCACAACGTGGAGACGGTGGAGCGGCTGACGCCCACGGTGCGCGACCGCCGCGCGACGTACCGCCAGTCCCTGCGCGTGCTGGAGTACCTGAAGAATCGCCCGGAGAAGGTCTACACCAAGACGTCCGTGATGGTGGGCCTGGGCGAGACGGACGAGGAGCTGGAGCGCACGTTCAAGGACCTGCGCGACGTGGGCGTGGACGTGCTCACGCTGGGCCAGTACCTGCAGCCGTCGCAGTACCACCTGCGCGTGGAGCGCTTCGTGACGCCCGCGCAGTTCGAAGCCTACAAGGCGCTGGCGGAGTCCTTCGGATTCCTCTACGTGGCTTCGGGGCCGCTGGTGCGCTCCAGCTACCGCGCCGCCGAGTTCTTCATGAAGGGCCTGATGGAGCGCGAGCGCGTCGAGCGACTCGGCTGACCGGACGCCCCCTTCCCCAACCAGAGAGAGACACACCCCCTCATGGCGACTTTCGAATTCAAGCTCCCGGATCTCGGCGAAGGCGTGGCGGAGGGCGAGCTCGTCAAGTGGCACGTCAAGGAGGGCGACCTGGTGAAGGAAGACCAGGTGCTCTGCGAGGTGATGACGGACAAGGCCACGGTCACCGTGCCCAGCCCCCACGCCGGCCGCGTCGTGAAGACGCACGGGCGTGAAGGCGACATGGCGAAGGTGCACCAGTTGCTGGTGACGCTGGAGATGGAGGGCGGTGCTCCCGCGTCCCAGGGCGCCCCGGCGTCCCACGGCGCCCCGGCTCCGGCTCCGAGCCCCGCGCAGGCGGCGGCCCCCGCGGCTCCGGCCTCCGGCACGAAGGTGCTGGCCACGCCCGTCACGCGCCGCATGGCGCGCGAGCACGGCCTGGACCTGGCGGAGATCTCCGGCTCCGGTCCGCAGGGCCGCGTGACGAAGGCGGACGTGGTGGCGGCGCTGGAGGGTGGCAACGGCGCGCCCAAGAAGAACGAGGTCGCGCCCCAGGCCGCGCGTCCGGCGGCGCCGCCGGTGGCGTCCGGCAAGGGCGACGAGCGCATCGCGCTGCGCGGGCTGCGCAAGAAGATCGCCGAGAAGATGGTGCGCTCGAAGTTCACGATGCCGCACTTCGCGTTCGTGGAGGAGGTGGACGCCACGGACCTGGTCGCGCTGCGCACGCGGCTCAACAGCCAGTTGGCGGCGGCCGGTGACGGCACGAAGCTGACGTACCTGCCGTTCATCGTGAAGGCGACCATCGCCGCGATGAAGAAGTTCCCGCACCTCAACGCGAACTTCGACGAGGCGACGCAGGAGCTGGTGGTGCGCGGCGAGTACAACATCGGCATCGCGGTGGCCACGCCGGACGGCCTCACGGTGGCGGTGGTGCGCAACGCGGACCAGCTCACGCTGGGCGAGCTGGCGAAGGAGATCTCCCGCCTGAGCGTCGCGGCGCGCGACCGCAAGCTGAAGATGGAGGAGCTGACGGGCGGCACCTTCACCATCACTTCGCTGGGGCAGAGCGGCGGCCTGTTCGCCACGCCCATCCTGAACCACCCGGAGGTGGGCATCCTGGGCGTTCACAAGCTAAAGAAGCGCCCGGCGGTGAAGAACGACCAGGTCGTGGTCCGGGACATGATGAACCTGTCGCTGTCCTGCGACCACCGCGTCATCGACGGCGATGTCGCGGCGAGCTTCGTGTACGAGATCATCAAGTACCTGGAAGCGCCGGACCTGCTGTTCCTCGCGATGGCGTGAGGACACGTGTCGTGGGGTACTCCCGACCGCTCCTGCTCCGGGGGGCGGCCGGGAGGCGGGGGAACTTCCGGAACAGCAACGTCGAAGGCGGGCATCCGCGATGGCCGAGAATCCCCGTGAGTTGATCCGCGCCGCGCAGACCGCCGAGCTCCAGGGAGACCGCGCGCGAGCGGCGGAGTGCCTGGAGCAGGCCGCCGCGCTGTACCAGAAGTCCGGGCACACCTCGCGCGCCTCGCAGTTGTTGCGGCAGGCGCGCCAGTTGAAGGCCCGCGCCCCGGACGTCAGCCCGGCCTTCACCGCGGCGATGACGGGCAACAAGGACGCGGCGGCCTACCGCGCGGTGGGCTGGAGCGACGCTGTCTCCGACGCGTTCAACGACAAGGTGGACGCGAGGGTGCACACGCTCGAGGACCCCACCGTGACCGGCGGCGCGGCGCTGCCCACCGAGCCCGGCCTGCCCCGGCTCGCCGGGAGGATCGCCGCCGTGGGTGCGCCGTCCCCGGCTGAGACGGGCACCCCGCCTGACGGGCCCACCTCCGCGACCCAGGCCCCGGGCACGGCCACCGTCTCCGCGGGAGTCGCCGGTGCCGATGGTCCGCATGCGGAGAAGGAGGCGCCCGCCCCTGGCGGTGAGCGGCCTTCGCCCGCGTTCGCCTCGGACGAGGACGACGACTCGCGGGGCTCCCCGGGTGGCGACGTCGTCGTCCCGGGCGGGCTGCTCATGCCTCCGGAAGAGGACGAACTCGACCCCGCGACCGGGCTGCTGCGCGCCTCGGGCGCGGAGGACCCCGTCGTCCCTGGAGGACTCCTCCGGCCGCCGGACGAGGACCCCTCGCCCGTGCACGCCGAACCCGCGCGGGGCCGGCGGCGTGAGAAGCGCATCATCGAGCGCGGACCCACCCGCGCGGATCCGGCCCTGGACGCGTGGTGCTCGTTCTGCTGCCGGCCGCGAGGCGAGGTGGGCGACCTGGTGGCGGGCCCGGCCGGCGCGTTCATCTGCAAGGGCTGCCTGGGCGAGTCCCAGGGGCTGCTGGGCGACGTCGTCGCGCCATCCCCGGTGCGCAAGCCCGTGGCGGAGGAGCCGCGCGCCGGGGCCGTGGAGATGGTGGGCCACGACGAGGTGAAGACCCTGCTGGAGCGCACGCTCCAGGCGGGCGCGCGCTGCCTGCTGCTCGTGGGCCCGGAGGGCTGCGGCAAGAGCCTCTTCTTCCAGACCCTCCAGCGGCGCGGCCTGGGCGTGCTCGCGTCCGTGGACGCGCTGGAGTCCACGCCGGGCACCGAGCCGCTCCTCGTGGAGGACGTGGATCGCCTGGAGCCCCGCGCCCAGGCCGTGCTGACCGCGTTCCTCGGGAACCGCCCGGCGCGCGCGGTGGTGATGAGCGCTCGCGGCGCCGTGTCGTCGCTGGGCCTGTGGGTGCGAGGGGAGGGTGGCAGCCTGCCCGTGCCCACCACGGCGGGCATGATCGAAGCCGTGCAGGGCGCCGTGCCGGTGTCGCTCCTGGAGCGCGTGCAGGTGCTGCTCCCGGTGCGCCGCCCCACGGTGCCGGAGCTGGTCGAGGTGGCCCGCCGCACCCTGGCCCTGCGCCAGCCGGCGGTGACGTTGTCCGAAGAAGTCCTGGGGGCGTTCGCCGCCGAAGCGGTCCGCTCCCCACGCGCGGGGCATGAGCTCCAGGCGCTGCTGTCGCGCGTCTACGCGGGCAGTTGGAGCCTGGAGGCGGCCCAGACGCCCGCCGCGCCATCCCACAACCCACGAGGGGGGCGAAAGGGAACACCATGAACACGCTCACCGTCTTCCGCCTGGGCCGGGTGGAGTACGAGGACGGACTGAAGCTGATGCACCTGTTCGGCGAGGCCCGCCTCCAGGAGCGCATCGGGGACGCGCTGCTGCTGCTGGAGCACCCGCCCGTCCTCACGCTGGGCCGCGCCGCGAAGCGCGAGAACATCACCGCCACGGACGCGCGCCTTACGGAGGAGGGCGTGGAGGTGTTCGACACCAACCGCGGCGGCGACGTCACCTACCACGGCCCCGGACAGGTGGTGGGCTACCCCATCCTCCTGCTGCCGCCGGAGCGCCGCGACGTGCGCCGCTACGTGCGCGACGTGGAGCGCGGGCTCATCCAGACGCTCGCGGCCTTCGGCCTCACCGCGGGCGCCATCCCCAAGTGGCCGGGCGTGTGGCTGGGGCAGGAGGGCTCGCCGGACGCGCGGAAGATTGGCGCCATTGGCGTGCACCTGTCGCGCTGGCTCACCACGCACGGCTTCGCGCTCAACGTGAACACGAACCTGGAGCACTTCCAGCTCATCGTCCCGTGCGGCATCCGCGAGGCGGGCGTCACGTCCATGCAGCGCGAGCTGGGCCACCCCGTGTCCGTCCCGGACGTGGAGGAGGTGCTCGCGCGCGAGTTCACCCACGTGTTCGACGCCCGGCGCGTGGACGGCACGGTGGACCTGCGCACGGTGAGCGTCGCCGTCACGCACGGCCGGGGACCGGAGGCGCGCGTGCTGCTGCTGCGCCGGACGCCGGAGCGCGGTGGCTTCTGGCAGACGGTGACGGGGCGCCTGGAGCCGGGCGAGTCCCCCGGGGAGGCCGCCCGCCGCGAGGTGGCGGAGGAGACGGGCCTCCAGCTCCCCGTGGTGGACCTGGCCTACCGCCACGCGTTCGCGCTGGGCGAAGCGCTGCCGCCGAGGCTGGTGGAGGAGCACGGCTTCGCGGTGCACGCCGCGCCGGACACCTCGGTGCGCCTGGGCCCGGAGCACGACGCCTTCGAGTGGGTGGACGTGCCCACCGCGCTCGCGCGGCTGCCCTTCCGGGGCCTGCGCGAGACGGTGACCCGGGCGCTCAGGACGCCCGGGGCCTGACGCCCGCTACAACTGGATGACCATCGCCTCCTTGGCGGCGATGGCGTCCTTGCGCTGCTTGCGCACCTCGCGCAGCAGCTTGTCCATGCTCGCGTCGTCGCGGCCCGGGTCGTGGTGGAAGAGCACCAGTTGCTTCACCTCGCTGGCGTCCGCCGCGCGCACCGCCGCCTCCCAGGTGGAGTGGCCCCAGCCCGTGCGGACCCGGTACTCGTCCTCCGTGTACATGGAGTCGTAGATGAGCGCGTCCGCGCCCCGCGCGAAGTCGAACAGCTTCCCGTCCAGCGCGGTGCCGTGCTCCACGTCCGTCGCGTACACCAGCGAGCGCCCGCCGAAGTCCACCCGGTAGCCCACGTTGCCGCCCGGGTGGTTCAGCTCCAGCGTGCGCACCGTCGCCTTGCCCACGTGGATGTCCTCGCCCACCACCACGTCCCGGTACGCCAGGCGCGTGCGGAACACCTCCTCCGCCGTCACCGGGAAGTAGGGGTGCACCATCTGCCCGGCCAATATCTGCTTCAGCGACCTGCCGTCCCGAGGCGACCCGTACAGCGTCACGTCGTTCGCCGGAGAGAACATCGGCGAGAAGAACGGCAGGCCCTGCAGGTGGTCGTAGTGGTAGTGCGAGATGAAGATGGACGCCTTGATGGGCTTGCGCGTCGCCACCAGCGCATCCCCCAGGCCGCGTGCTCCGGAGCCCAGGTCGAAGATGAGCAGCTCGTCGCCGCAGCGGACCTCCACGCACGGCGTGTTGCCGCCGTAGCGCTTGGTCGCCGGGCCCGGCGCGGGGATGGAGCCGCGCACCCCCCAGAAGCGCACCTCGAAGCGCGCGGTGCTCCGCCGGGCCGGGCGCTCAGCCGGCCTTGGCTTCCGTGTCGTCGTCCTCCGCGAAGAGCTCAATCAGGTGCCCCGTACGCTCGCGCTTCGTCCTCAAGTAGTCGACGTTATGCGGATTGTGCTCGGTCCGGGAAGGGATTCGGCGCCGGACCGCCACGCCTTCCTCCACCAGCCCGGCGATCTTCAGCGGGTTGTTGGTGATCAGGTCCACCGACCGCACATCCAACGACCGCAGCATTTCCGCGGCGATGTCGTACGAGCGCAAGTCATCCGCGAAGCCGAGCTGGCGGTTGGCCTCGTAGGTGTCCAGGCCCTTGGACTGCAGGGCATAGGCCTTGATCTTGTTGCCCAGGCCGATGCCCCGGCCCTCCTGGCGCAGGTAGAGCACCACGCCCAGCCCGTTCTGGGACACGAAGTCCAGCGCCCGGTCCAACTGCTCGCGGCAGTCGCACTTGAGGCTGCCGAAGACCTCGCTCGTGAGGCACTCGGAGTGGATGCGCACCGGCACCCCCTCCATCCCCTTGGGCTCGCCCACCACCAGCGCCACGTGCTCCTTCCCGTTGCGTTTGTCGCGGAAGACGATGGTCTTCAGCACCCCGCGGGCCGTGGGCACGTCCGCCTCCGAGTACCGCTCCAGGTGCTGGGTCGGCTTTCGGGTCGGCAGGACCTGGGGTGAGCGCGTGTCGGACATGGTAGGTCGTCTCCCAGAGAGGGGCCGTTACTTCTCGCCCCCCTGGATGCAAGTCAAGGTGACACCCCGATGGGTGTGGTGAAACCCGCCTCTTTGGATGCGGCGGGCGTGGACTTCGTTGCTCAGGCGACCCACGAGAGGGGGAGCAGCTCCACATGGGAGCCATCAGTCAAGCTGCTGATTTCCCGGGGGAAGTGGAGCAGATGGGTGGCCGCCGCTGCTGAACGCAGGGCCCCCGACGTCTGAGTCCCCAGGGGTTTCGCCCACAGCTCGCCCGCCCGCCAGGTGGCCGTGACGCGCACGAAGTGGGCAAGCCCCGGGGCCTTGGAGAGCGGGCCCTCCAGGCGGCCGCCGACGCGGGGCGGCTCCACGTCCGCGTGCCCCAGCAGCCGGCGCAGGGCGGGGCGCACGAAGAGCTCGAAGGTCACCAGGGACGACGTGGGGTTGCCGGGCAGGCCCATGAACAGGGTGGCGCCCCGCTGGCCCACCACCAGCGGCTTGCCGGGCTTGATGGCCACGCGCCAGAAGCGCTGCTCCACGCCCAGGGCCTCCAGGGCGTCCTTCACGAAGTCGTGGTCGCCCACGGAGACCCCGGCGCTGGTGAGCACCACGTCGAAGCCCTCCGTGCGCGCCAGGGCCTCCTGGACGGCCTGGCGCGTGTCCCGGGCGATGCCCAGGAGCGTGGGCACGCCGCCCGCGCGCCGCACCGCCAGGGCCAGGGCGGGGGCGTTGATGTCCACGATGCCGTCGCCGGGGGGCTCGTCCACCCGGCACAGCTCGTCCCCGGTGGACAGCACCGCCACGCGCGGCCGACGGGGCACCGGCACCGTGCCCTGGCCCTGCGCCCACAGGAGCCCCAGCTCCGGGATGCCCAGGGGCGTGCCGCGCCGCAGCAGGACGTCGCCCTCCTTCGCGTCCTCGCCCCGGGGGCGGACGAAGCTCCCCGGCTTCACGGCCTCCAGGACCTCCACGGCGTCCGGCGCGCCAGGGACGGGGCGGGTGCGCTCGCGCATCACCACCGCGTCCGCGCCCGGGGGAAGGGGCGCCCCGGTCATGATCCGCGCGCAGGTGCCGGGGACGACCTCCCGGGTGGGGCGTCTTCCGGCGAACACCGTCTCGCCCACCGCGAGGCGCACGGGCAGGGGGCCCTCCAGGTCCCGGGCCTGGACCGCGTAGCCGTCCATGGCGGAGTTGTCCCAGGGGGGCAGGGTGCGGCGGGCGGGGACGTCCTCGGCCAGCGCGCGGCCCAGGGCGTCGTCCCCGGGCACCCACTCGGTGGCCAGCGGCGTGCACAGCCCGAGGATCCGCGCGCGGGCGTCCTCCACCGGCAGCAATGCGGGGGCGTCACTCATGCATGTTTCCCACCCAAAGTCCGTGGGAAAATCAAGTGTTAGTTTGACAGCCCATCTGATCATCGTTACAAGCAACCGTGATCGCGAGGCTCGCGTCCAACAGCAGGGGCGTCCCGCCAACCCGTTGATAGCACACGGGAAATTCTCAAGGAGACAGCGTCGATGGCCAAGCCCAAGTCCGGGGCGAAGAAGCCGACTCCCGCTGCAAAAGCCGGTGCGAAGCCTACCGCGAAGAAGGACAACGCGGCCCGCCTGGATCTGATCAGGAACGCCTCGAAGAAGGTGGCGACGGCCGCGACGAAGGTCGTCAAGGCGGTGGCTGAGGGGGCGAAGGGGAAGGTCGCGGCGGCGAAGAAGGCGGTGGCGGAGAAGGTGGAGAAGGCCCCCGCGGCCGCCAAGAAGGCGGCGGCCAAGGCCGCGCCTCCTGCTCCAGCGACGCCTCCCGCGAAGGCCGGCAAGGCCGCGCCCGCCGCGAAGGCCGCACCCGCCGCGAAGACCGCGCCCGCCGCGAAGAAGGCGGCTGGGAAGGCGGGGGGCAAGGCCCCGTCTGCCGTCCCCGCCGGTCCTCCCGTGGAGAAGCCGCGTCCGCGCGCGACGAAGCTGCCGCCCGTGGGCGAGCCGCTCACGAAGCGTGAGATGGAGCAGCTCCTCACCGCCGGCGAGGGCCGCGGTGTGATGGGCGAGGGCAGCCTCAAGGGCCGGCTCATCCTCAGCGGCGAGATGCCCCACCTGGTCGTCGTGGGCCGCGACAAGCGCGAGCTCACGTTCCTGTTGCAGGGACCGGATCAGGAAGTGCTGCCGGCCTACGTGGACCACAAGGTCTCCGTGAGCGGCCTCATCAAGAAGACGACCAACCACAGCGGCGTGGTGGAGGTGCGCAAGTACTCCGCCAAGAAGCCCGAGGTGGAAGAGGTCGCGCCGCCTCCGTCGGACTCGGAGCCGAAGCTGCGCTACCTGTCGCCCGGCGAGGTCTCCATGGCCGTGGCCGCGGGCATGGGCGCCGGCATCAAGGGCTTCGCCAGCATCCGGGGCAACCTGGAGATGATGGGCGAGGACTTCGTGCTCGTGGTGTCCAACGGCGGCACGCGCCAGCAGGTGTCCTTCGCCATCGAGGGCAAGGCGGCGGTGAAGAGCCTGCGCAAGCACGTGGGGCAGACGCTCCAGGTGACGGGCGTGGTGGACAAGACGTCCGGCTGGGGCGGCCGCATCACCGCGGAGACGGTGGAGCCGCGTCCGTCCGAGGCGCGCTCGGTGTCGCGCGACGAGATGGAGCTGGTGCACATCGAGGGCGAGGTGCCCACGTCCGTGGACGTGAAGCTCAACCACGGCCTCACGGTGCGCCTGCAGGAGCAGCCCGGCGCCACCTGGGCCATCGAGCCGACGCTGGCCAAGCGCGTGGGTCTGCGCGAGGCCAACTTCGAGCCGGGCGCCGCCGGCGGCCCCGCCACCCGCGAGTTCTTCTTCACGCCGCGCAACCCCGGCAACTTCGAAGTGGAGTTCTTCCTCGCCAAGGCGTTCACGCCGGGCGTGGTGGAGCGCTCCTTCAAGATCAACGTCACGGTCAAGCCCTGACGGCTTGGGCGCACGGGCCCTCCCTGGACCGCAAGGTCTGCCGGGGAGGGCGAATGGGGGCCGGGGGGTTCCCGCCCGCACCCTTCGGGCTTACCCGTTCCCTCAGCGGCCTTGCCGCATCCCCACCGTGAGCCTCTCCCAAGAACACATCCGACAGTTGCTCGCAGAAGCCGACCACCCCCTGGGCGTGAAGGAGCTCCTTCGCGTCGCGGGGCTGAACCCCGGCCAGCAGACCGAGCTCAAGCGCGCCCTGCGTGAGCTGGTGCGCGCGGGCACCATCGTCAAGGACGGCAAGCGCTTCCGGCTGGAGGGCCCCCGCCGGCCCCGCGCGCCCGAGGCCGGCTTCGAGCCCCGCCCGGACGCCTCCGCGCCGCCCTTCAAGAAGCGGGGCCCCGCTCCCGGCAGCGGGCGGGAGGAGCGCCGGGGCGGCTTCCGCGACGAACGTCCGGCCTCCGGCGGCGGCGACTTCCGGCGCTCGCCGCGGCGCGGCTCCCGGGACGACCGCTTCGAGGACTCCGGCCAGCCCGCGGTGGAGGGCATCCTCCACATGCACCGCGACGGCTTCGGCTTCGTGCACCCGGTGTCGGGCGAGGGGGAGAACATCTTCCTGCCGCCCGGCGAGGCGCAGCGGGCGCTCGACAACGACCGCGTCCTCGTGGAGGTGGCGGGGCGGCCGGGCCGCTTCGAGGGCCGGCTGGTGCGCGTGCTCAACCGGCGGCGTGAGCTGGCGGTGGGCACGTACGTGGCGCAGGGCCGGCACTCGCTGGTGATGACCACGGACACGAGCCTGCCGGGGCCCATCCGCGTGCCGCCGACGCAGATGGCGCGCGACGGCGACCTGGTGAAGGTCCGGCTGGGCGTGGGCGCGGACCTGCTGGAGCCCGGGCAGGGGCTGTTCGGCGAGGTGGCCGGTTCGCTGGGCCGGCCGGGCGACCCGAGCGCGGAGGTGCTGGGGTCCGCCTTCGCCCACGGCTTCAACGACGAGTTCCCGCCGGAGGTGATGGACGAGGCGGACGCGTTCGCGGTGAAGGTCACGGAGGCGGAGGCCACGGAGGGCAACCGCCGCGACCTGCGCGAGCTGCCGCTCATCACCATCGACGGCGAGGACGCGCGCGACTTCGACGACGCCGTGTACGCGGAGCCCCAGGCCGGGGGCTGGCGGCTGGTGGTGGCCATCGCGGACGTATCGCACTACGTGAAGGAGCGCAGCGCGCTGGACGCGGAGGCGCTCAACCGCGCCACGTCCGTGTACCTGCCGGACCGCGTGCTGCCCATGCTGCCGGAGCGGCTGTCCAACGGCATCTGCTCGCTGCGCCCGGAGGAAGACCGGCTGTGCATGGTGGCGGACATGACGTTCGACCGCCATGGCCAGCGCCGCTCGCACGAGCTGTACCCGGCGGTGATGCGCAGCGTGGCGCGCTGCACGTACAACGAGGTGCAGGACGTCCTGGACGGCAAGGACGTGCCGCACCGCGACTTCCTCAAGCCCCAGTTCGAGCAGTTGATGGCGCTGGCGCGCGCGCTGATGGGCATGCGCAAGGCGCGAGGCGCCATCGACTTCGACGTGCCGGAGCACAAGGTGGTGCTGGGCGAGGACGGCCTGCCGCTGCGCATGGAGAAGCGCGAGCGCAAGGACAGTCACCGGCTCATCGAGGAGTGCATGCTGGCCGCCAACGAGGCGGTGGCCACGTACTTCCAGGACGAGGGCCTGCCCACGGTGTACCGGTTCCACGGCGAGCCGGATCCGCAGAAGCTGGCCGCGTTCGCGGTGCTGGCGGAGGCGTACGGCTTCCAGCTCGACGTGGAGAACGGCGTCTCGTCCAAGGAGCTGGACGCGTTCATCACTCAGTTGGAGGGCCACCCGGAGCAGCGCGCGCTGAACCAACTGCTCCTGCGCTCCATGATGCAGGCCGTGTACACGGCGACGCGCGTGGGCCACTACGGCCTGGCGGCGGAGAACTACCTGCACTTCACGTCGCCCATCCGGCGCTACCCCGACCTGCTGGTGCACCGCGTCCTGAAGGCGGTGTGGGCGCGCAAGGGCAAGAAGCCCTCGGAAGCGCAGATGGACCGCGAGGAGGAGCGGCTGGAGGGCATGGCGCAGCAGTGCTCGGAGCGCGAGCGCGCGGCCATGACGGTGGAGCGCGAGGTGGTGGCGTTCTACGCGGCCCTGATGATGAAGGACCGCGTGGGCGAGGAGTTCGACGCGACGGTGGCGGGCATCGCCGAGTTCGGCTTCTTCGTGGAGCTGGACGAGGTCCACGTCGAGGGCCTGGTGAAGGGCGAGTCGCTGGGGCCGGGCTCCAAGCTGGACAAGCGCACGCACTCGCTCGTGTATCCGAACGGCCGGCGCGTGCGCGTGGGGCAGAAGCTGCGCGTGCGGCTGCTGTCCGCGAACACGACGGCGCGGAAGATCGACTTCGAGGCGCTCCAGTTCGAGGACGAGGCCCCGCTCCAGCGGACCGGCGGCGCACGTCCGCCGCCGCGCCGTCGCGAATTCGTGAACGAAGCGCCGGGCCGTCACAAGGGTGGCAGGCCCGGACGCGGCGAGCGCGAGGCCGCGAAGACGGGCCGCACGCCGTGGCGCAAGCCCGCGGGGGACGAGGCCGCGGAGCAGTGGCGGTCGCTCGGCGAGGCGGAGGAGGCGCCGTTCGGCGTGAAGAAGGCGTGGGAGCCGCCCACGCCCGAGGACGCCGCCACGGTGGAGGCCGCGACGGTCTCCGGGTACGGCGACGAGGTCCTGGGCGAAGCGCCGGCCGCGCCGCGTCCGCGAGGACGGTTCAGCCGGGAAGGGCGCCGCGAGGAGGCCGCGCCCGCGCGCACCCCCTCCCGCTTCCTGCGTGCCCGCACGGAGGAGGCCCCCGCTGCGAAGGCGGAGCCGGCCACCCCGGCCAAGGGCAAGCGCAAGGTCATCCGTCCCTCGCTCCCCGCGGCCGGTGAAGGCGACGAGGCCGGCGCCTCATCCGGGGCCGCGGCGACGGACGAGGGTGTTTCGGTCGCGGACCGCTTCGACGAGGCCGCGCGCGACGCGAGGCGCTCTCGTGAGCCCTGGGCCACGGAGCGCTCGGGCGGCGAGGCTGCTTCGGGCGCGAAGGCGCCTCGCGAGGCCTTCACTCCGCCTTCGTTCGACTCCGAGGACCACGCCCCTGCCGCGTCACCGCACCCGGGCTTCGACCGGATCCGTGCGCTGGCCGCGCAGCGGGGCCAGCTCTCCACGGGGGCGGCGCCGGGCCGCGCGGGCGCGTCCAAGAAGGTCCGCAAGGCGGCCCCTGGCGCGAGCGCGAAGGGGAAAGCCTCGAAGACGTCCGCGCCGAAGAAGGCCGGCGGCTCGAAGGGCGCGGGCAAGAAGCAGGGGCGAGGCGCCCCGGGCAAGCGCAAGCGCTGAACGCGGGGCCGGGGCTCCCGGCCTCGCCGCCGTTCCACTCAAGGAGGCCGTGTGGGTGCTGTGCGAATCGTGGGGTTGATGCTCGCGGTGGCGGGCGGAGTGCTGCTGTTCACCGGGCTCAAGGCGCGGGACTCGCTCACGGAGCGCGCCACCGAGCTCATCACCGGCCGCAACACCGAGCAGACCACGCTCTACGTCGCGGGCGGCGGCGCCGCGCTGGTGGGCGGCGTGCTGCTGGCCCTCTTCGGGGGAGGACGAGGCCGGCGTTAGGCCCCGTCCCCTCCACCCGGACTACTTGGTGGCGCCGGAGGCCTGCGCGGCCTTGGCGCGCTTGGTCGCCTCGCCGAACTGCTTGGTCGCCTCGTTGGCCTGGGCCGTCAGCTCTTCAATGCGCTTGGCGTGCGCGGCGGCGCTGGCCTTGGCGGCGGCGACGCGCTCCGCGGCGGCGGGATCCACCACGGCCTTCTTGCCCTTCTCCGGCTTGGGCGGCATGGCGGCCTCGACGGCCTCCTGCTCGGCGGCCTGCTGCAGCGACTTCTCGTGCTCGATGTACTTGAACATCACGACGCGCTTGTTCAGGTACGGGTTGGGCAGGTCCGGGTTGATGGCGATGACCTGATCATACGTCTTCAGCGCGAGCTCCAGCTCCGCGGGCACCGCGGGCGCGGACATGGAGCGGGCGCCGCCGCGCTGCGAGTGCACCTCCGCGATCCAGCTCAGCGCGTCGGTGTCCTTCGGGTTGATCTTCAGGCACTCCTGGAAGTACTGCTCCGCCTTGTCCAGCGGGCCGTTCTTCGCGTACATCGCCGCGACGTTGCGGTAGACGTCGGCCTTGTCCTGGGGCGTCTTCGCGTAGTCCAGCAGCTTCAGCGCGGCCTGCGCGGCCTCGTCCGTCTGGCCCGCCTGCATGTGCGCGAAGGCCTTCTTCTCCCAGACCTTCTCCTGGTTCGGGTCGATCTTCAGCGACTCCTCGTACTCCTTCACCGCCTCCGCGTAGTTCTTGTCGGCGAGGAAGTTGGTGCCCTTGACCCGGTGCTCCTTGGCCTTCTCTTCCTTCTCATCGGCGCAGCCGAAGGAACCGCCCAGGGTCAGCACACCCAGCATCAAACCCACGCTACCCAGCCGCTTCATGCCCAATGCCTTTCGTGAAGTTCCAGGGGCACGTCCCAGCCGGGGGCCCCACATGGCGCGGAATATACCCGAACTCGCCTCGTGTACCCCCGTCCTGAAGGCCGGGGCCGCGAGGGCGCCTCAGGAGCGTGCGCGCGCGAGCAGGGAGACGAGCAGGGGGGCGCCCAGGGCGGCCGTTACCACTCCCACGGGCAATTCACGCCCGGGGAGGATCAGCCGCGCCGACGCATCGCACAACGCGAGGAACGCGGCCCCCACCACCACGGATCCGGGCAGCAGCACCCGGCGGCTCACACCGAGCGTCCGGCGCACCAGGTGCGGGACGATGAGCTCCACGAAGGCGATGGGGCCGCACCACGCGACGCAGGCGGCGACGCCCAGCGCCCCCAGGCCGATGGCCACCGTGCGCACGCGGCGGACGGGGACGCCCTGGGACTCGGCGTGTTCCTCGCCGGCGATGAACACCTCCAGCGCGCGGGTGAGGGCGAGCAGCCCCACGACGGTGACGGCCGCGAACGGGGTGAGCAGCCGCACGCCCGAGTAGCCCACCTGCGGCAGGTGGCCGAGCGACCAGCGCATGGCGGCCATGAGCTCGGCGGAGTCCGCGGTGAACTGCAGGCCGGTGGCGATGGCGCTCGCGGCCATGGAGCAGGCGATGCCGGCGAGCACCACGTCGTTCATCCGCACGCGGCGGCCCGCGGCGATGGCGGCCACCACCAGGCTGACGCCGAGCGCCCCCAGGAAGGCCGCGGCGGTGATGAGCGGCAGCCAGCCCGACGCCAGCCGCGCCCCCAGGATGATGGCCACCAGCGCGCCCAGGGTCGCCCCCGCGGTGGTGCCCACGGTGCTGGGCGCGGCGAGCGGGTTCGCGAAGAGGGACTGGTACACCGCGCCCACCAGCGACAGCGTCCCGCCCACCAGCATGGCCATCAGCGTGCGGGGCACGCGCAGTTGCCAGAAGACGAAGTCCGCCGAGTCCGGGGTGAGCCCCGGCCCGATGAACGGCGCCACCGCGCACGCGGCCGCGCAGACCGCTACGAGGAGCCAGGCCTTCACCTTCACGGAGCACCTCCGCTCCGGGGCAGGCCCACGAAGACGCGGTGCCCCTCCACGGACATCCCGTGCATGCGCACGCCGAACAGCTCGCCCAGCCGTTCGCCCAGGTCGGGGGCGTCGAGGCTCCGGTCGAAGGCCACTCGGCCCTGGGACAGGCCCACGACGCGGGGCGCGCGCGTGCCCGGGGCGTGGGCGTGGGAGAGCACGTTGACGTCGTGGGTGACGCAGAGGATGCCGCGCCCCGCGCGCCAGAGGTGGCCCATGCGCGCGTACAGCTCCAACTGCTGCGCGGGGTCCAGGAAGTTGGCGGGCTCGTCCAGCAGCACCAGCGGCGTCTCCTGCGCGAGCAGCCCCGCGACCGCCACGCGCTGCCGCTCTCCGCCGGACAGCTCCGTGATGGGGCGCAGGGCGAAGGACTGGGCGCCTGCCTCCGCCAGCGCCTGGTGCGCCGCCGTCTCGGAGGCCCGGCGGGATTCGGGGAAGCGGTAGCGCGCGGAGACGACCTGCTCCAGGGCGGTGATGGGCTCGGCGGCCTCCAGCCGCTGGGGCAGCCACGCGAGTCGCGCCGCGCGCTCCCGGGGGGCGAGCCTCGACACGTCCTGCCCGTCCACGAACGCATGTCCGGCATCCGGACGCAGCAGGCCCAGCGCCACGCGCAGGAGCGTGGACTTGCCCGCGCCGTTGGGCCCGACGATGGCCACGAAGTCACCGGGGGCCACGCGCAGGGACACGCTGTCCAGCAGCGTCCGCCCCCGCGCCCGCACCGTCACCGCGTCCAGCGTCAGCCCGGCCGTCATCGCGTGGAGGGCAGGGTGCCCAGGGCGGCGCGGAGCCGCTCGACGACGTCGAGGATGGCGGGCCCGGTGGACTGCACGTCGGGTCCGATGACCAGCCGCACCCGGTCCTCCCGCGCCGCGCGCAGGCCGGTGAGCTGCTTCCAGGGGGCCAGCACCTGCGCCTGCTTCACGGCGTCCAGGGCCGGCGCGCTGATCAGCACCAGCACCGCGTCCGGATCCAACGCGATGACGCCCTCCAGCGACAGGTTGGGAGGCCCGGTGACGTCCTCCGCGACGGCGTTGCGAGCCCCCGCGGCCTCCAGCGCGGCGCCGTGCAGCGACGCGCGCTTCATGTACCAGACCTCGGACAGCGTGCCTCCCGTGTCGCCCAGCACCAGCAGCACTCGGGGGGCGTCCTTCGGCGCGGGGCGAGACAGCGTCTGGTGCAGCTTCCGCGCGAGCTCGGTGGCCTGGGGCTCGCGGCCGCTCAGCCGGCCCAGCTCCTTCACGCTCTCCACCACCTCCGGGAGCGACGTCCAGGGCAGCACCTTCAGCGGCGCGAGCGCGGAGAGCGACTCCGCGGGGGCCTGCTTCACCTGCTGATCCACGAGCAGCGTGGGCTTGAGCTTCGCGATGGCCTCGAAGTTCGGCGCGAACGTGGTGCCCACCCTGGGCAGGGCGGGCGTGCCCTGGGGCAGGACGGTGTAGTCGGACACGCCCACGACCTCCGCGCCCGCGCCCAGCGCGAACAGCGTCTCCGTGACGGAGGGGGACAGCGAGACGATCCGCCGCGCCTGGGCCTCCGGAGCGGGCGGCGCCGGACGCTGGCAGCCCGCCGCGAGCGCGAGCACCACGCAGAGCAGGGAGGGGAGGCGGAAGAGACTCATGGGCGGGCCGACTTCTAGCACGCGGGTCGCGGGAAGCAGCGTCTGGGTTTCGCTCGGGAGGCGTGGATATCCTGGGGACTCCTCACAGGGGGAATACCCGGACATGGCTTGGATGAATGGGACGTCGCGCGCGTTCTGCGCCGCGGCGCTGCTTTGCACCACCTCGGCGTTCGCCGCGTCGCCGTTCGCGGAAGGGATGATCTCGATCACGTTGGATGACGGGTGGAGCACGCAGTACACGCTGGCGCGGCCGGCGCTGAAGTCGCGGAACATCCCCGCGACGTACTACCTGGTCACCGACGCGGTGGCGCAGGGGTGGGGCGGCTACATGAGCCTCGCGCAGGTGCAGACGCTCAAGGCGGAGGGCAACGAGATCGCCAGCCACACGCGCACGCACGCGGACCTCACGTCGCTGACGCCCGCGCAGCTCACGTCGGAGCTGCACGACTCGCGCGCGTGGCTGGAGGCGAACGTGGGGGCGGCGTGCGGCAGGGACTTCGCGTCACCCTACGGCGCTTACGACGCGACGGTGATGACGGCCTTGAAGGCGGAGTACGCCAGCCACCGCACCATCAACGCGGGCCGCAACCATCGCGACACGGTCATCTACGAGCTGCGCGCCAACGACGTGTCGAGCGCGGTGACGGTGGCGCAGGTGAAGGGGTGGATCAACCAGGCCATCGCGGAGAAGAGCTGGCTCATCATCCTCTTCCACGAGTTCACCAGCGGAACGCCCACGCGGGAGACGCAGTACAAGACGACGAACTTCGCCAGCATCCTCAACTACGTGCAGTCCACGGGCATCCGCGCCGTGACGGTGGAGCAGGGGCTCGCGCTGTCGGACGGCCTCACGGAGGCGCTGCCGTCGGTGGGCACGGTCGTCTACGACGACGCGATGGGCAGCGGCTTCCAGGACTGGAGCTGGGCGACGCACGACCTGGACCAGGCCGTCACGGTTCACTCCGGCTCCACGGCGGTCGGCTTCGAGCCGGACTTCTGGGAGGCGCTGATGTTCCACCACCCGGGGCTGGACCTGTCGCAGTACCAGTCCATCGACCTCTGGGTGCACGGAGGCACGACGGGCGGGCAGCAGGTGCGGCTGGCGCTCTACAACGGCGGCACGCCGCTGGGCAGCATGAGCCTGGAGACGGCGCTGGGGCACCCCATCGCGGCGGGGACCTGGCAGAAGGTCTCCATTCCGCTGAGCGCCCTGGGCGCGACGTCCGGCACGGTGGATGACTTCTACGTGATGGACGAATCCGGCGCGGATCAGGGCACGCTGTACGTGGACGACTTCGTGCTCGTGCCGTAGTCCTCGAGCCACCGCGCGCGCCGGTGTCCTCTCCGGCGCGCGCGCGTGAAGACAGCCGGGCCTACAGCTTGATCAGCTCCACGTCATCCATGTGGATGAAGTTGGAGCCGTTGTGGGCCGGTGACTTGCTGTGCAGCCCGAACTCCAGGTAGCCGTTGGTGACGCTGATGGCGGGCGTCTCCAGCAGCGTGTAGTTGCCGTAGGTGCCCAGGTTGGTGATGGCCGGAGCGCAGTCCCCGCAGTTCTTCACCTGGAAGCGCGCGAAGTCGAACGTGCCTCCCTTGCGGAACCAGGCGCGCAGCTTGTAGTTGCCCGCCGCCAGGCCCGACTTCGTCTGGTACGTCCACGCCTCGTAGGCCGCCGCGGACGTCCAGTGCGTCAGGTGGTAGCTGCCCGAGTGCCCGCCGTTGTACGTCTCCGAGAACGCCGCCGCGCCCGTGCCGTTCGGGCTCCAGGTGGTCCAGCCCGTCATGCCCTGCTCGAAGCCCGGGTTGGTGAGCCCCAGCGACTGCGAGCCCCCCGGCTGGTACCAGCGCACCCACTCCACCTCCATCGTCTTCTTCGCGCCCCAGGCCAGGTCGATGGAGGCCGGCGCCGGGTTCCCGTACCAGACGCCGCCCAGCGCCAGGTTCAGGATGAGGTAGTGGTTCTGCTGGAACTCCGACTCGTTGTGGTTGAACGTGGCCGTGGACACGAAGTCCTTGTCCAGGCGGAACACGATGGTGTTCGCCGTCCACTCCACCTCGTACGTGTGGAAGTCCTGCGACAGGTCCACGCCGCGGCTCGCGCCCGTGCCCCAGTCCGCGTTGCCGTTGTTGTACCAGTGCAGCGCGGACTTCATCCACGTGGGCTCCGTGGACTTCCACTCCAGGATGTCGATCTCTCCCGCCGCCGGCCAGCCCGCGCTCTGGACGTTCGAGCCCAGCGTCCAGAACGCCGGCCACATGCCGTAGCCCGGCGGGACCTTGATGCTCGCGACGATCTTCCCGTAGCGCCCCTCCACCTTGCCCTTGGTGTGGATGCGGCCGGAATAGAACGACCGGTACTGCCCCGGGCAGCGCGAGTCCGTGGGGTTGTCCGCCGTGCGCTCCGCCGAGATGATCAGCTTGCCGTTGGCCACCGCCACGTTCTGCGCGCGCGGGAACTCCAGCTCACCCGTGCCGAAGTTGCAGTTGTTGGTCACCGGATCCCAGTTGCTCGTCAGCACGTTCCACGCGCCCGTGTTCAGCGCCGTGCCCGTGAAGTCGTCCTGCCACGCCAGCGACCACCCCGAGCCCGGGTCGTACGCGCGCTCGCCCTGCTGCGTCTGCCCGTAACCTTCCGCCTCCACCGGGGCGGCCTCCGGCTCGGGAGAACAGCCGGAGAGGGTGGTCAGGAGTCCTGCGGCGACAAGGCCTGCTCGAAAGGGGCGGTGCATGAATGCTCCGGGGTAGGGGGAGCATTCATGTTTGCCGGTTTTGACGCGTCTCGCCAGGAGGTCTGGAAGAACCTCAGCCGAGCCATTGGGGATTCTGGACGGTTCCGTCGAAGTGGTGGCTCGTCTTGTACTTCTCGTAGGCGCCGTCCTGGGCCGCGTCCTTCGTCCTGGCGAGCAGGTCCTGGACCTCCTTTTCGTTCAGGGGCTTGAAGGTGCGCGCGGCGGTCAGCGCCTGCTGCAGGCGCTCCTGCGAGTCGATGCCGGTGATGACGACGCTGACGGGCAGGGACAGGTTGTAGCGGAGACACTCGGGCGCGGTGACGGTCTTGCTGTCCAGGATGAACGGGTCGCCCATGGACTTCATGGCGAGCACGCCAATGCCTTCCTTCACGAGCACGGGCAGCACGCGCTTCTCGAAGCTGTTGAAGTGGGCGTCCATGACGTTGAGGGGCATCTGCACGGTGTCGAAGCGGAAGCCGTGCTTCTTCGCCGTCTCCAGCATCTTCAGGTGGATGTCCGGGGACTTGTGGCCGGTGAAGCCCAGGAAGCGCGCCTTGCCGGCCTTCTGCGCGTCCTTCATCGCCTCGATGGCGCCGCCTTCGGCGAAGGCCCGGTCGGGGTCGTTCTCGCGGATGACTTCGTGGAGCTGGAGCAGGTCCAGGTGGTCCGTCTGGAGCCGCTGGAGGGACTCGTCGATCTGCTTCGCGGCGGTCTTCTTGTCGCGGCCGTCGATCTTCGTCATCAGGAAGGCCTTGGCGCGGTAGCCGTCGCGCAGCGCCTTGCCCATGCGCTCCTCGCTCTTGCCGTCGTTGTAGTCCCAGCAGTTGTCCAGGAAGTTGATGCCCTGGTCCAACGCGCCGCGGATGAGCGCGATGCTCTCCGACTCCTCCTTCTGCTTGCCGATGTGGAAGCCCCCGAGCCCGATGCACGACACCTCCTGGCCGGTGCGGCCCAGCTTGCGGCGGGGGACGGCGGGCGCATTCTTCGCCTTCTTGGGCGAAGCCCCGAGCACGGGCGGGGCAACCATCAGCGACAGCGTCGCGGCGAGGAATTCCTTCCGGGTCATGCGCGGGCGTCCTTCCCGAGAGCAGGTATCGTCTGGGAGGCCGACGTTGGGACCGGGCGGCGCCCGGGACAACGGGCGCGCGGGCCGAGTGTGCAGGAGCCACCGCTGCGGACCAGGTGTGCAGGGCACGCGGGTGCCGCATAATCGACACCCGCATGCGCATCCCCCTCCTTGTGCGGCGCGTGGGGCCGCTCCTCGCGCTGATCTTCCTGGCCGCGTGCCGCATTGAATCCGCCGCGCCGTCGGGAGGCGCCGCCGTGGCGCAGGCCGAGACCCCCTCCGGCGAGGTCTGGGTCTACACGTCGATGTACCGGCACGTGCTGGATGCGATGGAGCCCCTGCTCCAGGAGCGGCTGCCCGGTGTGAAGGTGCACTGGTACCAGGCGGGCAGTGAGAAGGTGGCCAGCCGGCTGGAGGCGGAGCGGGCCGCGGGCGCGGTGCGCGCGGACGTGCTGATGACGTCGGATCCGTTCCTCTACGAGCGACTGGCGCGGGAAGGCGCGTTCCTGCGCTACGCGTCCGTGAACGCGCTGCGCATCCCGCAGACGCTGGTGGACCTGGACGCGAGGTACGCGGCGGTGCGGCTGTCCACGATGGTGCTGGTGCACCGCGTGGGCGCGGGCGAGGCGCCGAAGTCGTTCGCGGCGCTGGTGGATGGAAGTTGGAAGGGACGGGTGGCCATCGGGGATCCGCTCACATCGGGCACCGCGTTCACGTGGGCGGTGTTCCTGCACGCGCGGCGCGGGGATGCGTACTTCGCGGGGCTGCGGGACAAGGGCGCGGTGGTGGCGGGTGGCAACGCGGCGGTGCTCCAGAAGGTGGAGAGTGGCGAGGTGGACGCGGGCGTGCTGCTCTTGGAGAACGCGCTGACGGCGAAGGCGAAGGGCAGTCCCATCGAGGTCATCTGGCCGGAGGACGGCGCGGTGGTCATCCCGGGTCCGGTGGGCCTGTTCGCGTCGACGCGAAATCCAGTGGCGGCGAAGGCGCTGGTGGACGTGCTGTTGTCGCCCGAAGGCCAGCGCATCATCGTGGAGAAGGGGGACATGCACGCGGTGGACCCACGCCTGGGCGGCCCGCGTGGTGAGCCGGGCGTGGACGGATTGCTGAGCCGCGCGCAGGCCTGGACACCGGAGTTGCTGGAAAAGGGACTGCTGCACGGCGGAGACATCAAAGAAGCCTTCAGCCGGGCCTTCGCGCGATGAGCGAGGAGCGCGAGACCTGCCGCGCTGACGCGGTGTGGCAGCCAACGCTGATTCGGGCCCAGAGTCCCCGGACCTTCAGGGAGACGCCCTCCGGACCGGCACGAGCAAAACCTGTCCGACAGTCGGACAGGTTTTCGCTGCTCGGCTGGAACGGGAGCGTCGCCGTCCAGGAGAACGACAACCGGAGGCCATCAGCACGCTGCGTCCCCGGTGGTCGTCCAAACCTGTCGGACAGTCGGACAAGTTCGGTGGGTGCTCGGTCCCCAGTCCCGGCGGAAGATGTGGCCGGTCCCGCAGGAAGCGGCAACGGGAGACCGTCCGCCCAGGGGGCCCAACGCAGTGCTCCAGAACTGTCGGACAGTCGGACCGGTTCAAGCGGCGAACCCAACGTGTCCGCCAGCCGGACCGGTTCGCGCAGTGGCCCTGGCTTGGCAGACCGTCGGGCCGGTTGGGGCGGAGGTTCAAACCTGTCGGACAGTCGGACAAGTACAGGCGGTGGGCCCAAGCTGTCGGACAGTCGGACCGGTTCGAGCAGTGACCCTGGCTTGGCCGACCGTCGGACCGGTTCGAGCGGTGATTCAAACCTGTCGGTCAGTCGGACATGTGCCGACGGTGGGCCCAAGCTGTCGGACGGTCGGACCGGTTGGGGCGGAGGTTCAAACCTGTCGGACAGTCGGACAGGTTTTTGCGGTGGCCCCAAGTTGTTGGACGGTCGGACTGGTTCACGTGGTCGGTCCGACTTGTCCGACTGTCGGACAGGTTTTTGGCGTGCCCCTCCGCCGGGGCGCCTCGGCGGGCTTCTCCGTTTCTTAGCCGGTGGGGAGGACCGCTCGGTCGTGGGCGTGGCGCACCATGGGGGCATTCGTTCGACCCTTGATGGAGCTGCGCGATGAGGGGGCGGTGGATCGCGTTGGCCTTGTGGCTCGTGCCGCTCCTTCTGTTCGCGGTGGTTCCTGTCGTGGCACTCCTGGTGCGGGGCGTGGGCGCGGCGACGGGCGGCGTGGGTTCGGTGCTCTCGGCGGAGTCCGGGGCGCTGGTGAATACGCTGGGCGTCTCGCTGGGCGCGACGGCTTGGGCGTTGTGCCTGGGGGCTCCGCTCGCCTTCCTTCTGTTCCGCACGGACCTGCCACTGCGTGGCGCGTTCACCGTGCTGTTCACCCTGCCGTCCGCCATCCCCGCGTTCATCTGGGGCATGGGGTGGCTGTCGCTCGCGAGCCCTCGCGCCGGCTACTTGAACCGCATGCTGGGCGCGGACGTGTTCGACCTCTATGGCGCGGCGGGCATCGCGTTCGTGGAGGGACTGTCCGGACTGCCGCTGGTGCTGCTCGCCGGGGCTGCCGCGCTTCGGCGGGTGGATCCCTCGTTGGAGGAGGCGGCGCGGGTGTGTGGCGCTTCGCCACTCCGCGCCGTGCTGAACACCACCGTTCCCCTGGTGCTGCCCGCGCTGTTGTCGGGCTCGGTGATGGTGTTCCTCATGGCCGCGTCGTCCTTCGGCGTGCCGTACCTGCTGGGCGTGTCGGCGTCGCCGCCCACCCGCGTCCTCACCACCCGCATCTATGAACTGGTGCTGCTCGGCAGCGAAGAGGGATTGCCGCGTGCGTCCGTCCTTGCCTCGTTCCTTCTGCTGCTCACGCCACTGGCGCTGGGACTGACCTGGGTGTTGGGCCGGAGCGGACGGGTGCGATTGAGCGCGGGCAAGGGCGTGTCCCCTCGCGTGCTCGCGTTGGGGGCGTGGCGGCCCGCGGCGCTTGCGGGTGTGGGCCTCGTGGGTGGGGTGCTGGTGGTGCTTCCCCTGGCGGCCATCCTGCTCACTTCTCTGCAACGCAGCTTCGGCGCGGCGCTGACGTGGGACGCACTGACGCTGTCGCACTGGTCCGGAGTGCTCTGGGATGCGCGCACGCTTCGGGCCACGGGGCGCAGCGTGCTGCTCGCGGCTGGAGCGGGGCTGCTCGTGGTGGGGTTGGGCCTTTCCGCGGCGCTCCTGTGGCGGGCCTTCCGTCGCGGCGGCGCGGTCGTGGAGGCCATGGCGGTGTGGCCTTTCGCGGTTCCGGGGACGGTGCTGGCGCTCGCGCTGCTGGTGGCGTTCTCCCGGGACTGGCGGCTGGTGGTGCTGGACCGCTTCGCGTTCGTGCTGGCCCTGGCGCACACGCCCTGGCTGATGCTCGTGGGCTACGTGGCGAAGTACCTGGCCCTGGGCGAACGCAACAGCTCCGAGGCCCTGGCCCAGGTGGATCCTTCGCTCGCGGAGGCTGCTCGCGTCGGTGGCGCGGGACCGGCTCGGGCGTTCTGGGACGCGACCCTGCCGCTGCTCCGGCCCGCGCTCGTGGTGGCGTTCGTGCTCGCGTTCCTCGCGTGCGCCACGGAGATCACGCTGTCCGTGCTGCTGGTGCCCGCGGGCTCCGAGGTCCTGGGCACACTGCTGTTCGAATTGCAGAGCTACGCGGACCCGGCCGCCGCGGCCGTGCTCGCGTGCGCGTTCGTGGCGCTGGTGGTCGCGGGACAGGCCGTGCTGGCGTGGGCTCGGCGTCGAGTGCCGGAGGTGCGGTGATGGCGGCCATCGTCCTGGAGGGACTGGTCAAGGCTTACGGCGGGGCGCCAGTGGTGCGCGGCTTGAGCCTTCACGTGGAGCCGGGCGAGCTGGTGTCCCTGCTGGGCCCTTCCGGCTGCGGGAAGACGACGACCCTGCGGATGCTCGCGGGACTGGAGCACCCGGACGCGGGCATCATCCGGCTGGGTGACGAGGTCGTCGCCGGGCCCGGCGTGCGCGTTCCTCCCGAGAAGCGCGGCCTGGGCATGGTGTTCCAGAGCTACGCCATCTGGCCGCATCGCAGCGTCGAAGCCAACGTCGCCTATCCCCTGGTGCTCCGGAAGGTGCCCCGGCACGAGGTGGCCTCGCGCGTGCGCGAAGCCCTGCGCTGGGTGCGACTGGAGGCCTTCGCGGCGCGGATGCCGCACGAACTGTCCGGCGGGCAGTTGCAGCGCGTGGCGCTCGCGCGGGCGCTGGTCGCGGGGCCTCGCGTGCTGCTGCTGGACGAACCCCTGTCCAACCTGGACGCGGCCCTGCGCGAGGAGCTTCGCGCGGAGATCGCCGCGCTGCGGGCCCGGCTGGGCACGACGCTGGTGTTCGTCACGCATGATCAAGGCGAAGCGCTCGCCCTGTCGGACCGCATCGCCGTGATGAACCGGGGCGTCATCGAGCAGGTGGATTCGCCGGAGCAACTGTACCGGGAACCGGCGACGCCGTTCGTCGCCGGCTTCGTCGGAGGCGCGAACGTGCTGCGGGGCGAGGCTCGCGCGGGCGCCTTCCACTGCGCGGGGACGGAGATCGCGTTCGACCTCCCCATGGACGTGAGGCCCGGGCCTGGGACGCTGGTGGTGCGCCCGGAGGACCTGGAGCTGGGGGAGACCGGGACGCCGCTGGTGCTGTCCGCCCGCCTGTTCCTGGGGCACTCGGCGGAGTACCGCTTCCCGGTGGGCGACGCGTTCTTGCGCGTCATCGGGCCGGCGCTGGAGGGCGTGCGCGCCGGCCAGACGCTCAAGGTGCGCGTGCGCAAGGCCGCCGTGTTCGACGCGGGCGCGTGAGGCTCAGTACAGCGTCGTCTTCACCCGGGCTGGGAGCTCGCGGTCGTACTCGCCGCCGTCGAAGTCTTCCGGGCTCAGCGCCTGGAGGATGGAGCCGGGGCTCGGGAACTCGGCGCGGATGACGTGCCGGGCCGGGTCCCAGAGCCCGGAGCGGATCAACGCGCGGCTGCACTGGAAGTAGACCGTCTCCACGGTGACGCGCAGCACGGAGCGCGGCAGCTTCCCGTCGTGGGGGAAGCGCTCGAGCATGGACGGCTCGATGACGATGCTCGCCCGGCCGTTGACGCGCAGGGTCTCGTTCACGCCCGGGACGAAGAACAGCAGCGCGACGCGCGGATCCGCCAGGATGTTCCGCAGCGAGTCCATGCGGTTGTTGCCCCGGCGGTCGGGCAGCAGCAGCGTGTGCGCGTCCTCGATGACCACGAACCCGGCGGGGTCTCCGCGCGGCGAGGCATCCAGCCCTTCAGGGCCGGACGTGGCGAGCACCATGAAGGGCGAGCGTTCAATGAAGGGCCGGTACGCCGGGTGGAGGTGGTCCACCTCCTTGAGCACGGACGACTTCCCGGGAACCCCGTACAGGCGTTCGAGCGTCTCCACATCGGTCACGGTCTTCATCCGCGGGCGCCTCCCGGGTCCGTTCTAGGCATTTTAAAGGGCCATGTCACACGCGGCACCGGCTGCGTCGTCCTGGGGATGGAAGGGCACTTCGCCCCCCAGAACGAGGACCTGCACATGAAGACCCGGATGAATGCCTTCGCGGTCGCGCCCGAAGCCGTCAACCTCATGCTCGAGTTCAGCAAGAAGGTGGAGGCCCTGGGGCTGGAGCCCAGCCTGCGCGAGCTGGTCAAGATCCGCGCGTCCCAGCTCAACGGCTGCGCCTTCTGCATCCACATGCACACCCGTGACGCCCGTGCGCAGGGGATGACCGAAGAGCGCATCTACCTGCTGGACGGCTGGCGTGAGTCGCCGCTGTACACCGAGCGCGAGCGGGCGGCCCTGGGCTGGATCGAGGCCCTGACGCTCGTCTCCGAGACGCACGCCCCCGACGAGGACTACGCTGCGCTCACGCCGCACTTCACCGAAGAGGAGATCGTGAAGCTGACCATCATGATTGGTGTCATCAACTCCTGGAACCGGTTCGCCATCGGCTTCCGGGCCCTCCACCCGGTGACCGCTCGCAGTGAAGCCGCCTGAACCGAACCCCGCGGACGTCTTCGACCCGCTCCGCCCCCGGCTGCTCCGCATCGCGTACCGGATGCTGGGCATCGTCGCGGAGGCGGAGGACGTGGTGCAGGAGGCGTACTTGCGTTGGCACCAGACGGACCGCGACGCCGTGCGGGACGCCGAGGCCGTGCTCGTCCGCACGGTGACGCGCCTGTGCCTGGACGTCCTCAAGTCCGCGCGCGTCCGGCGCGAGGAGTACGTGGGGACCTGGCTCCCAGAGCCCATCATCGAGACAGTGGAGGGCGATGACTTGACGCTGACCCTGATGATGGCCCTGGAGCGCCTGTCCCCGCTGGAGCGCGCCGCGTTCCTCCTGCACGACGTGTTCGGCATGGACTTCGAGCAGGTGGCGAAGGCCATCGACCGCGATCCCGCGGCGTGCCGCCAGCTCGCCAGCCGGGCGCGGGCCCACGTGCAGGAGGCCCGGCCCCGCTTCCCCGTGACGGAGGAGAAGGGCCACGAGCTGGCCTCCGCGTTCCACGCCGCGTCCCGGAGCGGCGACACGCAGGCGCTCCAGGCGATGCTGGCCCAGGACGTCATCCTGTACTCCGACGGCGGCGGCAAGGCGAAGGCGGCCCTCAATCCCATCTACGGCCGGGAGAAGCTGGTGCGCTTCTTCGAAGGGCTGCGGCGCATTCCGGCCGTGGGCTCGGCGCAGGTGGTGCACGAGGGCACCATCGATGGACTGCCCGCGTACGTCACGCTGGAGGTGGACGGGACGCTGCAGACCACGGCGCTCGCCATCGAGGACGGCCGCATCGTCGCCCTCTACGTCACGCGCAACCCCGACAAGCTGAAGGGCATCCGGCGGGCGGTGGTGGGGGAGCCGTCGTAGGGCGTTCAGCTCGCGGAGAAGGCGTCGCGCGCGAACTCGACGAACCGGAGCAGGGCCGGGGAGCTCCCGGCCTTGCGCCAGGCGATGGCGGTGTTCGTCACCGGCGCGTCCTCCGGCAGGTCGATGAAGGCCACGCCCGAGTGGTGCTCCGTGTCGGGCGTGTGCGGCATGGGCGCGATGCCGAAGCCCGCGGAGACGAACCAGATCTTCGTCGCCACGTTCTGCGCGTACTGGCGCACCGCCGGTTCGACCCCCGCGTCGCGGAGCCGGTCGAAGAACCCCGCGTAGTAGTCCGGCGGCGCGACGCCGGGCTCCACCAGGACGAGCGGCTCCTCCCGCAGGTCCTTCCACGCCACCGCCTTGCGCTTCGCGAAGGGATGCCGTGAGGGCACCGCCAGCCGGAAGGGCTCCCGCCGGATGAGGTGCGAGACGACGTCCGGAGGCATCCGCTCGCGCGGGCGCAGGATGCCCACGTCCAGCGTGCCCCGCTCCAGCGCCTCCAACTGCCACGCGGACGGATGGTTGCTCAGCTCGATGTGGACCCCGGGCATCTTCTTCTGGAACGCCCGGAGCATCGCCGCGAACCGGGGCGTCGCGAACGACGAGATGAGGCCCAGCACCAGCACGTCCTGTTCGCCCCGGGCCTGCCGCGCCGCGTGCTCCTGGAACCGCTTCGCGCGCTCCAGGAGCTGATGGGCTTCCGGCAGCAACTCACGCCCCAGCTTCGTGAGGCGCACGGCGCGCCCCTCCCGTTCGAAGAGGGGACCGCCCAGCTCCGCTTCGAACTTGCGGATCTGCTGGCTGAGCGGCGGCTGGGCGATGTGCAGCCGCTTCGCGGCGCGGGTGAAGCTGAGCTCCTCCGCGACCGCGACGAAGTACCGCAGGTGGCGCAGCTCCATGGTCCATACGCTCCAGGTCTGGATTCCAGACCCAGGATATATTGGAAGTATGGATGGGGGAGCGCTAGGCATGTCGCATGGAGACCTCCTCCGCCGTGCTCCCCGCCGCCGTGCCCCAGGCCGCGCCGATGGACCGCCGGCTGCTCTGGACGATGACGACGGCGACGGTGCTCGCGGTGGGCAACGTCTATTACAGCCAGCCGCTGCTGGGTGTCATCGCGCGGACCTTCGGCCTGTCCGCCTCCGCCGTGGGCTCCGTGCCGATGATGTCCCAGTTGGGCTACGTGGCGGGGCTGGTGCTCCTGACGCCGCTGGGCGACGTGCTGGAGAAGCGCGGCCTGCTGGTGACGATGCTGGGGCTCGCGGCGGCGGCGCTCTTCGCGGCGGGGCTGGCGCCCACGTTCCCCCTGTTCCTGTTCGCCTGCGTGGCCATCGGGCTGACGTCCGTGCTGGTGCAGATCCTCATCCCGTTCGTCGCGGCGCTCAGCGCTCCCGAGGAGCGGGGGCGGAACCTGGGCGTCGTGCTCAGCGCCGCGCTGGTGGGCGTGCTCATCTCCCGCACGCTCAGCGGTCTGGTGGCGACGCACCTGGGCTGGCGCGGGGTGTACTTCGCGGCCGGCGCGACGATGGTGGGCCTGGCGATGACGCTGCGGCTGGGGCTGCCTCGCTACGAGTCCTCCACGCGGCTGACGTATCCGCGCCTGCTGCAATCGCTGTGGACGCTGCTGCGGGACGTGCCGGGGCTGCGGGCCATCGCGCTCACGGGCGCCCTGATGTACGCGGCGCTCTCCGCGTTCTGGGCGTCCCTGGCGTTCTTCCTGAGCAGTGACGCGTACCACCAGGGCCCGGGCACGGCGGGCATGTTCGGGCTCATCGGGACGGTGGGGGCGCTCGCCGCGAACGTCACGGGGCGGCACGCGCAGCGCATTGGCGCGCGGCGGATCGTCCGGGCGTGCATCGTCACGATGCTGGCGGCCTTCGGCGTGTTCGCCGCGTTCGGCACGCTGTGGGCGGGGCTCATCGCGGGCGTGGTGCTGCTGGACCTGGGGGCGCAGGCCGCCACGGTGTCCAACCAGACGGAGCTGTACCGCCTGCACCCCACCGCGCAGACGCGCCTCAACACGCTCTACAAGATGTTCTACTTCGTGGGCGGGGCCTGCGGCTCCGCGCTCTCCGCCATCGCGTGGGATCACGCGGGCTGGCGGGGCGTGTGCGCGGTGGGCGGCGGGTTCCTGCTCATCGCGTTCGTGTGGGAACAGGTCCAGGCGCGGCGGACTTCTGGGTAGGGTGGGGCGCATGCCGTCGAGCCCCTCCGCCGAAAGCCCACGCCGCTTCCACGCCGAGCCGTTGATCGCCGTCCTGCGCCACCTGGAGGCGCTGGTGTCGTCCGGGCCCGTGTCCATCGACGTGCCGGATCCGGACCTGGGCCCCGGGCGCTATCCCGGGGAGCGCGTGGAGGGCGGGCTCGTGCACCGGCCGCTGCGGAGCTGGTGCGACCTGGCGGAAGGACTGTCGTGCCGTCTGCGCACGCCGCGCACGGTGGACGCGACGCACGTGCGGCTCACGTTCGAGCCGTTGGGTTCGGAGGCTTCGTGGCACGCGGGCGGTGGCGCGCGGACGGAGGCGCCCCAGGAGCGCTATGGCGCCGCGTCCGACTTCGCGCGCGTGCGGAAGTTCGAGGACGCGGGCTTCCTGCTGCCCTGGCTGGAGGCGGTGGGGCGGCTGGCGCTGCCACCGGGTGCGAGGCTCCTGGACCTGGGCGTCAACCGGGGCGATGAGCTGGCGGCGTTCGCGCAGGTGGAGGGCATCCGCTTCGTGGGCGTGGACCACAGCGCGAGCGCCCTGGCGGAGGCACGGGCGGCGTTCCCGGAGCCGCGCCATGTGTTCGTGCAGGCGGACCTGAACGTGTTGCCCTCGGACCTGGGCCGCTTCGACGTGGTGGTGTCGGTGGGCACGTTGCAGAGCCCGGGCGTGGATGACCGGGCGCTCCTGCGCAAGCTGGTGCAGGAGCACCTGGAGCCCGGGGCCTCGCTGGTGCTGGGCTTCCCCAACTCACGCTTCCGGGACGGAGAGGTCGTGTACGGCGCGCGCGTGCGCAACCTGCGCGAGCCGGACCTGTCGCTGCTGGTGAAGGACCTGTCCTTCTACCGCCGCTACCTGCACCAGCACGGCTTCCGCACGTTCCTGGGCGGCAAGTACGACCTGCTGCTCACGGCGGTGAGAGGTCAGGCGTTCGGTTCGGCTGACGAAGACACCTGAGCCTTGGACTTCGCTGTGCGCTCCCGAAGGAGCCAGGCCGTGATGGGAATCACCAGCAGGGAGGCCATCCAGCACACGAAGCCAACGGAGGGGTAGAGCAGTTCGAGGTAGCGATTGCCGCCGCTTTCATCCGCGGGGATGGGTTTCACGTACCAGGTGAGCGTCGACAGGCCGAGGATGCTCGCCGCGCCGCCGACCCAGAGCGCCTTCCGGTCCTCACCGTCCAGGAGCAGGATGGAGGCCAGGAACGCCAGGGGGTTCGCGAACCAGCCGAACTGAAGGATGAACACCCCCAGCCAACCCACGAGCAGCAGCGGCAGGCCCCACATCTGTTCCTCGGCGCGCTTGTTCGTGTTGAACACGGTCATCGCGGGCGTCGCGCAGGCGAGCACGAAGAGCACGGCCGACACACCACAGGCCTTCCAGCGTGCCCGCTGTTGGGATGGGGAGCTGCGGGCAGGATTCGCCGGGCGGGAGGAGTTCATTCGCGCGAATGCTACTTCACCGCCAGCGCACGCTGGAGATCCTCCGGCACCTCCACCTCCTTGGTGAAGCCCAGATAGGTGATGCCGCCGTACCCCTGGTCGTTGGCCACTTCGAGCTTCGCCTTGAACCTGCGCACGGCCATCAGCGCGCCTCCGTCCTACGGCTTGACGAACTTGAACGCGAAGCGATCGCTCGTGCCCCGGCGCTCACCCGCGGCGCCCGGGCTGGAGCTCCAGTCGCGCGTGTCCTCCGGGTTGCGCCAGACCTTGCTCTCCTCCTGGAACTGGAGGCCCGCGGCCTGCACCTCGTCACGCACCAGTTGCTCGTCGATGCGGTGCAGCGTCTGGCCTTCCGTGATGCCCGTGCCCGCCTTCGCGCTGGAGTCGAGGATGACGTACACGCCGCCGGGCTTGAGCGCCTGGAACACCGCCGCGTTCATCTTCGCCCGGTCCACGCCCAGCCAGCCCGTGTCGTGGTAGATGATGTGGCTCACCACCGCGTCCAGCGTGCCGTTCAGCTCGGGCGGGAAGGGCGCGTCCAGCTCGCGGTCCAGGCGCACCACGTTCTGGTTCACCGGCCGCGCCAGCCGCTCCTGCCACGGCTTCTCCGCGAACCGCTCCAGCACGACCTTGGGGTTCTCCGCGTACACCTTGCCCGTGGGCCCCACCGCGCGCGCCAGCAGCTCCGTGGTGTAGCCGCCGCCCGCCATCAGCTCCGCCACGTGCATGCCGGGCTTGACGCCCACGAACTCCAGCAGGGCGGCCGGATGCCGGCCCGCGTCCAGCTTGCGATCCGCCTCCGTGCGGTCCGGCGCGTCCACCAGCGCCTGCGCGGACACGGCCGCCGCCTGCGTCTGGGGGGAGGACGCCGGAGCCGTGGGCGTCGAGTGGGAACAGCCCGCGAGGGCCAGGAACGATGCCGCCATCAGTGCATTGCGCATGGGCGATCCATATCGCCCGCGCTCGCGCATGCCTTCCGAAAAGACGGCCACTGTCCGCTTGCGGGACGCCACGTGCCACGAGCGGACACCGCGCCTCCGCCCCCTCGGGCTCGCCGCGGCCCTACGGCCGTGGCGCTAGAGTTGCAGCCCGCCCCGCTCCGACACCATGTCCCAGCTCCTCCAAGACCTCCGCCTGTCGCTGCGCCGGATGCGCCGCGAGCCCGTGTTCACCACGGTGGTCGTGGCCACGCTCGCGCTCGCCATCGGGGCCACCACCGCGGTCTTCAGCCTCGTGTACCAGGTGCTGCTCAAGCCCCTGCCGTACCCCGAACCCCAGGAGCTGCTGCGCCTCTACCAATCCACGCCGCAGCGTGAGCGGGGCGGGGTGGCGTACGCGTACCTCCAGGCCTGGCGCGAGCGCCCAGGCGCCTTCCAGGCCATCGAGGGCGTCACCGCGATGGACTCCACGCTGACCGGCCCGGGCGCGGCGCAGCGGGTGCGCGCGGGGCTCGCGACCCCGGGCCTGTTGTCCCTGCTGGGCGTGCGGCCCGAGCGGGGACAGGACTTCGGACCGGAGTCCCAGGTGCCCGGGCGCGACCGGAGCGTGCTCGTGTCCCACGAGTTCTGGCGGAGCCACCTCGGTGGACGCGCGGACGTGGTGGGCCAGACGCTCACGCTGGATGGCGTGCCCCACGTCGTCCAGGGCGTGCTGCCCGCTTCATTCCGCTTCTGGCCGGGCGTGGACCTGTGGAAGCCCCTGGCTCCCGCGCCCCCGGGGCAGGCCTCGGAGGAGCTCTACCTGCGTGGCGTGGGCCGGCTGCGGCCGGGTGTCCCGCTGGAGCGCGCCCGCGCGGAGCTGGAGGAGCACTCGCGCGCCTGGGCCGCGACGATGGGCGGGAAGGACGCGGCGCCCGGCGTGCGGCTGGTGCCGTTGCGGGAACAGGTGGTGGAGACCTCGCGCGAACAACTGTGGCTGCTGGCCGGAGTGATGGCGCTGGTGCTGTGCGTGGCGTGCGCCAACGTGGCGAACCTGCTGCTCGCGCGGGCCAGTGCCCGGGAGCGGGAGGTCGCGGTGCGCGCGGCGCTGGGCGCGGACCGGGGACGGCTGGTGCGGCAGTTCCTGGTGGAGAGCGCGGTGCTGGCGCTGACTGGTGGCGCGGTGGGTCTGCTCCTGGCGATGTGGGGCATGGACCTGCTGCGCGTGTTCGTCCCCGGGGAGGTGGTGTCACCGGAGGAACTCGAGCTGGAGCCGCACGTGCTCGCCATCGCGGCGGGCCTGTCCCTGACGACCAGCGTCCTCTTCGGTCTGGCGCCCGCGCTGCGCGCCTCCCGCGCGGAGGCGAAGGGGGCGCTCGGGGGGCTTCGCGGTGGGAGGGGCGCGACCGGGCCGATGCGGGCGCGGGCCGTGCTGGTGGTGGCGCAGGTCGCGCTGGCGCTCGTGCCGCTGGTGGGGGCCGGCCTCATGCTGCGCACACTCCATGCGCTGCACGCCGTGGCGCCGGGCTTCGACCCGCGAGGCGTCAGCGCGATGGACCTGTCCTTCCCCCGCGAGGCCTACGGGCAGGACGACCCCCGACGGCGGCAGGTGAGCGCGGAGCTGCTGGCGCGGGTGCGGGCGTTGCCGTCGGTGCAGTCGGCGGGGCTGGCCAGCACGCTGCCGCTGTGGAGCCGCAACGGCTTCAGCGCGGTGGTGCTGCCCGGTGAAACGGAGCAGGAGGCCCAGGCGCGCGAACCGGTCAACTTCCGCGCGGTGAGTGACGGCTACTTCGCCACGCTGCGCATCCCGCTGAAGGAGGGCCGCGACGTGAGCGCCGCGGATGGCGCGGGCACGGCGCCGGTGATGGTGGTCAACGAGACCTTCGCGCGGCGCTTCCTGTCGAAGGGCTCCGCGCTGGGCCAGCGCGCACGGCTGACGCTCGACGGCGAGCCGTTCCGGGAGGTGGTGGGCGTGGTGGGTGACGTGCACCACGCGAGCCTCGCGGAGGAGCCGCGCGCGGAGGTGTACCTGCCCATGGATCAATTCGAGGGCCTGTTCATGGTCCTCGCCGTGCGCGCGTCCCAGGACTCACGGGCGCTGCTGCCCGCGCTGCGCGAACAGCTTCGCGCGGTGGAGCCAACCCTGCCGCTCGTCCAGGTGCGCGACCTGGAGGCCGTGGTGGAGGAGAGCCTGGGCCGCACGCGGGTGATGAGCGGTCTGCTCACCGCCATGGCGGTGCTCGCGCTCACCCTGGCCGGCGTGGGGCTGTACGGTGTCCTGGCGTACACGGTGAGCCAGCGCACGCGCGAGCTGGGCATCCGCATGGCGCTGGGCGCGACGGACCGGCAGGTGCTGTGGCTGGTCGTGGGGCAGGGGCTGCGGCTGGCGGCGATCGGCGTGGGGGTGGGGCTCGTGGGGGCGGCGGTGCTGGCGCGCGGCCTTTCGGGGATGCTCTACGGCGTGGGCGCGCTGGACGCCCTGACGTTCGGAGGCGTGCCCCTGCTGCTCGGCGCGGTGGCGCTCATGGCAAGCTGGTTGCCCGCACGCCGCGCGCTGCGCGTGACGCCCGCCATCGCGCTCCGGGCGGACGAGTAGGGGCCGACGGACGCAGAGACGGTGCAGGTCCGCCCCGGAGGACACGGTTTGCCCTGCGTGCGCATCCCCTCCAAGTAGCGACAGAAAAGGGCCGCCGCCCCGGGAAGTGGGGAGCGGCGGCCCGGAGCCCGCGGAGATCAGCGGACCGCGTGCATCACGGCCCGTTCACCTGGAGGTTGTCGATGGCGAGGCCACAGCCGACGCCACCGGAGGTGCTGGTGAGCTGGATGCGCGACGTGGTGCTGGTGGCGTTGAACACGTACGTGCGCAGGCCCCAGGACGCGGACGCGTTGGAGAAGCTGGCGCTCGACGGGCCGTAGTTGATGGTGGCCGACCGTGACACCGTGGCGCAGGCGGGGCTGTTGGACACGTAGAAGGTCACCGTGTAGCCGGCGCCGACGACGGTGGGCACGTCCTGGTACAGGGAGCCCGCGCCCAGGCCGTTGAGGTCGATGGTCTGCGCGCCGTTCTGCGGCGTCTTGTACGTGTTCTTCATCACCTTGATGCCCGCGGTGATGGTCCAGCCCGGCAACGCCGTGCTACCGGCGTTGAGGACCACGTAGTTGAAGTTGCCGATGACGTTGTTCTCGAAGCTGCCGTTGGTGGCGACGTTGATGCCCTGCTCGACGTTGCCCAGCTCCGGCTCCTGGCTCACGGCATCCGGGCCCCCACAGCCCATCAGCGCGAAGAAGCCAAAGCCCACCACCGCGCTGCGACGCAGCATCTGCTTGCGATTCATGTGATGTGATTCCCCCTGAGATGTGTTTCGCCCGCGCGTCGTGCGACAGGCGAAACAGACCATACATGTTTTCACATCAGGTGTGTATAACTTCACATGGGAGTTGCTGGGCTGGCTGCTGTCCAGGCGGGTGCGCAGCCACCCGTGGGTGCGGAGTGGATCACGGCTCCGCGTGCGTCAGAGAGGAATGCAGCCTCCTGTCGAGGCGGGGCTGATCACATAACCGGGCGCCTGGGTGCAGCTCTTGACGCTGCGCAGATAGATGGAGCCCGCGGCGCCGCCGCCACCGCCGCCACCGCCATCACCCAACACGGCCGTGGTTCCGGGACTGCCAACGGAGGGGAGGCTCGAGGTGCCACCCGAGCCACCGTTGCCACCCGTGATGGCAGACCCCGTGCCGCCGGTGGCGCTGCTGTCGCTGTCCTCGCTACCGTTCGCGCCGTTCTCCCCGGGATTCGCGGCGAGGCTTCCCGCGCCAGCACCCTCTCCACCGCCACCGCCATTGGCGGTGAGTCGCGCGGTGGACGTCAGGTTCACCTGGAAGGCCTCCAGCACGATGCGGCCTCCGCTCCCGCCGCCGCCACCGCCCGCCGACTGGGCGGGGGATGCGCTCGCCTTGCCGCCCAGACCCCCGCCGCCGCTCACGGAGAGCGTCTTCGCGACGGTCAGGGTCCTGGCGACCGAAATCTGGAAGGCGCCACCCCCGGCGCCACCCAGGCCACCGGCCGCGGTGCCCGAGCCTCCGCCAGGGCCCCCCGCGCATCCACCGAGGAGCGGGGTGAAGACCTGGGATTGCTGCAGGCCGCCTTCGCCCCGCGAGTTGCTGGCGTTGAAGCCATCTCCGCCATTCGCTCCCGCCGTCGCACCGCCAGCACCACCCCCACCGCCGCCCTGGCCCCCGGTGAACGTCCCGGCCGTGCCCTGGGATGACAAGCACTGCTGGTTGCCGCCGGCACCAGGGACCGGTTCGCCATTCACGATGCGCCCGCTGGCCAGGATGTCGTGGTTCAGCGTCGCATCCCCGTACACCGCGAGGATGACCGGACGGCTGCCCACGATGCGCAGCTCGCCGCCCAGGGCCAGGGTCCGCACCGGGATGAGCAGGATGTCGGGGGCTCCTCCGCCCTGGGGCACGGTCTTGAGGGTGAGCTGACCGGTATCGGGGCCAGCGTTCGAGGGCGTCCAGGACTGGGCGTCCGAGTCGAAGACCACCGCGCCGGTGGTCTTCAGTTCGCCAAGCTCACCGCCAGTAATGCCGTTCGGATCGAAGTTGCTGGGCGTGTATGGGAACGCGACGCACTGGCCCGTCACGGTGCACACGCGCGGCGTTCCGGACTCGTCCAGGCTGCAGGGCTGGTTGAGCTGGTCCGGGTCCGCCGAATAGATGCAGGAGTTGTTCGCCGTGCAGCCCGCGGCGGCCTTGCACTCGATGGGAGGGCACGGCGTGTCCACGCCGATGCACGCGCCATTGCCATTGCAGAAGCCCGGCTCATGGCAGACGTTGCCGTCCTCGCAGGACGTGGTGACCGGCTTGGGGTCGTACACGCAGATGCCGTTGGTCGGGTTGCAGGTGCCCGTGGACTCCTGACACTGGGGGCTCGTCGGCGTGGTGCACGTCTTCAGGGTCCCCACGCACTGCTTGTCGGCCGTACAGCGGCCATCGGTCATGCACGGGTTCCCGGGGTCGCAGACCGCGCCGACCTGCACGTTCCCGTCAACGCACTGGCCCGTGGCGGCCTCGCACGTCACCGTCGGCTGACATTGGCCCACGGGCTGCGTGCACTTGGGCGTGCCGCCTCCGCACTGCGCGGACGCCCCCACGCCGATGCACCGCTTGCCCGTGTTGCACAGGTCCCCGTCCGTGCACGTCTTCTCCGTGCAGTCCGAATCCGCGCACGCGAACTTCCCATCACAGTCGTAGTCGATGGTCGTGTCGCACTTCTCCACGGCGCCTGGACGGACGTCACCCTTCGTTTCGTCGCAGTCGGAGACGCCCGCCCACTCGATGCCGGAGGGCGAGCCGTCGCCGTCGGCGTCCACTGCCTTCAGCTCCACGTCGAAGCGCGTGTACTCCTTGGGGACGAGCGTGAGCGCGGCGTTCGTGAACCGCTCCACCGCCTCACCCGAGCACCGGTCGCCGTCAGCCTCCGCGTACGACGACACCGTGAGCTCCAGCGTCGCGTCCCAGTCCGCCTTGCGGCGCACCGCGACCAGGACCTCGTTCTTCTCCGCGTTCTTGAACTGGCCGGAGAGGATGTCCGTGGCGTCCTGGTGCCCCCGGGCGTCCTTTGCCTCCACGCGCACGCACGCGGGCTTGAAGGTGCCGTATTTCACGGACACGCGGATGGCGCCTTCGTCGGGAGCCTTCTCCCCACAGGCGGCCAGGAACACCACACATCCCAGCAGGCAGAGCCGATTCATGGCGCCGCACTGTAGCCAACACTTCCCGGGATTGGGGAGAGGTCAGGGCTGCGTGCAAGGGGTTGTGGCTGGGGGACTGAGGACATGTCCGACCGCCAGCGCGCAGGGTTGGACGCTGCGCAGGTGGATGTAGCCGACGCTGCCGCCCCCGCCACCGCCAGACCCCTCGGTGCCGAAGCCGTCCCGGGTTCCATCCGTGCCCCTGACGGGGGGCGTCATCCCAGCGCCGCCGGCACCGCCAGCACCTCCGGTGGCGTTGTTGCCGGTGCCACCCGTGGCGGGGGCCCCTGAGGACTGATTGCCGTTGGCTCCAGCGCTCCCGGCATTGCTGGTGGTCGTTCCGCCCTCGGCGCCACCGCCTCCATTGGCGGTGATGCGAGCGGCGGCGGTGAGATTCAGTTGAAAGGCTTCCAACACTACCTGGCCGCCGCTGCCACCACCGCCGCCGCCCCCCGTGGTGCCGCCGGCTCCGCCATTCCCGCTCGTGGAGAGGTTCTTATCGAGGGTCAGGGTTTGTGCGACGGAGAGCTGGATGGCGCCTCCGCCCGCTCCGCCCCTGCCGCCGGACGCGCCCGCACCTCCGTTTCCACCCGGGCAGCCACCCAGGAGCGGTTCGGGCCCGGTGGCGCGGTTGATGCCCGCGGCGCCACGGTTCTGGGCGTTGTAGGCGTTGCCCCCGTCCGCGCCGGGGGTGCCGTTGCCGCCACCGCCGCCGCCACCGCCCGTGCTTCCGGAAGCGGTGCCCGCGCCGCCCTGGGACGTACCGCACGCGGCGTTGGGGGTGTCGATGGTGCCTGTGGCGAGGATCGACTGGGACACGGTCGCCGAGCCGTAGACCGCGAAGATGACGGGGTTGGGACCGGTGATGGTGAGGGTTCCGTTCAGCGCCAGGGCCGACACCGGGATGAGCACGGCCTGCGGGTTTCCGGCGCCCTGATCAAGCAGCACGTACTTGATCGAGTCCCGGGTCGGGACCTGGCCCGGCGGAGACCAGGTCCGGCTGGTGGTGTCGAACGTCACGCTCCCCGAGGTCCGCAGCTCCCCGATGTCCGCCGCCGCGATCGAATTCGGGTCGAAGTTGGAGGGCCGGTAGGGGAAGGGGCTGCACTCGGCCGTGGCGGAGCACACGCCAGGGACACCACCGGACGTGGTGCACGTGCCGTTGAGGTCGACCTCGTACTCGCACTCGGTGTTCGCCGTGCACTGCTGCTTGACGCGGTAGCACGGCGGCGGCGTGCAGGTCGTGGGCGTGCCCACGCAGTTCCCGTTCCCATCGCAGCGGTCCGGCGTGGTGCACGCGACCGGGTCCTGACAGGCGGTCGTGGCCGGGAGCGGCGTGAAGACGCATTGGCCGTTGGCCGGGTTGCACGTCCCGGAACGGGACAGGCACTGCTCGGAGGTGGTGCACGTCCGCGCGGTGCCGCCGCACTTCCCATCGGCCCCGCACTGGTCCCCATCCGTGCACGCGTTCCCGTCGTTGCAGCTCTTGCCGACGGTGGACTCCGCGGCCTCACACAGCCCGGAGGCGGGGTTGCACGCCAGACGCGCGTCGCAGACGCCCGTGGGCTGGGTGCACGTCGTCGTCTGCGTGGGCACGCACTTCGCCTCCAGGCCCGAGCCTTCGCAGCGGTCCCCCGTCGTGCAGGCATTGCCGTCGTCACACGGGTTGCCCCAGCAGTTCTCCTCCTGGCAGCCCGTCCGCTCGTTGCAGTTGAGGTCCACGGTGGAGCCACAGGTCTCCACGGCGCCCGGGTGCCTGGCCGGGTTCGAGTCATCACAGTCCGCGGGCTCGCTCCACATGGCGCCCGCCAGATGACCGTCACCATCCGCGTCCGTCGCCTTCAACGTCACGTCGAAGTTCGTGAACTTCCTGGCGACGATGGTGAGGGGGCCGTTGCTCGAGTGCTGCTCCACGAAGGGGCCGTCACAACCGGTGGCGGTCGCGGAGGCGTACGAAGACGCCGTCACGCTCAGCGCCATGTCCCAGTCCGCCTTGCGGCGCACCGCGACCAGGACCTCGTTCTTCTCCGCGTTCTTGAACTGGCTGGAGGGGATGTCGGTGGCGCCCTGGTGCCCGCTCGCGTCCTTCGCCTCCACGCGCACGCACGCGGGCTTGAAGGAGCCGTACTTCACGGACACGCGGATGGCGCCCTCGTCGGGGGCCTTCTCCCCGCACGCGGCCAGGAACACCACACATCCCAACAGACAGAGCCGATACATGGCGCTGCACTGTAGCCAACACTTCCCCGGGCAGGGGAGCGGGGCCAGCAGGACCCCGCCCCCTGGTTACACGGTGTCTCAGCCGCGCAGGGACACCACGGTGACGCCGTCTCCGCCCTCGTGGCTCTCCCCGGGGCGGAACATGCGGATGTACGGCGAGGCGGCCAGGTGGTCGCGGATGGCTTGCTTCAGCGCTCCGGTGCCGTGGCCGTGGATGATGAGCGCGGCCTCCTCACCCTTGCGCAGGCCCTGGTCCAGGAACGTCTCCAGCTCCGCCAGCGCGTCGTCGGCGCGCATGCCGCGCACGTCGCAGCGGAAGTTCGTGGCCTCCACCTGCGACGGCGCCGCGGACGCCGCGCGCTTCAGGGCCGCTTCGCCCTTGCGCTGCTCCGGGAACTTCGCCTGCTGCGGCTTCTTGCTGCGTGAGCCGGACAGCTCCGTGGTGGGCACCCGCATCTTCAGCGCGCCGCCCGCGGACACCACCGCCTGGCCTTCCGTCAGCTCCAGGATCTCCACGTCCCGGCCCAGGCCGGAGTGGTGCACCCACGCGCCCACCTTGAGGTTCGCGGGCCCCGGGGCCTCCACCTGGAACAGCTCCGCCTTGGCCGCCGCCGCGCGCTTCTGCGCCTCCTCCGCGCGCTGCTGCAACTGCAGGCGCGCCTCCGAGAGCGCCTTCTCGTTCTGCTCCGAGCGCAGCTTCACCAGCAGGTCGCGGACCTCCTGGGCGGCGTGCTCGCTGGCCGCGTGCACGTCCTCGTTGAACTGCATCATCCGGCCCTTGCGCTCGCGCTCGAAGGCGACCTTCTGCTTCTCCAGGTCCGCGCGGAGCGCCTCCGCCTCCTTCGCGGCGATGCGCGCCTTCTCCAGCTCCTCGGAGAGCTTGCGCCGCTCGTCCTCCGCCGCCGCCAGCGCCTTGGTGAGCGGGCCGCCCGCGTTGAGCGACAGCTCCCGCGCGCGCTCGCACACGGAGGCCGGCAGGCCCACCCGCGCCGCCACGTCGATGGCGGACGACTGGCCGGACGCGCCCATCTGCAACCGGAACGTGGGCGCCATTCGCTTGGAGTCGAAGCCCACGCGCGCGTTGAGGAAGCGCGGATCCATGTGCGCCAGTGCCTTGAGCTCCTCCAGGTGCGTCGTCACCAGGACGTACGCGCCCTTGCCGAGCAGCTCCTCCAGCACCGCGATGGCGATGGCCGCGCCCTCGCGAGGATCCGTGTCCGAGGCGATCTCGTCGATGAGCACCAGCGAGTCCGTCACCACCGCCGCCAGGATGTCGCGCAGCAGGGTGACGTGGCCGCTGAACGACGACAGGCCCTGGGACAGGTCCTGCGTGTCACCCACGGTGGAGTGCACGGAGCGGTACAGCGGCATCCGCGACCCTTCGCCCACCGGGATGGGCAGGCCCGCGCGCAGCATCAGCGCGCACAGCCCCACGCCCGTCAGCGTCACCGTCTTGCCGCCCGCGTTGGGGCCGGACACCACCAGCGCCCGGGCGCTCTCCGTGAGCGTCACGTCGTTGGACACCACCTCCGTGCCCTTGAGCACCAGGCGCGGGTGGCGCAGCGCGCGCAACTGCAGCTCCTTCACGCCCTCGAAGGTCGGCGTCGTGGCGTCCAGGTCCGAGGACAGGGTGGCGATGGCCTCCACCTCGTCCAGCTCCGCCACCGCCTCCAGGCCCTCCAGCATGCGCGCGGACTCGCGGCCCACCAGCCTGCTCAGCTCCTGGAGGACCTTCAGCTCCTCCTCCGCGACCTCCGACTGCGCGATGGCTAGGTCGTTGCCCAGGCCCACCATCGCCTGCGGCTCCATGAAGAGCGTCTGCCCCGTCTGGCTGGCGTTGTGGACGATGCCGTCCACCTCCGCGCGGTAGTTCGACACCACCGGCACCACGTACCGCCCGTTGCGCAGCGTGTAGTAGTTCTCGCGCAGCTTGGCGGTGAACGTCAGGTCGTGGAGCATCTCGTCCAGGCGCGACTTGATCCGCCGGTGCAGGCCGCGGGCGCGGTCCCGCGCCTCCCTCAGCTCCGGGCTGGCGCGGTCGGAGAGGGTTCCGTCCGGTTCGAAACACTGATCCAAACGGCGCGCCATGGCCTCCAGGAAGGGCAGGCGCTTGGAGATCTCCGCCAGCCGGGGGACGCGCTCCTTGCGCTCATCGAGGGCCTCGCGGGTGCGGGCGAAGGCGAAGAGCAACTGGGCCGCGTCGATGAGCTGGCGGGGCTCCAGCACGCCGCCCTTCTCCGCGTGGCCCACCGCGGTGCGCAGGTCCGTCACGCCGCCCAGGGGCAGGGAGAACTGCTGCTGGGAGAGGAAGCGGGCCTCGTCGACGAGCGCCAGCGCCTCGGCCACTTCGGACTCGGTGTCCAGGAATGGACGGGCCAGCACCCGCTCCCTCCCTGGCTCGGTGCGGCAGCGCTGCGTCAGCGCGCGGAGCACTTCCGAGAAACCAAGGTCTTCCAATGTCCTTTGGGAAATCTGCACGGTCATGGGTTTCATGCGAGGCCGGGTGTCCGTCAAGGGGAAGTATTGAGGTGGCCCACCGGGACCTGCTATCTGCCAACCATGATGTGGGTTCTCGTGGCGGCGCTGCTGGCGGGCGCGTCCGACGCACCGGCCTCTCCGGTCCTGACGGCGCAAGCGGCCCCGGCCCCCAGTCCGCTGGCGGACGCGCTGGCGTTGGAGGCCTCGGGCAACGACGCGGGAGCCCTCGTCGCCCTGGAGCGGCTGATCACCCATCAGCCCCGCTGGGAGCTGCCCCGGCTGGAGGCCGCGCGCCTGCTCCTCAAGGGAGGCAGCGCCCCGGAGCTGGAGCGCGCCCGGGTCCACCTGGCTACGGCCGGGCGCGAGGCCCCGGACAACCCCCGCGTGTACTTCCTCCAGGGGCAGCTTTTGGAGGAGCAGGGCGCCACCTTCGACTCCATCCGCGCCTACGAGAAGGCCGTGTCCCTGCGCCCGTCCTATGACGACGCGCGCTTCCGGCTGGCGGGGCTCTGGGCGCAGGCGGGGGACTGGCTCAAGGCGGAGCTGCACTACCGGCCCCTGTCCAAGTCCCGGCCCGCGTGGGTGCAGGTGCGCATGCAACTGGCGGCGGTGCTGGAGAAGCAGGGCCGCGCGCTGGACGCGGAGCGGGAGTTCCTGGCCGCGCGCGACGCCCAGCCGGACAACCCGGGTGTCCTGCGGACCCTGGCGGCGTTCTACGAGCGGACGGACAGGCCCCAGCTCGCAGCGAAGGTGAGGGCGCAGCTCACGGCGCCGCCCAAGCGCAACATGCGGGTCCTCAAACCTTCGAAGCGCTGACAGCGGGCGGCGGGGCGCGGTCCGTGGCGATTGCTTCGCGCGACGCGCTGCATACACTGCCCCCGCTTTGAAGACCGCCAACCTCGCCATCGTCTTCACCGACATCAAGGGCTTCACCGAACGCACCAGTCGGCAGACGCTGGAGGAGAACCAGCGGCTGCTCCAGGTGCATGAGGCGTTGCTCGCGCCGCTGTTCAAGGCGTTCGGTGGACGCATCATCAAATCCATCGGCGACGCGTTCCTCGTCACCTTCGAGTCGCCCACCCAGGCGGTGCTGAGCGGCATCGCCATCCAGGACCGGCTCTGGCACCACAACCGGCAGCTCCTGGAGGATGAGCAGATCCACGTGCGCGTCGCCGTGAACGTGGGCGAGGTGCGGGTGGAGGCCAACGACATCTTCGGCGAGCCGGTGAACATCGCCGCCCGCGTGGAGGGCATCACGGAGGCGGACGAGGTCTTCTTCACGGAGGCCGTCTACCTCTCCATGAACAAGGCGGAGGTGCCGTCGCAGGAGGTGGGCGCGTTCGAGCTGAAGGGCATCCCCGGGAAGATCCGCGTCTTCCGCGTGCCGCGCGCGCCCTACCGGGTCCTGGCGCCCACGCCGGACGCGGTGCTGCCCTCGCCGGAGGAGGCGGACTCGCTGCCGCCCTTCGGCAACCTGGCCCTGGCGCGCGTGGAGTCGAGCCTGGACCTGGGCCAGCGCGCGGCGGCGGGCGCGGCGGCGGTGGGGCAGGGCGCGGTGGCGGTGGGCCAGCGCGCGGCGGCGGGCGCGGTGCTGGTGGGGCAGCGGGCCACGGTGCTGGGCAAGCAGGCGCGCACCGCGACGGACGCGCTCTGGGCGCGCACGTACGCGAAGCTGCCGCCCGCCATCACCACGAAGGTGTCGTCCACCGCGGCCGGCTGGGGCGTGTGCGCGGTGCTGCTGGCGGTGGTCCTGCTGGGTGGGTGGCTGCTCGTCAACAGTGGCGGCCCCGCGATGCGGGCCATCCGCGACGTGGAGGGCGCCACCGGCGCGGAGAAGGTCACGCGCGTGAACGAGGCGAAGCGGCTCATCCGGCAGGAGGACGCGGACCAGCGCAACTACCTGAACGGGCGGCTGGAGGAGGCACAGGGCAACATGGGCGCCGCGGTGGTCCATTACGCGCTGGCGGTGCGCAAGGACGCCAACGGCCGCGCGGAGTCCCGGCTCATCTCGCTCCTGAAGCACGAGCAGTGCGCGGTGCGCACCGGCGCGGTGGAGGCCTTGGCCAGCCTGCGCCTGGAGTCCGCGCGCGGGGCCCTGGAGTCGCTGGCCGACGACGGCGGCCCGAACGACGGGGAGTCCGGAGGCTTCCTGGGCCTGGGCACCTGTGACTCGAAGAAGGCCGCGCAGAGCGCGCTCAAGCGCCTGGCGGCGGACTGACCCTTCCCAGCCCGCGCCACGGCGCGGGACGAGGCGACCGAACGTGACGAAGGTGAAGACGGGACTGGATGTGTGGGCGGCGCAGGGGTTCAGCGCGCTCAAGGGCAAGCGCGTGGGCGCCATCGTCAACCCCACGAGCGTGGACTCGCGCTTCCGCCACCTGGCGGACCTGCTGGCCGGCACGGACGGCGTGACGCTGGCGGCGCTCTTCGGGCCGGAGCACGGCGTCCGCGGCGAGGCCCAGTACATGGTGGCCGTGGACGAGGCGCGCGACCGCAAGACGGGCGTCCCGGTGCACAGCCTCTACGGCTCCACCTTCGAGTCGCTCTCCCCGCGCCAGGAGTGGCTGAAGGGGCTGGACGCGCTGGTGTTCGACATCCAGGACGTGGGCAGCCGCTACTACACCTACGTCTACACCATGGCCCTGGCCATGAAGGCCGCGGTCCAGGCCCGCGTGCCCTTCTACGTCCTGGACCGGCCCAACCCGCTGGATGGGGTGACGCTGGAGGGCAACCTCGTGGGTGAGAAGTTCCGCTCCTTCGTGGGGCTGTACGCGCTGCCCAACCGCCACGGCATGACGGCGGGGGAGCTGGCGCGGCTGTTCAACTCGCAGGAGGGCTTCGGCTGCGACCTCACGGTGGTGCCGTGCGAGGGCTGGACGCGCGACATGGCCTGGAGCGACACGGGCCTGCCGTTCATCCCGCCGTCGCCCAACATGCCCACCGCGGACACGGCGCTGGTGTACCCGGGCATGTGCCAGCTCGAGGGCACCAACGTGTCCGAGGGCCGCGGCACCTGCCGGCCCTTCGAGCAGTTCGGCGCGCCGTGGGTGGACACGGACCGGTTGATGGCGCGGTTGGACCAGGAGCGGCTGCCGGGCGTGGCCTTCCGTCCGGTGGGCTTCACCCCCACGTTCGACAAGTACCAGGGCCAGTCGTGCAGCGGGGCGTTCATCCACGTCACGGACCGCAAGGTGTTCCAGCCGCTGCGCACGGGCATCGCCATCACCCAGGCGCTGCACGACATCGGCCCGGGCCACTTCGACTGGCGGGCGGACGCGTACGAGTTCGTGGACGACGTGCCCGCGTTCGACCTGCTGTGCGGCACCGACCAGGTGCGTCGCGGCATCGAGGAGGGGTGGCCCCTGGACCGGATGCTGGAGGGCTTCGAGGCGCAGACGGAGGCCTTCCGCAAGCGCCGCGAGCCCGCCCTGCTGTACGCTTCCGCGCGGTGACCTGCCCGTGATTGGCGTCTTCTCCGATACGCATGGCGACCTGGATGCCTTCGACGCGGCCTATGAGCTGCTGCGCGCGAAGGGCGCCCGGCGCTTCCTCTTCACCGGCGCGCGCTACACGGACCTGGATGAGTGGGTGCTGTGGCGCCGCAAGAAGAGCCGGGGCGGGCGCGAATACTCGGACGCGGACTTCCTGGCGGACGTGACGCAGTGGCTGGTGGCGCCGCAGGACGGCCTGGCGCGCACGCCCGCGTCCCGCGAGGCCCCCGCGGACCTGGCGTCCGAGGACGACCGGCGGCTGGTGATGGAGCGCTTCGTGCGCGTGCCGGAGCGCGACTCGCTGGCGTACCGGGACCCGGGCGTGGCCAACAAGGCCATGGACCTGGTGGGGGACACGCTCTGCTGCGTGGTGCACGACAAGAACGACCTGGTGCGGGACGACCTGCTCAACGCGCAGGTGTTCATCCACGGCAAGGAGTCCGAGCCGGCGGTGGTGCAGATCGGCCCGCGCTACTTCGTGACGCCGGGCCGGCTGGTGGGGGCCGCGGAGCAGACGTGCGGCCTGCTGGAGCGGGCGGAGCGCAACCTGAGCTTCTCCGCGTTCCGGTTGGATGGGCACCTGGTGCTGCCGCCCCGGGTGCTGCAGGTCGATTCGCGCTCGACGAAGCTCACCGTCAAATAAGAGGCCCGCCGTGAAGGTCGCGCTGCTCGGAGGCTCGTTCAACCCGCCGCACGTGGGCCACCTGATGGCGGCCTGCTACGTCCACGCGACGCAGGGCGTGGACGCCGTCTGGCTGATGCCCACGTTCCGCCACCCGTTCGGCAAGCAGTTGGAGCCCTTCGAGGCGCGCGTGCGCATGTGCGAGGCGCTCTGCCGCGAGACGTCCGGCTGGCTCCAGACGAGCCTGGTGGAGCGCGAGCTGGGCGGCGGCGGGCGCACGGTGGACACGCTGGCGTACCTGGTGGAGCGCTACCCGGACACGCGCTTCTCGTTGATCATCGGCAGCGACATCCTCAGGGACCTGCCGCAGTGGAAGGACTTCGACCGCATCCAGCGGATGGCGCACGTGATGGTGCTCTACCGCGCGGGCTACCCGGCGCCGGACACGGTGGGGCCGCCGCTGGCGGAGGTGTCCTCCACGCAGGTGCGCGACCAGCTCGCGCGCGGCCTGGAGCCGGTGGAGCTGGTGCCCTCCGCGGTGCTCAAGGTGGCGCGCGAGGAGGGCCTGTATGGCCTGCGCGGGCCTCGCTAGAAGGTCATCCCGATGAGGTGCAGGTCGCCGAAGCCGTCATCGAAGCGGTGGGCGTACTGGTAGAAGAACGAGAGCGCGTAGGCCTGGCCCACGGAGAGCCGCAGCGTGGCGGAGCCGCCCACCGCCCCGTGGTTGTCCCGGTTGTCCGTGCGCGCGAGTGCGCCGAACGCGTCCAGCTCCACCTGGCTGACGAAGAGGGACGGCAGCACCCACAGCGTGGACGCCCAGCCGTAGTCGATGATGAAGCGGTAGCGGTAGCGCGCGTTGGCGAGCACCACGTTGCGCGCGCGGAAGGTGTGGTCCTCGTAGCCGCGCAGGTACTCGCTGAAGGCGAGGCCCGGCTGGAGCTGGAGGGGCAGGTTCCCGTCCGTGGTGGTGTCGCGGTTGATGAAGAAGGCCTGGCCCGGGAGGATGCCGCCGACCTCCAGCAGGCCGTCAGGCGCGCCGGGCAGGGCGCGGCCCACGACGGCGAGCTGGAGGTTGTCCTTGCCGGTGAAGGGCAGGCCGCCCAGGTAGCCGTCCACGCCCAGGCGCACGTCGCCCACGGTGGAGTCGAGCGTGAAGGCCTTCGGGAAGACGCCGCCGCTCACGGACAGGCCCAGGCCGCGCTGCGTGCCGCCGTAGGACGTGCTCTCGCCGGCGAAGTACGACGCGGCGACCTCCGGTCCGATGAGCCGCGTGGTGAGGGCCGGCCGGCGCTCCGTGGCGTCGAAGCGGCGGTCGAGCGCGAGCACGCCGAAGCTCACGGGGGTCGTCCAGAACGTGCGGGACGCGAACACGGTGGCCTGCAGGTCCGTGCGCTGGTTCTCGCGCAGGCGTGACGCGGAGACCTGGAGGTAGAAGGGCGACAGCATCGCGTTGCCGTACGCGAACGACACGCCGGGCTGCTTCTCCTTCAGGTCGTACGTCAGCGTGAGGGCATAGGCGTTGAAGCCCAGCCGGTCCTGTCCCGCGATGGAGATGCCACCCGCGAAGTACGGGTCGTTCTCATCGACGTCGTTGGGGACCGTGTAGAAGTAGGGGACGCGGTAGTTCGGGATGAAGAAGCCTTCGAGCGGCGAATAGGGCTCGTCCGTCAGCACGTCCACCGCCTTGCCCACGACGGCCGGAGGCGTCACGGGCGCGTCCACGTCATGGGCGGGATCCACCGGCAGGGGCGGCGGCGCCACCGGCGCCGGGGGGACGTCGGCCGAGGCCTGCGTGGGGGCATCCGCCGGGGGCGCGGGCTGGCCGGGGAAGGCGACGAAGCCGTCCTGCGCGTCAGGGGCCCGCGCGGTGGCTCCTGGCTCGGGTGCCGGCGCGGTCGCGACGCTCTCGGGCGGCGGCTCGGGCGTCGCGCGCAGCTCGGCCAGGGCTTCGGTGAGGGGCGCGCGGTCCACGGTGAACTGGATGCCGTCGCGGTTGAGGAAGACCACGGCGTCCCCGCCCGCGGGCGCGGCGTCGAGCACCAGGGTCGGCGCGTCGGTGACGCGGGCGATGCGCCGGGTGGACACCGTCATCACGTGCGCCTGGAGCCGGCCTTCGTGCTCGCGCAGGAAGACGAGGTGATCCGCGTCCAGCCACCGGGGCGAGTAGTTGAACAGCCCGTCCCGCGTGAGCCAGCGCAGCGAGCCGTCCGACTCGCGCAGCACCAGGTCCCAGCCCTGCGCGCCGTTCATGGGGAACACGTACCGCTCCCCGTCCGGTGAGATCACGGGCGTGCCCAGCGCCGTGTGCGCCTTGAAGTCCGTCAGCCGCTCGCGCTGGCCGCTCTCCAGGTCCAGCCGCACGAGGTTGGCCGCGTCGCCGTTCACCTCCACGAAGACGTAGCCCCGGCCATCCGCCGTCACGTCGCCGCCCATGCCCACCAGGTCGTCCCACAGCCGCACCACGTCGCCCGTGCGCGCGTCCACCCGCCACAGCTTCCCCGTGTAGCTGCCCACCACGTCCACGTCCGCGCTGACCAGGTACAGCCACCGGCCATCCCGGCTGAACGTCATGCCGCTGACCAGCGACGGGCTGGCCACCACCCACCGGCGCCCCGGCAACAGCCGCACCAGCGCGCGGCTGAAGCGCTCGCGGCCGTCGCGCTCGAGCACCGTGAGGTGGGTGATCTGTTCGCGGCCCACGCTCACCAGCGCGGTGCTCCCGTCGGCCGGGTTCGCGACGAGCCGCGAGAAGTAGCCCGCCTCCCGCAGGAGCACCTGCTGCGTGGCGGGGCGCTCGCGCACCTGGAGGTCCTTCTGGAGGCTCTGCTCGAACTCGCTGAACAGCGACCCGATGTCCTTGCCGTACACCCGCTTGAACCGCAGCGTCACCGCCAGGGGCGGGAACAGCGAGTTGCCCTGCTCCTCCACCAGCTTCCACAGGCGCTTCTCGCCGTACGTCTTCGCCAGGTACTCCACGAAGTTCATGCCGCTCAGGTAGTTGCCGCCGAACGGATCCAGCGCGCGCTGCTCCGGGGACAGGTAGCCCGCGTTGAGCTCGCCCCGGCGGGCCTGCACCGCGCCCTCCCACCAGCCGCGCCACACCGGGCTGTGGGGACGCCCCGTGTCCTTGCCCAGCCGGCCCTCGTAGTAGGTCGCCAGACCCTCCAGGAACCAGGACTCGGTGAAGATGTTGGGCTGGAAGAGGCCGCCCGTGACCTTGTTCAGCACGTTCCACAGCCCGCCCACCTGCTGCATCTGCACGTAGTGGACGGACTCGTGACAGGCCACGTCGCCGATGTCCGTCTCACCCAGGCCCAGCAGGTTGAACTGCTCCAGCGTCATGTGCTGCGGCAGCACCATCTGCTGCGGCGTGCTGGCGAACTCCGACTGGACGTACGCGTTGTTGAAGTCCGAGCTCGTCAGGTAGACGAGGACCCGCTTGCGCTCGGCCTTGCTCCACGCGTCGGTGCGCAGCCGGTCCACGCAGCCTTCCATCCGGGCGGCCACCCGCAGCGCCGTCGCCCGCAGGTGCGCCGGGTAGTAGAGCTCCATCGACCGAGTGGTCAGCTTGTGCATGTCGTCCCGGGCGAACGACGCCTGGACGTTCTGCGGAAAACGGGGTGCGACGAAAGCACACCCCGATGTCAGCAACAGGAGGCAAGCGAGGATGGCGGGCTGGCGGGCAGGCCCGCGAGGAGCTGACATGGCGGCGCATCCTACCGACCACAATTCGTAGTCACGAACGCGTTTTTCACGGTAAGGGAACGCGTCGCATTCCCCACAGGAACCTTCCCAATGACCGAACCCGCCGAGCCCCAGGGGCTCCCTGTTCCGCAGCACGTCCACAATGCGCAGCTCCAGCTTTCCGCCGCGTTGGAGAAGGCCAGCGGCGCGCCGGTCGACCTGACGAAGGCGCCGTGGGCGGACGTGGAGAAGTCGGTCATCCAGTTGCTGGGCGGCCGGTTCGACCCGAACAACCCGAACCACCAGGGCGCGGCGCTGGGCCTGGCGGGCGGCTTCGCGCTGCGCCTCATCTCCGAGCACCAGGCGTTCTGGTTCCCCAACCGGGACTCGCCGGAGGGCGCCTCGCTGGGCTTCCCGGAGGCCATCATCATGCTGTCCCCGTTCGGGGCGGTGATGGACGCGCTGGCGCAGGGCAAGTTGACGCGGCTGGACGACCTGGCCGCCGACATCCGCCGCTCGCTGGGGCAGGTGAAGTTCGGCACCAACCCGGCGCAGGCCCTGGGCGGCGGTCAGCCCCAGCGGCTGGGGCCGCAGGACTACCAGCGCCTGTTCGACCCGGGCTTCCTCCAGTTCATCGTGGTGGATCCGGCCAAGACGAAGCAGGCGCTGGAGGCGAAGACGGACGCGCTGGCGCGCGACGTGCGTGACGCGCTGGGCCGCACCCAGCCGCCGCTGCCGCCGGAGGCCCGCCAGCAGTTCGAGGGGCAGATCGTCACGTCGCTGCAGCGCATGGAGCAGGGCAAGTCGCTGGCGGAGCAGGCCGAGCGCGCCCCCCGGCTCGCGGAGCTGCTGACGCACCTGGTGGCGACGGTGGGGGGCACGGGCTCCGCGCCGGAGGAGTTCTGGCACGACGTGGTGCTGCCGCTGCTGTTCATCGGCACGCCCGCGAGCTTCCCGCCGCTGGATGACGACGAGCTGGAGGCGTTCAAGCAGGGCGCGGATCCGCTGGCGCTCTTCGTGGACGTGGTGCCGCACTCGCACCGCGCGCCGGACGAGGGCCTGCTGGGCGCCTTCGAGATGTCGGAGATCGGCCTGGTGCACCCGGCCTTCCAGAAGGTCGGCGCGCTGCGGCTGATCCGCATCAACCCGGACCGGCTGAAGCCGATGCTGGAGAAGTACGACCCGAACGCGACCATGGACGCGGTGCAGCGCTTCACGGAGCACGTGTCCAAGGCGGCGGGCAAGCCGGCCGCGGAGTCCCCGCAGGGCAAGGAGATGCTGCAGGCGGCGCTGACGCTGCTGGCGGACCTGAAGCGCTCCGTGGCGGTGGGCGGCGACGTCTGCCTGCGCCGCCTCACGGAGGCCGAGGCCGCCTCCGAGCAGGCGCTGGCCATCGTGCGCCGCGCGCTGCAGAGCCCGCGCATCATCCTCACCTAGTCACGTGAGAAGGGCGCGCGTCCGGGGCGACCGGGACGCGCGCCGTCACTTCCTCGCGAGCAGGGCTTCCAGCGCGGCACGGGGCTCCGGACGGAGCCGCTCCGAGGCCAGGCGCAGGGCCCGCCGCGAGAGCCGTGCGTAGAGCGGAGCGATGTCGGGAGGCAGCGCCGAGAGGTGCGCCGCGACGACGCCCGCGTCTCCCCGGACGATGGGGCCGGTGAGTCCCCCGGAGAGGCCGCGCGCTTCGATGCCTCGCAGCGCCGAGCGCATCAGCGGCAGCAGGGCCTTCAGCGCGGCTTCCGGTTCGATGCCCGCGGCGCCCAGCGCGCCCACGGCCGCGTCCGCCAGGGCCACCAGTCCACCGGCGCTCAGCACCGCGCCCGCGTGGTAGGCCGCGCGGTGCGCCTCCGGAACGTCGAACATCGCGAAGCCCACGTCCTCCGCCATGCGCTGGAGGACGGCGCGCAGGGCAGGGGAGCGGGTGCTGATGGCGGCGGTGTGGCCCGCGAGCGAGTCCCGCGCGGAAGACACGGCGCAGAGCGGATGGAACGAACCCACCGCGCGGCCCCGCTGCGTGCCCAGCGCGGAGAGGGGCAGGGCGCCCGCGGTGTGCACCAGCGCCACCGTGCGCGGCAGCTCGCGGGACAGGGCTTCGGACACGGAGGGCACCGCCGCGTCCGGAACGCACAGCACACAGACGCGAGCCTTCTTCAGGTCCGCCGCGGTCGCGGGCTTCAGGCCCAGGGCCCGCGCGCGCTCGCGGCCCGCGTCGTCACGCGAGTACACGCGCACGGGCCAGCGCTTCGCCTGCAACGCCAGCGCGAGCGCACCCCCCAGCCGGCCCGCGCCGACGATGACCACGGGGGCGCGCTTCGCCTTTGTCGTCACGGGCGCACGACCTGGCGATGCCCTCGAAGCAGGTCGCACCGGCGCATCGGAGGCCGAAGCCTCCCGCATCAGCCGGCTTCGCGAACCCGTCGTGCGTGGACGCGCCGGATTCTCGGGCTCGGGGCGAGCAGTGCCGCTCCGCGTGCTCCGGCCTCGCCGCGCCGCTGTCAGACGGCGTCCCGGGCGAACTGGAGCTGTCCGGCCTGCACGGCGACGCGCACGCGGTCTCCCGCGCCGAACTCGCCGGAGAGGATGCGCTCCGCCAGGGGGCCCTCCACCAGCCGCTGCACCACCTGACGCATCGGCCGCGCGCCCAGCATCGGGTCGAAGCCTCCCGACTTGAGCAGGTGACCCACCACGTCCGTGCCCGCCGTGTAGACGATGCCGCGCTCCGTCGCGAGCCGCTTGCTGCTCTCCGCCAGGATGAGCGTGGCGATCTTCGCCACCTCCTGCTCCGCCAGCGGACGGAACGGCAGCCGCTCATCGATGCGGTTCCACAGCTCCGGCGGCAGCGCCTTGCGCGCCGTGTCCGACGCCATGTCCAGCGCCTTGCCCTCGGCCGCGTCCGCCGCGCCGAAGCCCACCGCGCGCCCCGTGCGGCTGAACGCCTCCGCGCCCAGGTTCGTGGTCATCACGATGACCGTGTTCGAGAAGTCGATGTGCCGGCCCTTGCCGTCCGTCAGCCGCCCCTCCTCCAGCACCTGGAGCAGCAGCATCTGCACCTCGCGGTGCGCCTTCTCGATCTCGTCCAGCACCACCACCGAGGACGGCCGGCGGCGCACCGGCTCCGTGAGCTGCCCGCCCTCGCCGAAGCCCACGTAGCCCGCGGGCGACCCGATGAGGCGCGACACGCCGTGGGACTCGGACATCTCGCTCATGTCCAGGCGCACCAGCGCGTCCCGGTTGCCGAACAGCACCTCCGCCAGCGCCCGCGCCATCTCCGTCTTGCCCACGCCCGTGGGGCCCAGGAAGAGGAAGCTGCCCATGGGGCGCCGCGACGCGAAGCCCGCGTAGTTGCGGCGGATGACCCGGGCGATCCGCACCACCGCGTCGCCGTGGCCAATCACTCGCTCCGCCAGGTCGTTCTCCAGCCGGAGCAGCCGCGCGGAGTCGTTCATCAGGAGCCGCTCCTCCGGCACCCCCGCCAGCTTCGCCACCACGCGCGCCACGTCCGCCGCGTCCACCCGGTGCTTGCCCTCGCGGTGGCAGCGGCTGCCCGCCAGGTCCACCACGCTGATGGCCTTGTCCGGCATGAACCGGTCCGTCACGTAGCGGCTCGCCAGCGACGCCGCGGCCTCCAGCGCCTCCGGCAGGTAGCGCAGCGCGTGGTGCTCCTCGTAGCGCCCGATGATGCCCTGGAGGATCTGCACCGTCTCCGGCACCGACGGCTCGTTCACCACCACCGGCGTGAAGCGCCGCTCCAGCGCCGGGTCCGCCGCGATGAACTTGCGGTACTCGTCGTGCGTCGTCGCCCCGATGCAGGGGAACTCGCCGCGCGCCATCGCCGTCTTCAGCTCGTTGGCCGCGTCCTGGGGGCCCTCGCCCGTGGAGCCCGCGCCCACCAGCGTGTGGATCTCGTCGATGAAGACCACCACGCGCCCCTCGGCCCGCCGCACCTCTTCCTTCAGCGCGTTGAGCTTCTCGGAGAACGAGCCGCGCAACTGCGTGCCCGCCACCAGCGTGGCCATGTCCAGCTCGACGAGGATCTTCTCCGCCAGCGTGCCGCGCAGCCCCATGAGGCGCTGCGCCACGCCCTCCACCACCGCCGTCTTGCCCACGCCGGGCTCGCCCAGCAGGCACGGGTTGTTGGTGCGGCGCTTGCCCAGGATGTCGATGACCTCCTCGACCTCCCGCGCGCGGCCCACCACCGGATCCAGCTTCCCCTCGCGCGCGGCCTGGCTCAGGTTGCGGCCCAGCGACGTGAGCATCGGGAACGCCTTGGCGTCCAGCGTCAGCGGCTGCCCCTTGGCCTGCGCGGGCGGCGCGGACGGACGGGCCACCGGAGCAGGGGAGGCCACGGGCGGAGCGGGAGGCGTCGCGCGAGCCACCGGGGCCGGCGGCGCCAGGCGCGGCGTCGGCGGAGGCGGGGCTTCCGCGGCGGCGTCCTGCGTCACGTCGTCCTCGTCCACGTCGATGAGGTCTCGCGGCGACAGCGCGGGCGTCGTGCGCGCGGCCGGCGGCGGGGTCGTCACCGGGGGCGTCATCACCGGAGCCGGCGGGGCGGCCGGACGCGGCACGCTCAGCGCGAACGTGGAGGAGGGGAGGGGAGACGGCGGCGCGCCCACCGGACGGCTCACCGGCGCGCGCGTGGCCACCGCCTGGCCATAGCCCGGCTGGAGCCGGCGCGGCAGGCCACCGCTGGTGGAATAGGCGAGCGCCGTGTTGGACAGGGAGATGAGGTCCAGCCCCGTGCGCCCCAGCAGGTCGCTCGCGGCGCAGCGCTTGCGGATGATGGCGATGAGCAGGTGCAGACAGTCCGCCTCGCCCGCCCGGAAGGTGCTGGCCAGCTCGCGGGCGCGCGCGGTCAGCTCCTGCACCACGTTGCCCGTCTCCGCCGGGGCCTCCGTGATGAGCTGGAGCAGCGCGTCCTCGTCCACGCCCTTCTCCTTCAGGAGGAGCTGGGCACGGTTCTCCACCGTGAAGAGCGCCAGCAACACGTGGGCCGACGTGGGCTTCTGGGCGACGCTGCGGGCGATGTCATGCGCCTCATGGAGAACCTGGGCGAGATCCGTGCTGTCGACCATTCATGCTCCGGCAAGCGTCCAGCCGAGCGGAATACACCGTCCGCCGCTCCGCCGCAAAATTTAGGCTACAGACCGCTACAGGATGGATGCAAGGCAGGATAAACCTTGGGGCGCGGCCGGATTTCGTTTGGCTGCCCGCCCGTTTCCCGACTCAATTCAAGGGACCGGGCAATCACTCCGGGAGGGCTGCGTAGACCGCCCTGAGACCCCATCCCTATGACCTCCCTAGCTCAACCGGCGCGCGTCTTCGTGGACCCCCTTGGGGGCACGCGCGCCGCCGTCGAGGCCCGGCGCTGGCTGTGGCCCCTCCTCATCCTCGCCTTCTGCGTCGCCATCTCCGGCACCGCCTACGCGCTGCGCTGGGACGCCACCGCCTCCATCGTGAGCGCCCTGCCCACGGACTCGACCGCGTCCAGCGTCTCCGAGTCCGACATCGCCGAGCAGATTCAAACGGCGTCGCGCAAGGCGCTGGTGGGCGGCATCGCCAAGGGGCTCATCGTGATGCCCCTGATGGTGCTGCTGCTCGCGTGCATCCTCTGGGTCGCGGCCTGGCTCTTCAACAAGCCCGCGGTCTTCGGGCAGTTGATGGCGGCCGCCGCGGTGGCGCTGCTGCCCATCGCGCTGTACCACCTCATCTACGCGGTGTGCGCGGCCTACCAGCACTCGCTCACCGACCTGCGCGCGGAGCGGCTCGTGCCCTCCAGCCTGGCCCTGCTGGAAGGCCTGTCGCCGAAGATGCAGCGCGTGCTCAAGGGCGTGGACTTCTTCAACCTGTGGAGCGTGGGCCTGCTGGGCGTGGGCTTCTCCACCGCCACCGGCATGCGCCTGGGGCGCTCGCTGCTGCTCATCGGGGTGATGTACCTCATGTACGTGGGTGTCTTCTTCATTGGCCTGCCGGCGGGAGGTGGCCGATGAGCGCCTTCCTCTTCGTCGCGACGCTGCTCACCGCCACGCCCATCACGCTGGAGGAGACGCGCCAACTGGGCCGCAAGAACACCCAGGCGCTCCAGGCCGCGCTGGATGTCGCCGTGGCCCAGGAGGACCAGCGCGTGGCGCGCTCCGGACTCCTGCCCCAGGTGCAGCTCAACCTGGGCCCCAGCCTGGACTACGTGGGCCAGCGACGGCAGGTCTTCACCGTCCCCATCAGTGAGACGGAGACCGTCACGCGGGAGGTGGTGGCCACCTCCAACACGGCGGACAGCTACTTCGCGTCCCTGGGCGTGTCGCAGGTCATCTACAACCGCGGTCTCTGGAAGCAACTGGAGCAGGCCGGCGTCAACGTGGACGCCACGCGCAACCAGTCCATTGAAGAGGCGGACACCTCCGAACTGGAGGCCATCCGCCGCTTCTTCAACCTCTTCCTGTCGCAGGCCTCGCTGGACGTGCTCAAGGCGACCGCGCAGCGCAGCGAGGAGCAACTGGAGCGCGCGCGCGCCCTCTTCACCGCGGGCCGCGTGGGCAAGTCCGAGGAGATCGCCGCGCAGGTCAACCTGGGCAACGACCGCATCAACGTCGTGCAGCGCCAGAACCAGTTGGTGGCGGACCAGGTGCAGTTGGCCGTGTGGCTGGCGCGCCCCGGCACGGAGCTGCTCCAGGCGGTGGACCCCGGCGTGTTCCAGCAGGAGCCCGCGCCGGCGCCCGCCCTGGATGACGCCCTCAAGCAGGCCCGCGAGCACCGCGCCCTGCTCAAGGCGCTCCAGCAGCGCGTGCGCGTGGCGGAACTCCAGCGGGCCATCGTGCAGGGTGACTACATCCCCCGCGTGGGCCTGTCCGCGCGGTACTCGCACAACAGCCAGGCCCCGGGCCCGTTCTTCAGCGAGCCCGGCTACGGCAACATCTTCAACGGTAGCATCAACCTGACGTGGGACCTGTTCAACGGCTTCAACACGAACGCCCAGTCCGCGCGCGCCCAGGTCAACATCCGCAAGGCGGAGCTGACGTTCGCGCAGACGGCGCGGGAGCTGGAGGCGGAGGTGCGCCGCGCCCACCAGGTGCTGGAGGGGCAGATCGCCTCCGCGAAGCTCGCGACGGACAACCGCGCGGTCGCCCAGCAGGGCCTGGCGCTGGCGGAGGAGCGCTTCCGCGCGGGCGCCGGCTCCACGCTGGACGTGCGGGACGCGCAGCTCAAGTTGACCCAGGCGGAGCTGGTGTTGCTCCAGAGCCGCATCGATGTCGAAATCGCCCGCTATGCCCTGTTCCGGGCCATGGGCACGCTGAACCCGGGAGACTCACAATGACGTGGTGGAAGGCGGCAATCGCCGGCGCGCTGTTGCTTGGAGCGGTGGCCATCACCGTGGGCGGCCTGCGGGACCGGCCGCCCCCGACGCAGGAGGTCCAGATGGCCAAGGCCCGCAAGGGCACCATCACCCGCACCATCACCGGCGCGGGCAAGGTGCAGGCGGCCACCACCGTGAAGATCTCCTCCAACCTGTCCGGAGACCTGGTCTCCCTCAAGGTGAAGGACGGAGACGCCATCACCAAGGGGCAGGTGCTGGGGCAGATCGACAAGCGCTACTACGAGGCGGCCGTGAAGCAGGCCACCGCGTCGCGCGACGCGGCCCGCTCCGAGGTCCAGGTGGCGGAGGTGGAGACCGCGCGCCAGCGCGCGGAGCTGGGGCGCGTGAAGGGGCTCGCGGAGAAGGGGCTCGCGTCCGCCGCGGAGGTGGAGCAGGCCCAGGCCGTGACGGACACCGCCGAGGCGCGCCTCGCGGCCGCCCGGCAGCGCGTGGCCCAGAGCAGCGCCGTGCTGGAGCAGGCCTCCACGGACCTGGCGCGCACCACGCTCCTGTCCCCCATCGACGGCAACGTGATCGAGCTGTCGCGTGAGGTGGGCGAGCGCGTGCGCGGCTCCGACTTCTCCGAGGACGTGGTGATGACCATCGCCGCGCTCAACCAGATGGAGGTGAAGTTCGAGGTGGGTGAGCACGAGGTCGTCCACCTGAAGTACGGCCAGCCCGCGGAGGTGACGCTGGACGCGCTGGAGGGCCAGTCCTTCACCGGCACCGTGGTGGAGATCGCCCAGAAGGCCACCATCAAGAACCCGGGCACGGAGGCCGAGGTGACGAGCTTCCCCATCACCGTCGCCCTGGACGCGCGTCCGCCGGGCGTGCTCCCCGGCATGAGCGCCGAGGCGCGCATCAGCGCGGAGACGCACAACGACGCGGTGCTGGTGCCCATCCAGGCCGTCACGGTGCGCGCGGAGCGCTCGCTGCCGGACTACCAGGCGCCGGTGGAGGGCACGTCGCTCACCGCGAAGCGCCGCACGGAGGCGCTGGCCAAGGTCGTGTTCGTGGTGGACAGCGACAACAAGGCCCAGGTGCGCCGCGTGCGCACCGGCATCGCCTCCGACACGGAGCTGGAGGTGCTGGAGGGCCTGCAGGTCGGGGACCGCGTGGTGGAGGGCCCCTACCGCACGCTGTCCAAGGAGCTGTCCCACGGGGACGTGGTGCGCGAGCCGGAGAAGGCCGCGGCGAAGGGCAAGTCGTGACGTCGGCCCCTGCACCGGACGCGGGGCCCCTCATCCAGGTGGAGGAGCTCACGCGCGCCTTCTTCGTGGGCGGTGAAGAGGTGCGCGCGCTGCGGGGCGTGTCCTTCGGCATCAATCGGGGGGAGTGGGTGGCCATCATCGGCCAGTCCGGCTCCGGCAAGAGCACGCTCATGAACGTGCTGGGCTGCCTGGATACGCCCACGAGCGGCCGCTACATGCTCAACGGCAAGGACGTGTCGCGCATGGACGACGACGACCTGGCCGTCATCCGCAACGTGGAGATCGGCTTCATCTTCCAGACGTTCCAGTTGCTTCCCCGGGAGACGGCGCTCGCCAACGTGGAGCTGCCGCTGGTGTACCGGGGGATGGGCGCGAAGGAGCGGCGCGAGCGGGCGAAGGCGGCGCTGGACAAGGTGCAGCTCACGCACCGCATGCACCACCGGCCCAACGAGCTGTCGGGCGGTCAGCGCCAGCGCGTGGCCATCGCGCGGGCGCTGGTGTCGGAGCCGTCCATGCTCCTGGCGGACGAGCCCACGGGCAACCTGGACTCGGCCACCGGCGAGGAGATCGTCAAGCTGTTCGAACAACTGCACCGCGCGGGCCACACGCTGGTGCTCGTCACGCACGAGCCCAAGCTGGCCGCGCGGTGTCCCCGGGCCATCCGGTTGAGCGACGGGCAGATCGTCGCGGACGGGCCGGGGCCGGAGGTGGCGCTGGGCGGCGGGCACGGCGTTGGGCCGCAGGCGGGCACCGCATGAGCTTGCGGCAGCGCTTCCGCGTGGACGTGCTGGAGGGGGTCCGCATCGCGGTGTTCTCCCTCCAGGCGAACCGGATGCGCACGGTGCTCACGACGCTGGGCATCGGCATCGGCGTGGCCACGCTGCTCGCCATCGTGGGCATCATCCAGGGGCTCAACTCGTCCTTCGAGAAGCAACTGGCCACGCTGGGGGCGAACACGGTCTTCATCTCCAAGTACCCCTGGATGATCAAGGGCAACTGGTGGATGTACCGCAACCGCAAGAACTTCACGCTGGAGCAGGTGGCGCAGTTGCGCGCCCAGGCGGACTTCATCACCGCCATCTCCCCGGCGGTGATGCGCATGTCGGACGTGGCGCACGGCGCCCTCCAGGTCTCCAACGTGCGCATCAACGGCGTGTGGAGCGACTACCAGGCCATCGGCAACTACGAGGTGGTGTCCGGACGCTTCCTCACCCGCGCGGACGAAGAGGTGAACCGGGCGGTGGCGGTGCTGGGCGCGGACGTGGCCGCCTCGCTCTTTCCCAGCATCAGCCCGCTGGGGCAGACGGTGCGCATCGACGGGCGGCCCTTCCAGGTGGTGGGCACGCTGGGGCGCAAGGGGAAGGTCGTGGCGGAGAACATGGACCTGTCCGTGTTCATGCCCTTCAAGACCTTCAACTCGCACTTCGGCAAGGGGCGGCCCATGCAGATCGCCATCGCCGTGGCGGACGCGGGGCGGATGGCGAAGGTGGAGGACCAGTTGGTGGGCATCATGCGGCGCGTGCGCGCGACGCCGCCGGGCCAGCCGGACGACTTCAACGTCAACCGCACGGACTCGCTCGCGGCGACGTACGAGCAGCTCACCGGCGCGCTCTACGCGGTGGCCACGGGCGTGGGCCTCATCACGCTCCTGGTGGGCGGCATCGGCATCATGAACATCATGCTGGTGTCGGTGCGGGAGCGGACGCGGGAGATAGGGGTCCGCCGGGCGCTGGGCGCGCGTCAGCGGACCATCGTGCTCCAGTTCCTGATGGAGGCCTCCAGCGTGTCCGCGGTGGGGGGCCTGTTGGGGACGACGGTGGGGCTGGGCACGGCGAAGATCGTGTCCCTGGTGACGCCGCTGGCGGCGGACGTGCGCCCGAGCACGGTGGTGGGCGGGGTGGCGTTCGCGGCGCTGGTGGGCCTGCTGTTCGGCATCTGGCCGGCCGCGCGGGCGGCGAAGCTGGACCCGGTGGAAGCGCTCCGCTACGAATAAGGCGATGCGGGCCTTCCTGGACAACCTGCGGCTGGCGCTCGGCACGTTCCTGGGCAACCCGCTGCGCTCGCTCTTGACGCTGGTGGGCATCGTCATCGGCGTGGCCACCGTCATCACGATGATGGCCCTGATTGAAGGCCTGCGCGAACAGGTGAACAAGAACCTGGGCAGCCTGGGCGCGCACACCTTCGAGGTGACGAAGTGGCCCACCGGCTTCGGCCGCATCAACTGGGCGAAGTACGCCAAGCGCAAGGACCTGCTCGGCGACGACGTGCGCGCCATCGTGGAGTCCTGTCCCTCGGTGGGGGCGGCCACGCCCACGGCCCAGGAGTGGGGCAAGAAGCTGACCACGGCGTTCCGGGAGACGCCCCCTTCGGTGAGCGTCCTGGGCACGGAGCCCACGTACCTGGAGACGAGCGGCGTCGTCGTGTCGACCGGCCGCTTCTTCAACGAGACGGAGACGCTGGATGGCCGCCCGGTGATGGTCATTGGCGTGGACCTGGCGGACACGCTCTTCCCGGGCATGAACCCGGTGGGCTCCGAGGTGCGGCTGCAGGGCCGGCCGTTCCAGGTGATTGGCGTGCTGCAGAAGCGCGGCAGCGTCATGGGGATGGCCAGCCAGGACAACCAGGCCATCGTGCCCATGCGCGCGTTCCAGCAGTTCTACGGGAAGAACCGCTCGGTGGAGATCGACATCCAGGCGCGTGACGGGGCGTCCTTCCAGAAGGCGCAGGACGAGGTGGTGAACCTGATGCGCCGCCGCCGGGGCCTGACGCCGCAGGAGCCGAACGACTTCGAGGTGCACACCAACGAGTCCATGACGGCGTCCTTCAACGAGCTGTCCCAGGTCATCGCGTTCGCGGGCGTGGGCGTGTGCCTGCTGTCGCTGGTGGTGGGCGGCATCGGCATCCTGAACATCATGCTGATGTCGGTGACGGAGCGGACGCGGGAGATTGGCATCCGCAAGGCGCTGGGCGCGCGCCGCCGCCGCATCCTGGGCCAGTTCGCCACGGAGGCGGTGATGCTGTCGCTCGTGGGCGGGGTGCTGGGGCTGGGCCTGGGCTTCGGGTTCGTCTTCCTGGGCAAGTGGGTGCTGCTGTTCCCCATGAGCGTGCCCGCGTGGGCCGTGGCGCTGTCGCTGGGGATGAGCTGTGGCGTGGGGCTCGTCTTCGGCATCTACCCGGCGTCGCGCGCGGCGCGGCTGGATCCAGTGGAGGCGATGCGCGCGGAGTAGGGAGCCGTGATGGGTGACGCACTGGCGGAGGCCCGGCGGCGTGCCTCCGGAGACGACCTGGCTTCGCTGCGCGGCCTGGACGCGCTGATGGTGCGCTCGGGCTTCCGGCACGAGGGCCGCACGCCCCGCGAGTGGGTGGCGGAGCTGGTGGCGCAGGGGAGGCTGCGCAGGGGAGCGACGTACGACGCGCACGAGGCGCTGCGGGCCATCGGCCTGGGGGCGGTGCCCGCGCTGCTGGAGGTGCTGGCGACGCCCCAACTGGCGGAGAAGCAGTCCGCGGACGCGAACATCCGCTTGAACGTGCTCGAGGCGTTGATGGCCCCGAGCCCACCGCCCCGGTGCGCGGTGCCCGCGGTGCTGGGGCTCCTGTCCCGGCGGAGCGCCCGGGTCCAGCGCCAGGCGCTGCGGGCCCTGGTGTCCCTGCGTCCCCGGCCCACCCGGCTCGCGGTGCGGCTGTTGCTGGAGGCCTGCCACGACAGGACGCAGTGGCAGGCGCGAGCGACGGCGCTCGACGCGCTGGCGACGCTGGACGGCCCCGTCCCGGACGACGTGCCGCGAGAAGCCCTGGGGCGGCTGTCGGACGAGAGCCCCTGCGTCCGCCGCTCCGCGCTGCGCCTGCTGGGCCGGTGCGCCACGGCGTCCGAGGAGGTGCTTCACGCGCTGGAGGAGCAGGTGGTGCTGGACGACGAGAGCCGCGTCGTCGTGCTCCAGGTGCTGTCCTGGCTGTCTCCGTCGCGTGCGCTGCCCCTGCTGGACAAGGCGGCGCGAGGGCTGGTGGGCCTCCCTCCGAACGACCGGGATGGGGCGCGGCTGGGGCTCTTCGCGCTCCACCTGCTCGCGGGGTTGGGCGCGGGGGCCCGGCCCGCGGCGGGCCTGCTGCGGCGCGTGGTGGCGCACGCCGAGACGCGGGGACATGGCGACCCCTTCTCCTGGCGGATGCGGGTCCACGCCGAGTCGGTGGCGGACGCCATCGTCCGGGGCGCCCCGTTGCCCGCGGAGGCGCGGACCCCGGGGCCGGGCTCGCCGCGGCTGGCCCTGGCGCTCGCGGGGCAGGGGCCGCTGCCGGTGGCCGCGGAGCACCCGGACTCCGCCCGGCTGGAGGCCTGGGTGGAGTCGCTGGGGGCGCTGAGCCAGGAGGAGGAGGTCCGGCTGTGCGTGGCGGTGGCGCGCGTCGCGGCGCGCCTCTGGGACAGGCATGGTCCGGAGAACGACGGCGCCCGGTCGACCCTCCTCGCGCTGGAGGAGTGGGTCCTCGCGCCGGACGAGGAGCACCAGCGCAGGGCGATGGAGATCGGCTTGTTCGTCCCCAGTCAGCTCCTGCCGCCGGAGCTGTTCAACGCGGCGTGGTGCCTGCATGCCGCGACGCTGATGGTGGCGGACGCCGCCAGGCGGGTCGTGGGCTTCACCGGCCTCAAGCCCCGTCAGCCGGAGCACCTGCTGGCGGCGTGCGCCTTCGCGGCGTACCGGGCGCTGCGCAGCGGAGCCTGCATGACCGTGGACGAGGGGTGGCGGGACTCCACGCTCACCCGGAGCCGCACGGCCGACGAGGCGCTGGCCCTGCTCCACCGCGCCATGGTGGACGAGGTGCTGCCCTGGGCCCGGGGGGAGTGGGATCCGCTCCGCGACGTCCTGCGCGAACGGCGCCGGCTGCTGAGGGAGGCGTGAACACGCCAGCGCCATGGCGGGGATGGCGTCCACCCGGTAGGGTGCTCCTGTCCCTACCGCACGGGGCCCGCACCGCATGTCCATGTCCTCCTACGTCACGCTGCCGCTGCCCGCCGTCCCCGCGCCGTACCGGGTGCGCGTCTTCACCCCCGAGGACATGGACGGCGTCATCGCGCTGTACTCCCATCCGGACGTGGCGCGGAGCCTCAACTTCACCGTGCCCGTGCTCCGGGAGACGCTGCACCAGAAGCTGACCGGCGACTTGGAGGCGATGCGCCAGGGCAAGGGCATCCGCTGGGTGCTGTCGAAGGGAGACGACCCGGCGCCCCAGGGCTACCTGACCCTCTTCAACTGGAGCCAGAAGGACCGCCGCGCGGAGGTGGGCTACATGGTGGCGCGCCCGCTGTGGGGGAAGGGCGTGATGACGGTCATCCTGCCCGCGCTGGTCCGCTTCGGCTTCGAGCACCTGAACCTCCACCGCATCGAGGGCATGGTGAACGCTCGCAACAGCGCGTCGTCCAAGGCGCTGACGCGCGCGGGCTTCCAGCAGGAGGGCGTGATGCGCGGCTACCAGGCCGACGGGAACGGGGGCGGGTTCAACGACATCATGCTGTTCGCGCTGCTCGAGGACGCCTGGCGCGCGTCCGTCGCGACGTAGGCCCGCGCCTCACGGCAGGTCGCGCGCGAACTGTTCGCGGTAGCGGGCCTGGAGCGTCTTCAGTTGGCGGGTGCCCCGGTACTCGCGCGCGAGCAGGTGCCACGCCTCCGTGCGCGAGGGCTCCAGGGCGATGACCCGCTCCAGGTGCTTGCGCGCGCGCGCATGCGCACGGGTGTTTGTCGCCAGCACGGCGAGCAGCAGGTGGGCCTGCACCGCGTCCTCCCGGACCGCGAGCACCCGCTCGCAGGCGGTGCGCGCGGAGCCCAGGCGCCCCTGGAGCAGGTGCAGCTCGCACTGCAGGAGCGTGACGGAGGGGCTCGCCGGATACGCCCGCGCCAGCGCGGCGATGCGCTCGCGCGCGGGCCCCGAGGAGCCGGCATGCAGCAGCGCCTCGACGTCGGACACCGCGCGCACCAGGGCTCCCTCGCGCGCGGGCTCGACGACGGACGTGCCCCCATCCAACAGGGCCGGCAGCGCCACCTGTCTTCGAAGACGGGCCGCCTGGTCCAGCACGGCCTCGGAGGCCGCCAGCCCCCGCGCGCGCGCCGCGGTCTCCTCCGCCCACGTCACGCAGTGGGCCCGGAGGAAGAGCGCCGCCAGGTCCGCCCACTGCGCGGGCTCCACGTCCGCCCGGGCCTCCAGGTTCGTCCTCGCCGCCACCAGGCTGTCGCGGGCCTCGTCGAAGCGGCCCGCGTGCAGGTGGAGCAGCGCGACGTTCATGCGCAGGGAGGGCTCGCGGGGAAACCGCGCGATGGCCCGCTCGCAGCGCTCACGCGTGGCGTCCATTCCCGGGGTGAGGTGCACGGCGAGGTAGCACGCCAGCAACTGCACGCGTTCGTTCTGCGGGTGCCGCACGGCCAGCGGCTCCAGGGCCTCCGCGGCCACGTCCGGCCGGCCCGCCTTCTCCAGGGCGATGACCTCCGCCAGCCGCTGCCGCTCCAGCGGCGCCAGCGAGCGGGGCGTGCCCTCCGGCCCCAGCACGACCCCGGAGGCGCGCACCCGCTCCGTCCATTCCAGGAGGAAGTCCCGCTCGGGCCCTTCCCACGCCGGGCCCGTCATCGCCTCCACCGCCGCGCGCAGCTCCCGGGCCCAGGCCTTCTGCGCCTCCAGCTCCACGCGGGCGCCGGGCAGGTGCCTCAGCCCCGCGCCCAGCAGCGCGAGCGTCCGCGCGTCGAACCCCGTCTGGCCCGCGTCGTACTTCGGGGACATCCACCCCCGTCCGTCGCGCACGTGCGGCGCGCCCAGGGTGTGGGCCCACTCGTGCAGCAGGACCGCCACCTCCAGCCGCTGCCGCGCCTCCCCCGGCAGCGCTCCGCCCAGGCCGCGCAGCACGCAGTGCCGTCCCAGCACGCGCGCGAAGCCCAGCTCATGCTGCGCGCCGCTGAACGTCGCGGGCGCCGCCACCAGGCCCACGACGAGGTCCACGTCCTCGCCCGCGTCCATCTCCTCCAGCGCAGCCAGCACCGGCTCCAGCGGACCGTCCGAGCCACGCCGCTCCCACGCCCGCGTGGACTCCAGCTCGAACGTGACGCCCAGGGGGCCGCGCACGGACCCGCTCGCGCGCTGGAGCCACCCGGCGACGCCCCGCTCCCAGTGGAGGCTCCGCGCACGGTGGTCCACGTCCGCGTACACGCGCACCCGCAACACCTTCGCCGTGGGGGCAGGGGAGGAAACCGCTGACAGGGAGCTGCCGGCCCGCGCGGCGCCACGCGGCGGTGACGGGGCGGCGCAGCGCAGCCCCAGGACTCCGGCGAGGAGGAGCAGGACCGCCCTCAACCAGCCTGGCGTCCGCGGGGACCCGGGAATCACGGACAGGACCTGGCAGGTAGAGGGGGAACAGTGCCCGCGAAGGGGCAGGGGAGGCGGTGGGCCTCACTCAACGGGAGGCTGCCACCGCCATCACCCGGGGACGGACCTCAGGCCGCGGCGTCCTCTTCCTTCGACGGCTCGGTGGCGTTCGTGATCCAGTCGATCGCCTTGTGCTCCCAGTCCGTGTCCTTCGACGCGTCGATGTAGCGCTCCCACTCGTACACGCCGCTCTGCTTGGCCATGCGCACCATCATCAGGCGGGCCACGGTGCTGTCGAGCACCACCGCCGAGCGCACCATGCCGTTCTGCCGGAGCCAGCCCATCGCCTGCTTGATGATCTCCTGGGTCTCCGGCGGGTTCGCCTTCTGGCTGCGGATGTCCACCATCAGCCCGAAGGGCCGCCCGCGCTTCAGCGCCACCTTGGCGCGAAGGTCCTCGAACCAGACCTTGGCCTCGGCAGGGGTGATGTAGCCCGGCGCATTGATCCGGTACCCGTACTCCGTCCGCAGATTCTCAGCCATGACAACCCCCACGTTGATTGCGGTGCGCGCGCCACTCCCGTGCGAATCCGGGCGGATGGCAGCGTGCCCGTGAGCCTACCCCAGTCAGCACGTGCGTGGATCCACCCCCGCCTCGCCTGCGTACGCGCGCGAGCCCCGTCCTCCCCGTGAAGATGAAGACGTCCCTCGGTAAACGTGGTAGTCGTCACGGAGTCTGAGAATCCAGCGTCAGGCGAACTTTCCACTGATTTTACTTCACAGTCGCTCGCTTCTCCGCTATTAAGGGGATGCAGTTTTCCAGCACACCCGCAACACTGTCACAGACATCGAGGTCCCCCCGGACTCGGTGGCAGCGAAACGACGCGGTCGCAGCGTCGAACCTCACGGGTTCCGGGGCCTTGGAGACGTCCTTCAATGTCCAACTCCTCGCTCGCTGAGCTCCAGGCCGCCACTTCGAACCCGCCGCGGAACGAGGTGCCCGTCGAGGCGCTGCGTACCGAGGCCGCGGGGAAGGCGAACGCGCTGGAGGCCCGTCACGGCGATCCGATCCCGATGTACGGGGACGTGAATGCGCGGGGCTTCAAGACGGTGGAGGACCTGACGGTCGCCGACTGCGTGATCGCGCACCTGGAGGCGGAGGAGGTGGACGCGGTGTTCGGCGTCCCGGGCGGCAACATCGCCCCGTTCCAGCAGGCGCTGCGCAAGCACCGCTCCATGCGCTTCATCATCGCGTCGCACGAGGGTGGCGCGGCGTTCATGGCGGACGGCTACGCGCGCGCCACCGGCAAGCTGGGCGTGTGCATGGTGACGGCGGGCCCGGGCGCGACCAACGCGCTGACGGGCGTGGCCTCCGCGCACCTGGACGGCGTGCCCATGCTGGCCATCAGCGGCAACGTGGCCACGGACCGCGTGGGCCTGATGGCCATCCAGGAGAGCAGCAGCACCCACGGCGTGAACACGGTGGAGGTGTTCCGTCAGGCGTGCGCCAGCTCGACCATCGTTCCGGACGCGCAGAGCTTCCAGCGGCTGCTGGCGCGCTCCATGCGCACGGCGCAGGGCCTGCCGGGCGGCGCCGCGCACCTCAGCGTGCCGGCGAACATCGCGCGCCAGCCCATCCACCGCGCCTCCGTCCCCACCACGCGCGGCGCCTTCCGCGCCCGTCCGGCGACCGCGCCCTTCGAGGACCTGCGCGCCGCCTTCACGCTGCTGCGCACCGCGCGCCGCCCGCTCATCTTCCTGGGCTCGGGCGCGCGCGAGGCGATGTCGGAGCACGCCGAGGCGTTCACCGCGTTCGTCACCCAGCACGGCATCCCGGTGGCCACCAGCATGCGCGGCAAGGGGCTGTTCTCCGAGCGCGAGGCGCTGTCGCTGGGCGTGCTGGGCCTGGCCGGCAGCAAGCGCGCGGAGGCGTACCTGCGCGACGGCGTGGACGTGATGCTGGTGCTGGGCAGCCGCCTGGGTGAGTGGGCCTCCCGCAGCTTCCACCGCTACTTCCAGGCCGTGCACCACGTCATCCAGGTGGACGTGAACGCCTCCAACATCGGCCAGTTCCTGCCGGTGCGGCTGCCCATCGTGGCGGACGTGGGCTCGGTGATGACGGGCCTGGCGGAGCTGGGGCAGATGATTGGCCCGTCCAGCGGCGCGCGCGTGCAGGAGCGCTGGGCGCAGGTGATGGCGCTGACGGAGCCCGCGCCCGCCGTGCGCGCCCCGCAGGCCCGGGACTCGGTGAAGCCGCAGGACCTGATGGCGGAGCTCGACAAGCACCTGAGCCCGGACATGGACCTGTACATCGACATGGGCAACTGCACGGGTTGGACGTCGCACCTGCTGCACATCACGCCCCCCGCGCGCATCTTCTACCCGTGCGGCCTGTCGTCCATGGGCTGGTCCTGCGGCGCCGTCATCGGCGGCAAGGTGGGCCGGCCGGACCGCTCCGCGGTGGCCATCGTGGGTGACGGCGCGTTCCTGATGAACGGCACGGAGATGCTCACCGCGTCGCGCTACCGCGTGGGCACGGTGACCCTCGTCCTCAACGACAACTTCCTGGGCATGGTGAACCACGGCGAGCACGTGCAGGACCGCTCGGTGCCGCTGGAGGACGACTTCTACGGTCTGGGCAACCCGGACCTGAAGGCCTTCTCCGAGTCGCTGGGCGCGCGCGCCTACACGGTGAACGCCCCCGGCCAGTTGGACGCGCTGCTGCCGGAGGTGCTCCGCCGCGCGAACGAGACCGGCCAGCCGCAGGTCATCGTCGCGCACATCGACTACCGCGAGGTTCCTCCGTACGGCGACCGCTTCGCCGCGGTGGCGTCGGACGGGAAGTAGCCCCCATGACCGCCGCGACCTTCGCGCTCCTGGGGGTCGGCGCCGCGGTCCCCGAGCAGGTCCGCGGCAACGACGACCCGCTGTTCGAGCCGCTGCGCCGCGCCGCCGGGAGTGGCGGGGAGCACGCGCTCTTCTACGGCAACCGCGAGCGCCGGGTGCTGGGCCCGGGCGAGTCCCTGGCCGCGCTCACCGCGAAGGCGGGCGCCGCCGCGCTCCAGGACGCGGGGCTGACGGCCTCGGACGTGGAGCGGCTGTACGGCTACGTGTCGGTGTCGGAGTTCATCGCGCCGAACGAGCTGTACGCGGTGCACCGGGAGCTGGGCCTGTCCCAGGGCACGCTGGTGGTGCCGGTGAACGCGGACTTCGCCAACTTCCTGATGGGCGTGGTGCTGGCCTGGGAGGCCCTGCGCGCGGGCAGCCTCCGGCACGCGCTGGTGGCGGTGGGCTCCGCGTGGACGCGCAACGTGGACTACACGCAGGGCCACGCCATTGGCATTGGCGACGGAGCGGGCTCGGTGGTCGTGGGCGCGGGCGAGGGGCTCACGCTGGTGGACTGGGGCGCGGACACCTTCAGCGACGAATACGGCGCGATGATGATGGGCCCGCGTCCGGAGTCCGGCCTCGCGTACCCGACCTACGGGATTGCCCCCACGTCGGGCGTGAAGGCGTTCCTGAACTCGGGGATGAACGGGCCGCCCCGGCTGGTGGAGCGGCTGCTCGCGAAGCACGGCGTGGCGCGCGAGGACGTGACGCTCATCTCCCACCAGGCCACGCGCAAGCTGATGGACCACTGGGCCCAGGAGATCCGCCCGCGCGAGTACCTGGACACCTTCGAGGCGTACGGGAACATGGTGCACGCGTCCATCCCGGTGACGCTGGCCCGGTTCCGCCGCGAGCTGCGCACGAAGTACCTGGTGATGGTCGGCCTGGGCATTGGCGCGCACCAGATGGCGCTGCTGGTGCGCGTCTAGCGGGGCCGCCCGCTACTGATCGTCGCAGGGCGTGCCCAGCCGGATGCCCGTGTAGACGCCCAGCTCGTTGTAGATGAGGGGCAGGTTCTGCTCCACGGGGACGTTGCGCAGCTCCACCTCCTTGCGCGCCTTCTCGATCCAGATGGGCTTCTGCGCGCGGTCGATGACGAGCCGCAGTTGGCCCTTCTTGGTGGTGAAGATCTCCCCCTCGGAGTCCGCGACCACGTTGGTCATCTTCTGCGGCTTCAGGTCGCCTCGCGGCCCGATGAACACGCGGAAGTTGCGGGACTCCGCGGGCGTGAAGCCCTTGTCCACGTAGTAGTACGTGCCCTCTGAATCACGCAGCAGCGCGTGCGGGACGAACTTCTGCGGGTTGGGCACGTAGGTGGCCTTGCGCAGGAGTTCCCGCGCCTGGGCGCCGGGGAGCATCTCCAGCGCCACCTTGCGCTCGCCGCAGCGCAGGGCGCAGGTGCGCTCCTTCGTGTCCACGGAGAGCCGCGAGTGCACGCGCAGGTCCACGCCGTCGTAGTCGGCGGTCCCGTTGGGGTTGAAGAAGCGCGGATCCAGGAAGGTGGTGGCGGAGAGGTTCCGGGAGCGGGGGCGCGGCACCACGACCAGCGCCTTTCCGTCGCCGTAGTAGAGCTGGTCCTCCAGCTCGTCCGTGTCCTCGCGGGGCACGGAGACGACGTAGTGGCCCCGGCCGTCGGTGCAGACGGCGGTGGCCTCCAGGAGCATGCGCTGGCCCAGGTTCTCCGCCTTGCCCCACGGCGGCTCGACGGCGGCGGCGGGACTGGCGGCGAGGAGCACGGCCACGGGGAGGATGCGTTGGAAGAGCATGGTGCGCGGGCCTAGAGGTGCTTCTTGAAGTAGCGGGTGGCGGCCTTCTCCTGCTGGCTCGCCTCCGGGGTGGTGGTCCACACGAAGCGGTCGCCCTGCAGCGCGGGCTCCAGCGCGGCGCCGAAGCGGCAGTCCATCTGCTTCAGGCGGGCCTTCACGGTGCTCCGGGCCTCCTCGGAGACGTCGCACAGGGCCTTCAGCGCGGTGAGAGGGGAGACGCAGTAGCGGGCGATCTTCTGGGCCTTGAGGACGGGCTCGGTGATGGTGCTCCAGTCGATGGCGCCCGCCATGGAGGTGCCGCAGGCGGTGTTCAGCTCCTGGAGCGCTTCGGCGTAGGCGGTGTCGTGGACGGTCTCCTCCGCCTTGCGGTCGAAGGCCATCAGCTTCGCGAGCTGGCCGCTCTGGGTCTGCTGCTGGTGCTGGGCGTAGACCTCCTCCGGCTTGAGCTTCTGGGAGCGCGCCTCGTCGTACTGGACGGCGAGGCCGTTGCCGGGGCCGCCGGGGAAGTGCAGCTCCGCGTTCTTGCCCACGATGATGAGCGGCGAGTAGTCCTTGCCGTGCCACTGGGTCGTGTAGTTGTGGCGCAGCGTGCTGGGGCTGCTCCAGTCCTTCATCGTGTAGGGGAGGACCAGGTTGTCCAGCGCGGAGCCCGTGCCCTGGACGCGCAGGAGGAACTTCTTCTGCTCACGGGGCGCGAGCGGAACGACGGCGACCTGTTCTCCCTGCGGGCCCACGAACACCTTGCCGGCTTCCACGGGAACGGGCGGCGCGGCCAGGGCGGGCAGGGTGCCCAGGAGGGTGGCCAGCACGGCCACGGCGACGATGCATTTCATGTTGGATGTATCCCCCTCACCCGTCCGCGGTTTCGCGGACGGGCGGTGTCTGCTCAACGCTACAAGTCGATACCCTGGCTCTGACATTCGGCGATGAGCCGCGACGTCAGGTGCGACCTGTCGATCTTCGCCGTTTCCGAGCGGACGGCCGCGAGATCCTTCGTCCGGCAGCGCATCTGGATGGCCAGGTGGTGCGCCGCCAGGTTGTTCTGGGCCGCGTAGCTCTGCTGGGCCCTGCGGACCGCGGTGTCGAAGTCATCATTCGCCGCGGCCGCGCGGGCGTCCGCCAGCTTGCTGACCGCGAGGTCATCCGTGGGCATCAGCGGGATGCTCGGCGCCTGGACCTTGCCGCCCGTCTTGGCGACCGCCTTCACTGGGGTCGTGGGCTGCACCGGTGGCTCGACCTTCGCGGGCGTGTCGCTCGGGGGCGTGGGAGTGGCGGGTTGAGGCGCCTGGGCGATGGTGGGTGGCGGCGCTGCCACGGGCGGCGGGGGCGCGTTCACGGCAACGGGCGGCGGGGGCGCGTTCACGGCAACGGGCGGAGGCGCCACCGGCGGCGGAGGCCGCAGCCACCACCCGAGTCCCACGGCGCCGAGGATCAGCGCGGCGGTGCCCGCGATGGGGAGCACGCGCGACCGTGGCGGGACCGCGGCGGGCACCGGCATTCCAGGCTGCCCCGTCATGCTCACCGGAGCGAGCGGCTGGCCCTGGGGGCCGACGGCGCCCGTGAAACCGCCTGGCACGGCCTGCTGGCCACCGAAGCTCCCCGGGACGGCCTGCTGGCCACCCATGCTGCCCGGAGCCCCGTGGTGGCCCGCGCCGTAGCTCCCCGGGACGGCCTGCTGGCCGCCCATGCTGCCCGGAGCGCCGTGCTGGCCCGTGCCGTAGCCCTGCGGGACCTGCTGGCCGCTGTAGCTGGCCGGCGGCTGCACGGGCGCGCCGGGCGCCGGCAGGGCCACGCCCGAGCTCCCCATGCCGCTCCCGGGCATCTGCGTGGCGCCGAAGCCCATCGTGCCGCCGGCCACCTGCGGCTGCTGTCCGTACGGGACCGTGCCGCTCGCCCGTGGCGCCATCGTCGCGTCGAAGCCGATGTCTTCCGACACCGCCAACGCATCCGCTCCGAAGCGGCCCGTCCCCGGCCCCTTGTTCGCGGGCGCCATCGTGGCGCCCATCGCCTCCTCGTCGGTCGGCGCCACGGAGGGGAGGGCGACACCGGAGGGACGCTTCGCGCGCCCGAAGGTCCGGGCCGCGATCTGCTCCTCGGTCTCCGGCAGCGACTGGAGCTGCGTCCCCGTGAGCTCCGCGATGAACGACGCCACGTCCGGATGACGATTCTCCGGCTTCTTCTCCAGCGCCCGCGCCACCGCGTTCGCGACGTTCGGCGGCAGGTCCGGCAGCAGCGTGGCCAGCGACACCGGCGGCTCGTGCACCACGCGGTAGATGATCTGCGCGAGCGACCCGCCCCCAAAGGGCGTCATCCCGGAGATCATCTCGAACACGATGCCGCCCAGCGCGAACAGGTCCGTCCGCGCGTCGATGCGGCTGTTCTGCCCCTGCGCCTGCTCCGGCGACATGTACTGCGGCGTGCCGATGAGCACCGCCTCCTGCGTCTGCAGCGTCTCCGACGACATGACCTTGGAGATGCCGAAGTCGAGCAGCTTCACCCGCTCGCCCACCACGCCGCCGGAGTCCGTGGGCACCAGGAAGATGTTCGCGGGCTTCAGGTCGCGGTGCACCACGCCCGCGCGGTGCGCCGTCTGCAGCGCCGACCCCATCTGCCGCGTGAAGGAGAACACCTCCTCCAGCGACAGCCGCCCGCGCCGCAGCCGGTCCGCGAGGCTCTCCCCGCGCAGGTACTCCAGCACCAGGAACGGGCTGCCGTCCTCCAGGGTGTCGAAGTCCAGCACCTCCACGATGTTCGGGTGCCCCAGCCGCGAGGCGATCTCCGCCTCCCGCCGGAAGCGCACGTGGAGGTCCGGCCCCACGTGGTCGCCCACCCGCAGCACCTTCACCGCGACCTGCTTGCCCGGAAGCCGCAGGTGCTGGGCCAGGAACACCGAACCCATGCCGCCCCGCCCCAACACGGAGACGACTTTGTAGGTATTCCGGAGGACCGAATCGATGTGCAGCTCACCGTCAGCCGAGCGCGTCATGGAAGAGGCGTGTCCTGATGACAAAAGGGGTGCGAGGCACCACCGTGAAACACGGCGCCACGCTACCACGCCCCATCCGCCAGGGCGCGAGCCCGCCCCCCCGCCGCCATACCCCGGACAGTCGAACGCCCGGACCCTCGCGAGAGGACCCGGGCGTCTTGAACTCCATCCATCCCTGCTCACCCGGAAACGGCGCGGTGCTCACGCCCTACCCGGGACGGGGGCTCAGCCCCACTTGGACATCGTGCGCCGGGGCGGAGGCGAGCTCGGTCCCGCGGCCGCGGGCGAAGCCACCGCCGGCCGGGCCTGCTGCGAACGGCCCTGGCCACCGCCGCGCGGCGCCTGTCCGTTGCCACCACCGCTGGCCTGACGCGACTGGCCACCGCCACCGCCACCGCCGCGGCGCTGCCCGCCACCCCGGCGCTGACCCCCACCGCCGCCGCCACCGCCACGCGACTGGCCCCGGCCACCCCGGTTCATCGGAGGACGGCTCTCCTCCACGTCACCGGGCAGGGGAGGGGGCAGGTGCGAGCGGAACGCGGCGTCCGCCACCACCGGCACGCTGCGGCGGATGGTGCGCTCGATGTCGCGCAGGTACGCGCGCTCCTCGGAGTCGCAGAAGGACACGGCCTGGCCGCTGGCGCCCGCGCGGCCCGTGCGGCCGATGCGGTGCACGTACTGCTCCGGCACGTTGGGCAGGTCGTAGTTGAACACGTGCGACAGCCCGTCGATGTCGATGCCGCGCGCCGCGATGTCCGTGGCCACCAGCACCCGCAGGGTGCCGGCGCGGAACTCGTCCAGCGCGCGCTCGCGGGCGTTCTGGCTCTTGTTGCCGTGGATGGCGTCCGCGCGCACGCCCGCCGCCGTGAGCTGCTTGGCCACGCGGTTGGCGCCGTGCTTCGTGCGCGTGAACACCAGCGCGCGAGGGATCGCCTTCGCGTCCTGGAGCAGGTGCGTGAGCAGCGCGCGCTTCTCCTCGCGCTCCACGAAGTACACCTGCTGGCTCACCGTGTCCGCGGTGCTGGACGCGGGCGTGACCTCCACGCGCACCGGCTCCTTCAGGATGTTGCGCGCCAGGTCCATGATGTCCGGCGGCAGCGTCGCGCTGAAGAACAGCGTCTGGCGCACCGGCGGCAGCACCTTGATGACCCGCCGCACGTCGTGGATGAACCCCATGTCCAGCATGCGGTCCGCCTCGTCCAGCACGAACACTTCCAGCGCGCGCAGGGTCACGAACCCCTGGTCGATGAGATCCAGCAGGCGCCCCGGCGTCGCCACCAGGATGTCCACGCCCTGGCGCAGCGCCTGGACCTGCGGGTTCTGGCCCACGCCGCCGAACACCACCGCGTGGCGCAGGGGCAGGTTCTTGCCGTAGGTGACGAAGCTGTCGCTCACCTGGCTGGCCAGCTCGCGCGTGGGCGTCAGCACCAGGCAGCGCACCGGACGCGCGCCGCCCGCGGGCGCCTTCGCCGACAGCCGCTGGAGGATGGGCAGCGCGAACGCCGCCGTCTTCCCCGTGCCCGTCTGGGCCACGCCCAGCACGTCCTTGCCCGCCAGGGCATGGGGAATCGCCTTCGCCTGGATGGGTGTCGGCGTGGTGTAGCCCTCCGCCTTGACGGCCTTGAGGAGCGAATCGGTCAACTGCAGTTCGTCGAAAGTCATGAAATCCCGCATGTGAAGGGTCGGCGCACTCCCCCTCCGGCGGGGGACCGACCGCGCAGCGCGCCCTCCCGCGGTATTGCGGGGGCGCCTGGCGGTACGCGGTCAGGCCAATCAACGGCCCGAGGCACCTGCGAACGTCTTGGAACCCCTGGGCCTCCGGGACGATTCCCGGTGCCGCCCAGGGCGCGGGCCACACTGCCTGCAACGGGCGGCAATGTCCCGGGAAATCCTCCCCGCCCGCCTGCCCCCCGCCGCTGTGGAGATTTCGGACAGGGCTGTTGGCCGCCTGTCCCCATCGTCCACAACCCCCCAGTCCAGGCGCCGCCAGCCCCCTCTCCCAGCGCCCTCTCAAGCCGCTGGAATCATTGGAGCAGCAAGTAACGGCTTGGCGCCTGCCGTGGGCAGGTCCTTGGAATGATTGGGAAATTCCCCAGCCCCTGCCGACTGGCATGACCGTTGCTAGCCTTTGCCGCGTCGCGCCGTACTGGCGCGGGCGGTGGCCCCTGGTGAGGAGCGGGACTTGAAGCGGTGGCAGCGACAGACGGTGGGGATGGCCTGGGGGTTGGGGCTGTGCGTGGCGGCGCTGGCGTGTGCCCAGCAGCCGAAGGCGGGGACGGCGAAGGCCTCCGGGTTCTCCGTCCGGACGGTGGAGGAGAAGGCCCGCGCGCTGGCCGCGAAGCCGTACCAGGAGCCGCCCATCGGCGTGCCGCCGTCCTTCGAGAAGCTCACCTACGATCAGTACCGGGACATCCGCTTCCGCGACGCCGCGTCGCTGTGGCGTGAAGAGGGGCTGCCGTTCCGGGCGCAGTTCTTCCACCCCGGTTTTTATTACACCCGTCCGGTGGGCGTGAACGTGGTGGAGGGCGGCAAGGCGCGCCCGGTGCCGTTCTCCACGGACCAGTTCACCTACGGCCCCCTGGTGGACCATCCGCCCAAGGGCAAGGTGAACGGCTTCGCGGGCTTCCGCCTCAACGCGCCGCTCAACACGAAGGACTACTACGACGAGCTGGTGGTCTTCCTGGGCGCCAGCTACTTCCGCGCGCTGGGCAAGGGCAACCTGTACGGCCTGTCCGCGCGCGGGCTCGCCATCGACACGGCGCAGCCGGGGGGCGAGGAGTTCCCCACGTTCCGCGAGTTCTGGCTGGAGACGCCGGCCCCGGGCTCGGACACGGTGGTGGTGCACGCGCTGATGGACAGCCCCAGCGTCACGGGCGCGTACCGCTTCGCCATCCGCCCGGGTGAGCGGACCGTGATGGACGTGGACTCCACGGTGTTCGTGCGCAAGGCGGTGCGTCAGTTGGGCGTGGCGCCGCTCACCAGCATGTTCCTCTTCGGGGAGAACGACCGGGGCGACTTCGACGACTTCCGCCCGGAGGTGCACGACTCCGACGGCATCTCCGTGTGGATGAAGAACGGCGAGAAGCTGTGGCGCCCCCTGAAGAACCCGAAGCAGATCCAGGTGAGCAGCTTCCACACGGACGGGCTGGCGGGCTTCGGCCTGTTGCAGCGCGACCAGGCGTTCACCAGCTACGAGGACCTGGAGGCGCACTCCGAGCGTCGTCCGGGCGCCTGGGTGGAGCCGGTGGGCGACTGGGGCGCGGGCTCCGTGCGGCTCGTGGAGCTGCCCACCCGTGAGGAGATCCACGACAACATCGTGGCCTTCTGGGTGCCGGATGCACCGGTACAGGCGGGTGCACAGCTTCGCTTCTCCTACCGGCTGTCCTGGGGCTTCTCCCCCGAGGGCGTGAAGGCCGGAGGTTCCACCGTCGCGGCGACGCGTGTCGCGGCGGGCAGCAAGCCGGGGGCGCGCCGCTTCGTCCTCGACTTCACGAAGGCCAGCACGGAGGGCACGGGCCCGGTGGAGGCGGTCGTCACCGCTTCTCGCGGCCAGGTGCTGCACCCGCGCGCGGAGGTCCACGCCGTCACCGGTGGCTTCCGCGCGGCCTTCGAGCTCATGCCCGACGGAGAAGGCCCCGTCGAGCTGCGCTGCTTCCTGAAACGCGGTTCCGAGACCCTCACCGAGACCTGGAGCTACCTGTGGATTCCGTGACCACGCACCCGTTCATCTCCTTCGCTCCGGCGATGCCCCTGGAGGCCCGCGCGGACACCCGCGCCGCGCTGGTGAGCTTCTTCCAGGACTTCGGCTTCACCGGCCGCGACGACCTGGAGAAGCTCTCGGGCTGGGTCCTGGGCACGCGCGAAATGTCCCTGTCGCCGGAGGCCGCGCTGGCGCTCGCGCGGTGGCGGGTGGAGGGCTGGCTGGCGGAGGTGCTGGGGCCCGCGCACGTGGGGCCGGCGCTGCTGGGGCGCGGCCGGGCCGCGTTCGTGCTGGTGGGCGGCGCGCGCTGGGGCGCGGACGTGCTGATGCGCGCTCCGTCCTCGCTGCCGGACGCGTGGCGCCGCGCGGTGTGTGAAGCAGTGCCCATGTCCGCCCCGGCGGAGGTGCCCTGCCAGATGCGCGAGCAGGTGCTCGTGCTCAATCCCTTCATGGACATGCTGCGCCGCTGGCTGCGTCCCGCCGCCAGCCAGGCGGGCGTGTCGCCGTCGCGCTAGGCGCGGCCCCTCACACACAGCGAAGCCGCACGGGAGCCCGGAGTCCGCATGAACGCCCAACCCTACACTCCGGCCCTGGCGCGCCCGCGCCGCGTGATGGTGCTGGGCCTGGCGGCCCTGTCCACGGGGTTCGCCTGCGTGGAGATGCACCGGCTGCTCGCGGCCCACGGCACCACGGTGCCGGAGCTGTTCGTGCTGGGGCTGTTCGCGGTGTGCTTCGCGTGGATCGCCCTGTCGTTCTGGAGCGGCGTCGCGGGCTTCATCCACCTGGTGGCCCGGCAGCGGGTGCCGGGGCTGCGCTGGCCTACGGAAGAAGAAGCCGCGAGGCCGCTCACGCGCCGCACCGCGGTGGTGATGCCCGTCTACAACGAGGACCCGGCCGCCGTGTTCGCGCACGTGCAGGCCACGTATGAGTCCATCGCCGCGACGGGGCAGTTGGACGCGTTCGACTTCTACGTGCTGAGCGACTCCACGCGGGCGGAGTCGTGGGTGGCGGAGGAGCTGGCGTGGTCGGAGCTGTGCCGCCGGGTGGGCGGGCAGGGGCGCATCTTCTACCGCCGCCGCTCCGACAACACGGCCAAGAAGGCGGGCAACCTGGCGGAGTTCTGCGAGCGCTGGGGCCGCCGCTACGACTTCCTGCTGGTGCTGGACGCGGACAGCCTGATGGCGGGCGACAGCGTGGTGAAGATGGCCCGGCTGATGGAGCTGAACCCGGGCGCGGGCATCCTCCAGGTGCCGCCGCAGAACGTGGGGCGCTCCACGCTGTTCGCGCGGCTGCAGCAGTTCGCCGGGCGCGTCTATGGCCCCATCGTGGCCGCGGGCGCGGCGGCGTGGCAGTTGGGGGACTCCAACTACTGGGGCCACAACGCCATCCTGCGCATGGCGCCCTTCATCGAGCACTGCGGCCTGCCGGTGCTGCCGGGCCAGCAGCCCTTCGGCGGCCACATCCTCAGCCACGACTTCGTGGAGGCCGCGCTGATGCGCCGCGCCGGCTACACGGTGTGGCTGGTGCCGGAGCTGGGCGGCAGCTACGAGCAGCCGCCGCCGGACCTGCTCGCGTACGCGCAGCGCGACCGCCGCTGGTGCCAGGGCAACCTCCAGCACCTGGGGCTGGTGATGGCGGGCGGCCTGCACCCGATGAGCCGGATGCACTTCCTCATGGGCGTGATGTCCTACGTGGCGTCGCCCCTGTGGCTCATCTTCCTGGTGGCGGGCCTGTTCGCCGCGCTGCACGAGTGGTTCTTCTCGCCCGCGACCCTGGTGACGTTCCAGTCCACGCTGCCCGGCGGAGACGCGTTCGACACGGTGGGCGCGCTGCGGCTGATGGCGCTGTCGCTGGCGCTCCTGTGGGTCCCCCGGCTGATGGGCCTGGGCCTGCTGCTCGCGGACCGCGGGGAGGCCGCGCGGATGGGCGGCCGCTTCAAGCTGGTGCTGAGCGTGTTGCTGGAGGGCGGGGTGTCCACGCTGATGGCGCCGGTGATGATGCTCTTCCAGTCCCACTTCGTGTTCGGGACGCTGTTTGGCTACAAGGTCAACTGGTCCAGCCAGCAGCGCGAGGACACCGATCTGCCCTGGTCGGAGGCGCTGCGCCGGCACCAGTGGCACATGGTGATGGGCGGGGTGCTCGCGGCGCTGACGGTCGCGGTGGCGCCGGGGATGCTGGCGTGGCTGTCGCCGGTCATCGTGGGGCTGTGGCTGTCCCCGGCCATCTCCGTCTTCACCTCCCGCGCGTCGCTGGGCCTGTGGCTGCAGAAGCAGGGCCTGCTCCTCATCCCGGAGGAGGTCGAGCCTCCCACCGTGCTGGTGCGCGCGCAGGAGCTGGCGGAGGAGGGGATGGAGCCGGTGGATGACGCGCTGGACCACGTGCTGACGGACCCTCGCGCGCACGCGCTGCACCTGGCGCTGCTGGAGTCCCACCCGGCGGCGAGCGTCCCCGCGGCGCTGGCCTCCGCCCGGCGCAAGCTGCTGGCGGGCGGGGTGGAGCCGCTGTCCCCGCAGGAGAAGTCCGCGGTGCTGCTGGACGCGCGCACGCTGGCGGAGCTTCGCGGCAGGCGGCTGGGCGCGCAGGCCTGATCCCGGTTGCATGCCCCCGCTTCGCCCTGGATGCTCCGGGGCATGAAACGGGTCTCGTCCGCCGCCGCGCTCGCGCTGTTCGTCTCCTCCGGGGTCTTCGCCGCGGAGGCTCCCGCATCCCAGCCCGCCGAAAATCGTTGGTGGAAGCACGTCGAGGTCCTGGCCAGTGACGCGATGGAGGGGCGCGACACGGGCAGCAAGGGCTACGCGACGGCCGCGGGCTACGTGTCCAGGGAGCTGGCCGCGCTGGGCGTGAAGCCGATGCTGAAGACGGGCTTCCTGCAGCCCATGGTGTTGCAGTCGCGCCGCGTCCTCGAGTCCAGGTCCAGCGTCGCGCTGGTGAAGGACGGCAAGGTGCTGCCGCTGGTGCAGGGCGAGGACGTCGTGCTGTCGTCGCGGCAGGGTGACAACGGCACCGTGGACGCGCCGCTGGTGTTCGTGGGCTACGGCCTGTCCATCCCCGAGCTGGGCCACGACGACTACGCGGGCCTGGACCTGAAGGGCAAGGTGGTGGTGCTGCTCCAGGGCGGGCCGGGCAACATCCCCGGGCCGGTGAAGTCGCACTTCTCTTCGTGGGAAGAGCGGATGAAGGTGCTCAAGGCGGCGGGGGTCGTGGGGGTCGTGTACCTCCAGAACCCGAAGCTGCTGGAGCTGCCGTGGGAGCGCATGGTGGGCGCCAACAAGAACCCCACGGTGGTGTTCGCGGATGCGTCGCTCAACGACTCGCGCGGGTTGAAGGTCGCGGTGGTGGCGAACGTGGAGCGGTCGCAGCAGTGGCTGGAGGGCGCGCCGCACACCTACGAGGAGCTGGTGGCGCTGGCCAACGCGGACAAGCCGCTGCCGAAGTTCGACCTGCCGCTGCGCCTGAAGGCGAAGCTGGCCTTCGACGTGAAGCCGCTCAAGTCCATGAACGTGGTGGGCGTGATGCCGGGCGCGGATCCGGTGCTCGCCAAGGAGTACGTGGTGCTCAGCGCGCACCTGGACCACGTGGGCGTGGGTGAGCCGGTGAAGGGGGACCGCATCTACAACGGCGCCATGGACAACGCGTCCGGCGTGGCGGCGGTGCTGGAGGTCGCGCGGCGGCTGCATGAGCAGCCGCAGAAGCCGAAGCGCTCGGTGGTGTTCGCGCTGGTGACGGGGGAGGAGAAGGGGCTGCTCGGGTCGAAGTACTTCGCGTCCCGCCCGCCGGTGCCCATCACCTCCATCGTGGCGGACTTCAACCTGGACATGTTCATGCCCCACTGGCCGTTCACCTCCGTGGTGGCGCACGGCAAGGACGAGTCCTCGCTCGCGGTGCCGCTGGCGGAGGTGGCGGCGAAGCTGGACGTGCAGGTGCTCCCGGATCCGGAGCCAGACCGCAACCTGTTCGTGCGCAGCGATCAGTACTCGTTCATCCGCGAGGGCGTGCCCGCGCTGTTCTTCAAGTTCGGCTACACGCCGGGGTCGGAGGAGCAGAAGGTGTTCAAGCAGTGGCTGACCGAGCGCTACCACGCGCCGTCGGATGACCTGACCCAGCAGCCCGTGGACCATGAAGGCGCCGCGCGCTTCATCACCTTCCTGACCGTGATGACGAACGCGGTGGCGGATGCCCCCGGCCGGCCGTACTGGAACGACGACAGCTTCTTCCGCCGCTTCGCGAAGCCGGCGCCGGCTCCGGCCCCCTGAGCGCCTTCACGCGTCCAGGCGCGGGTCGTTGACGCCGGGGCGGGCCTCCAGGAAGCGGAGCGCGCAGCGGATGTCGGACGACGCGGTCTCGCGCGGGGCGTTCCGGGCCGCTTCGATGCGGCGGCGCGCGGCGGCCCTGGCGTCGTTGCCTTCGACGCTTCGCGGGGGCGCGGCGTCGGCCTCGGCCAGGTCGAGCGCGGCGTGGAGCAGATCCACGAGCTGGAAGAGGGCAGGGTCGTCGCGCAGCTCGGGGGCGCCCTCCAGGCTGGCGAAGCCCTCCCGCGCGGCGGGCAGTTCACCGCACGCGGCGTCCAGCGCGGCCCGGTGCGCGATGAACCGCAGGGCCTGCCAGCGGGACGCGCGGCCCAGGATGGTGATCGCCTCCGTCAGCGCCGCGCGCGCCTGCTTCCAGTCACCCCGGGCGAGCGAGGCGCGGCCCAGCTCCCCCAGCGCCGTGCCCTCCAGCAGCCGCTGCCCCAGCAGCCGCGACAGGCGCACCGCGGACTCCAGGTGTTCGCAGGCCTCCCCGATGCCGCCCGCGTCCATCAGGTAGCAGCCCAGGTTGATCCTCGCGAGCGCCTGACCCGCGCGGTCCTCCACGCTCAGCGCGCGGCCCAGCGCCTCGCCCAGGAGCATCACGGCCTCGCCGCCGTCGCCCGCCTCGCCGATGGCGACCGCGCAGTTGGTGAGGAAGCCCACCTCGAACGTCACGTCGCCCACCTCGCGGAACAGCGCCAGCGCCGCGCGCAGGTGGGGGATGGCCGCCTCCGGTCCGCGGCGCACCTGTTCGACGAGGCCCAGGTTGCCCACCGCGTAGGCCTCCAGCCAGCGGTCGCTCCCGGAGGGCAGCGCCTGCGCGTCGCGCATCAGCGTCCACGCGGCGGCCCCGTCCCCGGCGTGGCGCGCGACGATGGACAGGTCCACGAGCACGCGCTTCTCCGACGCCGTCTCGCCCAGCGTGTGGAAGACGCCGCGCGCCTCCTCCAGGGCCTGGCGCGCGAACTCCGCCAGGCCCGCGTCCATGTACGAGCGCCCCAGCACCGCCAGCGCCTCCGCGCGCTTCAGCGGCGCCACGGCGACGTGGGCGGACGCCTCCAGCGCCCGCTCCAGCCGCTCCACGAGCAGCCCCACCGGCCCGCGCGTGCGCGCATCCGGCTCCAGCGCCACCAGCGTCTCCAGCGCGCGGCCCAGGGACTCGGCGGTCGCGGGACGGACGGCCATCGCGTTGTCGCACGCGGTCAGCAGGTTCTCGCGCTCCAGGGCCAGCCGCCGCAGCGCCGTCGCGCCGCCCGTCTTGCGCACGCGCTCCCTCAGCCGGCTCGCGACCTGGAGGTACGTGTCCGCGTGCCGGGCCTCGCAGGCCGCCTCGTCTCCCGTCTCGCGCAGCCGCAGCATCGCGTACTCGCGGATGCTCTCGTACAGCCCCAGGCGCAGGAAGCCGCCGGGCGCCCCCACCTCGCGCGCGCAGAGCAGCGACTGGGAGCGCAGCGAGTGCACCACCTCCAGCACGTCCGGAGAGCCCTCCGGCAGCACCAGCACCGCTTCGGCGGCCTCCAGCGTGAAGCCGCCCCGGAACACCGAGCACTGCGCCAGCGCCGCGCGCTCGGCGGGCGCCAGCAGGTTCCACGACCAGTCGATGGCACCCCGCAGCGTCGCCTGTCGCGCGGGGGCGTCCCGCCGTCCCAGGCGCAGCAGATCGAAGCGCTTCGACAGCCGCTCGAGCAGTTGCTCCACGCCCAGCACGCTCACGCGCGCCGCGGCCAGCTCGATGGCCAGCGCGATGCCGTCCAACTGCCGAACGATGTCCGCGACGCGCGGGGCGTCCGCGTCCGTCAGCATGAAGTCGCCGCGCGTCTCCCGGGCCCGCTGCACGAACAGGCGCACCGCGTCCGAGCGCAGGATGACGTCCCAGCGCGCCTCGTCCGGATCCGGCAGGCCCAGCGGGGCCAGGTCCAGCACGCGCTCCCCGGGCAGGCGCAGGGCCTCTCGCGTGGTGACGAGGAAGCGCGCGCGCGGCGCCAGCACCCGCCAGCGCCCCAGCGTCGCGGGCACGTGCCGCACCACCTGCTCCACGTTGTCCAGGATGACCAGCACGTCGCCACACCCCGCGAGCGCGTGCCCCAGCCGCTCCGAGGGCGTGCTGCCGTCTCCGTCCGCCGTGAGCGGCACGCCCAGGGCCCGGCCCACCGCGTGGCAGAGGTCGCCCTCCGTCACCGCCTCCTCCAGGTCGCACCGCCAGACGCCGCCCTCCCACGTGCCCGCGTCCGACGCCAGCGCGCCGAAGTGCGTGGCCAGCCGCGTCTTGCCCATGCCGCCCGGGCCCAGGATGCTGATCAGCCGCGCGCCCTCCGACACCCACTGGCGGAGCGTGTCCAGCTCCTCCGCGCGCCCCACCAGGTCCTGCCTCAGCGTGGGCACGTTGCCGGGCCGCTCGCGCGGGGCGCGCAGGGGGCCGAAGCGGCGGTGCGCGAGGGACGCGGGCAACAGCTCCACCAGCGCCACGCTGTCGCTCACGCCGCGCAGGCGGAAGGACCCCAGCGCGCGCGCGATGGGCATCCCCAGCGCGGCCAGCTCCGGCTGGACGCGGGCCCACGCCGCGCCGCTCAGCAGCACCTGTCCGCCGTGCCCCGCGTCCGCGACCCGCGCCGCGATGTTCACCGGAGGCCCCAGGTAGTCCAGCCGGTGCGTGGCCGGATCCAGGCGGCAGTCGGGCTCGCCCACGTGCACGCCCATGCGCACGCGCAGCCCCCGGTGGCTCAGCCCCTCCGGCGTGTGCTCCTCCGCGGCGTCCGGTTCATCGAGCAACGCCTCCGGCCAGCTCGCGTGCAGCAGCGCCTCCTGCGCGCGCAGGCACCAGTGCGCCGCCTCCACCGCAGAGGCGAACGCGACCATGAAGGCGTCGCCCTGCGACTTCACCTCGTAGCCGTCGGTGCCCGCGAGCAGCGCGCGCAGCACGCCGTCATGCAGCTCCAGCGCGTCGCGCATGGCCTGGCCGCAGCGCTCCCACAGCCGCGTGGACCCCTGGATGTCCGTGAAGACGAGCGCCACCGAGCCGGTGGGCGGCAGGTGCCGGGCGGACGGCGGAGCACATACGGAGGCGCCTTCGTCGGCCGGGGGCGCGACGACCGTGAGTCTTCGGAAGGGCTCTCCCATCTCCCGCTCTCCCCGATGCCAGGAACCCCCACCCGCTCCCACCCTCCTGTCGCCCGTGAGGGTGACGCCCGTGCCGCTGGCGCTCCACATGGAAAGCAGTACGGGCTGGAACGGCAACGCGCACCTGCCGGGCGGGGTCGTGCGCCGCTACTGAGCAATTGTGATCGCGCCGCGCGCGCATCCATCCATGGACGACACCCGCATGGCCCCGCGGGGCTGGCCGTCACCGCCTGCCCGCTCGCCGCCACCGCCGGGGTCTGTCAGGCCCCATTCCAAGGAGGACGGGGGGCCGTGTTAGGACGGAGACACGTCCCGTCCCCGCGGCACGAGCGCGAGGGCGCGACGCCTCTTCCTGGAAGGACTCATGCGTTCGACTTCGGCACTGGCGTTGATGATGGCTTCCCTCGCGGTGGGCGCGCTTTCGGCCTGCGGCGACGACAAGACGGACAACACCCCGGACTCGGGCACGGACGCGGGCACGAACACGGACGGCGGCACCAGCACGGGCAACGGCCAGTGCCCGGCCTCCGCGTACATCTGCGAGGACTTCGAGAAGGGGGAGAACGGCTGGCGTCAGCCGGACGAGGACCACCACGCCACCATCGCCATCGACGGCACGCGCCCCCGCTCCGGCCGCAACGCGGTGCACGTGAAGACGGACCCTGGCTACAACGAGGACACGGGCTCGGGGGATCAGCAGGCCATCGCGCACCTGCGCAAGGACATCCCTGCGTTCGGCACGAAGCTCTACACGCGCGCGTACGTGTACCTGAACCGGGCCTCGCCGGTGGGCGTGATGGGGACGTACTTCATCCTCTTCTCGCCGAAGGACAACGACTTCGGCGGCATCGAGCTGCAGGGCATGCACAACGGCGCCTTCGCGCTGGATGACTGGAGCGGCATCAAGGGCACGGGCTGGAACCTCCAGGAGGACACGAAGGTCACGGTGTCACCCAACACGTGGACCTGCATCGAGTGGGGCGTGGAGCGCGCGGACAGCTCCGCCACCACGGGCCACGCGCTGGTGTGGGTGGACGGCAAGCAGGCCTACGACTTCCCGAACGTGGGCATCCGGCCGTTCACCAACTTCGGGGTGGGCTACGGCTTCGTGCACCCGAAGGGCGACTCCGAGTCGGAGACGTGGATCGACGACCTCGCGGTGGCGCCCGAGCGCATCGGCTGCGAGTGACGCCATGTCGTTGAACCGCGTCGCGGACGAGACCCTTCACATCCTGGAGCAGGGCACGTACGTGCCGCTGTCCGGGAGGCCGGTGTCCATCCGCGACGCGGTGGCGCGCGCGGTGGAGGGCACCGTGCTGGTGCGCCCCGGGGACTTCGAGCGCCTCACGCGGCCCGCGCCGGTGCCGCGCTTCACCATCGAGGTGACGCCGGAGAAGACGGGCGATGCCGCGCGCCGGCTGGTGGAGCAGGAGGGCGAGCAACGGGTGCTGGCGCTCAACTTCGCATCGGCGGTGAACCCGGGCGGCGGCTTCCTCACGGGCGCGAAGGCGCAGGAGGAGGACCTGGCGCGGTGCTCGGCGCTGTACCCGTGCCTGTTGAAGTGGCCGGAGTACTACGACGTGAACCGCAAGCTGCGCTCGCCGCTGTACACGGACCACTTCATCTATTCGCCGGACGTGCCGTTCTTCCGCAACGAGCACCACGATCTGCTGGAGCGGCCGTTCTCCGTGTCGGTGCTGACGGCGCCCGCGCCCAACGCGAGGGAGCTGCCGGCGAAGGATCCGGAGGTGGCGCAGAAGCTGCGTGAGGTGTTGTCCGCGCGGGCGCTCAAGGTGTTGCAGGTGGCGGCGCATCACGGGCACCGCACGCTCATCCTGGGGGCGTGGGGCTGCGGCGCGTTCCGCAACAACCCGCACGACGCGGCGGAGGCCTTCGCGCGAGGGCTGTCCACGATGGCGGGCGCGTTCAGCCGCGTGGTGTTCGCGGTGTACGAGCGCGGCGGGAAGGGGCCGAACCTGAGCACCTTCCGCGAGCGCTTCGGCTGAGGGCCTGTCTGGCGTTCATGCGCGCCTGCTAGGCTTGGGCGCATGCGATGGAGCTGGGTGGGGCTCTTGGCCGTGGTGCTCGCGTGCGCGGGCGCGTCGAATCAGACGCCGGTGTCCGTGTCCGAAGCGGCGCGGCTCACGGTGCTGGCGAAGGACGCGGAGGGTCATCCGCTTCCCGGCATCGTGTTCCGGATCCGGCAGGCCTCGGTGGATCCGCCCGAGCTCTTCAGGGGCACGACGGATGCCCGGGGCGAGGCCACGTTGACGGTGCCGCCCGGCTGGTACGTCTTCACCGCCGAGGCCCCGGGTTACCAGACGTTCGTGGACCCGGACGTGCGGATCGGGCGTGAACACCCGGCCACTGTGACGATGACGCTCGGGCCCTCCAAGGCCGTCCCCGGGCGCGTGGTGGATGGCGCGGGCCAGCCCATTCAGGCCGTGTCGCTCTCGTGGATCCCGGCGGACACGACGGCGCCCCGGCTGGACCTCGAGGGGAACCCGGACGGAACCTTCCGGTTCGAAGGCATGGGGCCCGGCCCGGGCGTGTTGCTGGCACGTCGCAGCGGCTACAGCGACGCGCGGTGGGTGTACGACGCGCGACCGGTGGCGCTGACGCTCGTCCTGCGCGAGCAGGGCACGCTGCGGGTGACTGGCTTCGCGCCGGATGGACGTCCGGTGGACTGGCCGCACGTGACGCTCCAGGCGCTCGAACCCGTGGTGGAAGAGGGCATCTGGTTTGACGAGCACGTGAAGGACGCCAGGGTGTACCGGGGCCTGGAGGCAGGGCGCTACCGGGTGACGTTCACCCATTCGGTGGGAGATGACGCGACGTGGACCACTTCCACGGAAGTGGGGGTCGTGGCGGGGCAGACCCGCGAGCTTGCGCTCCGCCTCGAGGGTGTGACGGAACGCGCGCCGCTGCGGGGCCGGGTCGTCGGCGCGGATGGCCAGCCCCTGGCGGATGTTGGGCTGAGCGCCTCGGTGGGTGATGCGAGGAAGGATGCCTTCGCGAGCGAGAGTTCCACCCGGACCGACGCGGAAGGGCGCTTCACGTTGGAACATCTGTCGCGGGGACCGGTCCGCGTGGAGGTCTCCCGTGGCACCGCGAAGGTCGCGTTCGAGCCGGATGCGAAGGACGTGACGCTGGAGCGGCGTCCCAGTCCCTTCGTGGAGGGACGCGTGATGGGCCCGGACGGAAAGGCCCTGACCCGTTTCAAGGTGAACTCGGATCCCTACGAGGATCCGGAAGGGCGCTATCGCTGCTTCTTTGAAGGATTCGGGCCCGCGAGCCTCTTCTTCGCGGCGGAGGGGCTCGCGAACACGCGCACGCGGGTGGAGCTCCGGGAGGAGCGGACCGTCCTGCCAGACGTGACCCTGAAGGCAGGCCGCACCGTGCGCGTCCGGCTCGTGCGGGAGAACGGGCAGCCCGCCACGTCAAAGGGAAGAATCGAACTGCGGCCGTTGCCCGGGCGCGAGTCGGCGTTCGCCTGGTCCCAGCCGATCCTGGGCGTGGATCCGGATGGCCGCTACGTGCTGGAGCACGTGCCGCGCGAGCCGTTCATCCTCGATGCGGAGACGAAAGAAGAAGGAACGGCCTCACAGCCTTTGAGCGCGGACGTGGAAGAGGTGACGGTGCCGCTCGGTCCGGAGGCCACGCTGGCTGGCACGATGGTGGACGAAGCCGGGCGCCCCTTGCAGCGCTTCAGCCTGATGGTCGGGTGCCAGGTCTATCCCGACCGGTTGCCCGTCACCGACGCGGAGGGACGGTTCAGGCTGCCGGTCGTCCCGGAGCGCGAGTGTGTCTTGCGCGTCTATCCACCCAATGGACCCGCCGGTTGGCCCATGCCCCCATTGCGAGTCTTCTGGCCCCTGCGGTTCAACAGTGGCCGTCCAGGAGGGACGGTCCAGGTGGAGCTGCGGCCGTACACGGGGCCTGCTTCCGTGCAGGTCTCGTTTCCGGATGCGGGCGAGTGGGACAGGGTCCTCCTCGTCCCGGGGGACGTGCCGATGCCGTCGACGGCGGACGCCATGGACGCGCTGATCGCTTCCGCCGCCGAACCGGATATGGCCCCCGCCGAGCAACGCCCGGAGCGAGAGGACGAGAACGAGTTCTATCGCTCCAGACGTGAGCCCCGGTTCAGCCACCTGCCGCTGGGGCGCTACACGGTGTTCGTGCTCGGAAACCTGGATGGGGTCGTCGCGCTCCGCTACTCCGTGAACCTCACGGAGCCGGGCGTCCACAGGTTCGAGACGAAGCGCGCCGTGGTGGGGGGCGTGCGTTTCGTTCCCTGACGGGGCCATTCCTCACGATGTCCTGCTACGCTGCGGGGCATGCGATGGAGCTGGGTGGGGCTCTTGGCCGTGGTGCTCGCGTGCGCGGAGGCGCCGCAGCCGGTGTTGAAGCGATGGCCGCTCGATGAGGTGGCGGTGCGCGTCCGCGTCGTGGATGCGGCGAATCAGCCGGTTCCGGGTGTGTCCCTGGTGGCGCGCCGCGCGGATCGCGGGTCGACCGTTGCCAGAGGGGGCACCACGGATGCGAACGGCACGGCCCTCCTTCGGGTGATGCCGGGCTGGTATGTCCTCCAGGCGGAGGCGCCCGGCTTCGTCAGTGTGATCCGGACGGATGCGCGGGTCCCTTTCGGTGAAGAGGTTCGCTGGGACATGACGCTGGTGCGCGCGGCGCCGTTCGCGGGCCGCGTGGTGGATCTGGAAGGGCGGCCCGTCACGGGGGCACGGCTTGAGCTCGGCCTCTCCGACGAGGCGGCCGTGCCCGTCCCGCCAACCGAGAGCGACGCGGAAGGGCGCTTCCACTTCGACAGCGTGCCCGCTGGCACCGTCAAGCTTCGCGCGGAGAAGGACGGCTGGAGCCCGACCCGGTTGGAGCTCGCGGCGCCCGCACCGGAGGTGACGGTGGTGATGGGGGGACTCGGCAAGATGCGGGTCCAGGTGCTGGATCCCCAGCGGCGTCGAATGCCCGAGCCGTCCGTGTGGATCTCGCTCGCGGAGGAAGGCGAACCTCCGATCACGAAGCGCTGGACGCATGTCCCCGAGGCCATCTTGTTCCTGGCCCTTCCCGCGGGGCGCTACCTCGTCGCGGGCCGATACGAGCCCTCGGAGGGCTGCGCGTGGCAGCGTGTCATCGAGGTCCAGGTGCTTCCGGGCCAGCAGGCGGAGGCGACGGTGAGCTTCGAAGGGGTTGAGGGCGTCGGGCCGTGGCGCGCGCGGGCGATGGACGACAAGGGAAGAGCGCTCGGAGGTGGAACGGTAACGGCCTGGATGGGGGAGAGCGGCGAGGACGCCCTGGGGCTGCGCGGAAGCTGCAAAGCCCGGGTGGAGCAGGATGGAACCTTCACGCTTTCACGTGTGCTCGGGCCTCCGTTCCAGGTGGTCTGGAACTCCGACGAACCGTCGCCGACGCGGATGCTGAAGGGCCCGTTCGGGGAGGGGTCGGGTGAGGCGCTGGTATTTCCCCCCGAGGTCGGAGCTCTGAAGGGTCGTGTCGTGCGCCCGGATGGATGGCCCGTGGGTTACTTCGAGGTCAGCGGCGTCCCCGTGAACAATCCGCGGGGCGAGTACGTGCAGTCCGTGTGGATGACCCAGACCCATCAGTGGGTCATCGACGTGCTGGGATTCGCTCCCGCACTCGTGCGCGCGCAGGGGCGGGTTGGGGAGGTGCTCCAGGTCCCGGACGTTGTGCTCGACGAGGGCCGCACCGTGCAGGGCCGCGTCTTCGCGAGGGACGGACGCACCGGCGTGCCTGACCAGGAGGTCCAGCTCGTGGAGGCGTTCGAGCTGGGCAGCCCCCGGCCGAATCGCCCGCGGACGGTGATGACCGACGCGGAGGGGCGCTTCCGCTTCGAGCATGTGGCGGGCCGGCGCCAGTACCTGCGCGTGGATGCGAAGGAACACGGGACGGTGCTCCAGGCGCTCGAACCCGATGCGTCGGCGGTGCGGTTGCGGCTGGTGCCCCACGCGCGGTTGCATGGCTCCGTGACGGATGGGGCGCGGGTTCCGCTGGCGGGAGTGGACCTCAAGATCCGCTGCGACGGTGGATTCAAGGCGAGCACTGAAACGGATGGGGCGGGCCGCTACGCCGTGAACATCCCGGGAGACCGCGAGTGCTTCCTGCATCCTGTCGTGAGCCCCCTGAACGTCCGGGATTCATTCCTTCCGCCTCCGGTGTCCTTCGGCCCGACGCGGCTCCGGCTGACGCCCGGCTCGCGCCATGAGCTGGACCCTGCGCCTCGCCAAGGCGCTGCCTCACTGAAGGTGAGCGTCGAGGCGTCTCGCGAGTTCGTCACCGCGTTCGTGCTGCCAGGAGACATCCCATGGCCCCGCTCGCCCGAAGCCTTGGATGCGCTCATCCGTGCCGGCTCCGGTTCGGATGGCAATGATGACGGCATCACTCCCTTGTTCATGTTGGGGGCGGTCTTCCATTTCAGCCATCTTCCCCTGGGGCACTACACGCTCTTCATCCGGGACGAGATGGATGGAGCGGACGCCATCCTGCGCGTGCCCGTGGAGCTGACCCGGGCCGGCGTGCACGTCATCCGGTCCGAGCGGCCCGGTCTTGGGGACGGAAGGCCATACACGCGCTGACGTGAGCCCATCGCGTATGCTTCCCGCATGCGATGGAGTTGGGTGGGGCTCGTTGCCGTGGTGCTCGCTTGCGCGGAGGCTCCGCGCACGGTGCGCAAGAAGACCCGATGGCCCGTGGACGAGGTGGCGTTCACCGTCCGGACCGTGGATCCGGCGGGACAGCCCGTGCCCGGGGTTGCGCTGGTGGCTCGCCGCGCGGACGAGGGGAGTCTGATCACCCGGTCCGGTACTTCCGACGCGACCGGGACGGTGCGGCTTCGGGTGATGCCGGGCTGGTATGTCCTCCAGGCGGAGGCGCCTGGCTTCGTGCGCACGCTCCACACGGACGCGCGGATTGCTCCGGGTGCGGAGGCCCGACTCGATTTGACGCTGAAACGTGCGGCGCCGTTCGCGGGCCGCGTGGTGGATCTGGAAGGACGGCCTGTCGCGGGAGCGCAAGTCCGGATCACTCCCACCGGGGAGGAGGAATCCGCGCTGCATGGCGAAAGCGATGGGGACGGCCGCTTTCGCTTCGACAACGTGCCCGCGGGAACCGTGAAGCTCCTCGCGGAGAAGGATGAATGGAGCCCCACGCGGCTGGAACTCGCAACGCCACAGCCGGCGCTGACGGTGGTGATGGGCGGACTCAGCTCGCTGCGGGTCCAGGTGCGCAGGCCTGACGGCAAGCTGTCGTCCGCCGCTTCCGCCTGGATCTCCGCCGAGGATAAAGAGCGCTCCTACGAGCTGTTCCCGGAGGAGAGCGCTGACGCGATGATCTTCCAGAACCTTCGCGCCGGGCGCTACCGCGTCTCTGGCAGGTACGCTCCCGGGTCCGGCGACTGTGTGTGGACTCGCGCCATCGAGGTCCAGGTCCTTCCGGGCCAGCGCGTGGAAGCGACGGTGAGCTTCGAAGGAATCCAGGATGTTGGACCCTGGCGAGGCGTGGCCGTGGACGCCGAAGGCAAGGCGCTTGCCTCGGGGCAGGTGACGGCCTGGCTGGGGCAGGGATCGCTGAATGGCGCGGGCATGAATGGCCGGTGCGAAGTCCGCGTGGAGCCGGATGGCTCCTTCGCCCTTCCGCACGTGTTCCAGGCCCCGGCCAGCCTGGAGTGGGCCACCCACCGCTCCATGCGCTGGTGGGTCAGCGAGCCGCTTCCAAGGGGAACGGGAGAACGGGTGACGTTCCGTCCCGGCATCGGATTGCTGAAGGGACGCATCCTGCGGCCGGATGGGCGGCCCCAGGAGCACTTCAAGGTCCACGAATATTCCGAAGAGGATCCGCGTGGCGAATACGCCCTGAACGTCCCGTCGTCCCACACGTACCAGTGGGTCATCCACGCGGAGGGCTTCGCGCCCGCGCTCGTGCGGGCGGAGGGACGTGAGCACGAAATCCTCACCGTCCCGGATGTCGTCCTCGACGTGGGCCGCACCGTGCACGGGCGCGTCGTCTCTGAGGATGGCAAGACGGGTGTGCCCGGGCAGGAGGTCGCGCTCGTGGAGGTCTTCGACCTGGAGACGAAGTGGAGGCGTCGGCCTCACACGGTGACGACCGACGCGGACGGGCACTTCCGGTTCGACCATGTGGCCGGCCGCCACCTGTTCCTGCGCGTGGACGCGAAGGCGCAAGGGACCGTCCTTCATGGGCTCGAACCCGATGAGGTGTCGGTGCAGTTGCGGCTCGTGCCGGGCGCGGAGCTCGAGGGCGCCGTGACGGATGGGGCGCGGGTTCCTCTGGCCGGGGTGAGCCTGGAGGTTCGTTGCGAAGGTGGATTCAAGGCGAACGCCAGAACCGACGCCGTGGGCCATTACGCGATGAGCGTTCCGGCGAATCGCCCGTGCTTCCTGCACGCCGAAGCAAGTCCCTTGAACGTCTTACCAAGGGCCCGACCGCCGCGGGTGTCCTTCTCTCCGCGGCTGATCAACCTGGCTCCGGCTTCGCATCACCGGTGGGACTTCGAGCCAAGGCAGGGCCCCGCTGACCTGCAAGTGAGCGTCAAGGCGTCCCGCGAGTTCGTCACGGCGTTCGTCCTGCCGGGAGACCTCCCCTGGCCAGACTCACCCGGAGCCCTGGATGAGCTCATCCGGGCCGGCTTCGCACCGGAGCCCTGGGTGATGTCCAGGGTGTCGGAGGATGGGGACTCCCTCTTCGTCCCCAGCTTCATGTCAGGAGCGCGCTTCGACTTCAGGCGATTGCCCCTCGGGCACTACACGCTCTTCATCCGGGAGGAGGAGAGCGGGCTCGACGAACTCCTGCGCATCCCCGTGGACCTGTCCCGGGACGGCGTGCATGCCGTCGACTCGGAGCGGCCCGCTCAGAAGGGCGGAAGGCTGTACACGCGCTGACGTGAGCCCAGGTGGAGGCACGTGGCTCGTGCCCTGAAGCCCGCCTACGCCCCGTCCACCGGCAGGGTCACCACGAACGCGGCGCCGCCGCCGGGCGCGTCCTCCACCCAGACGCGGCCGCCGTGCGCTTCAAGAATCTGCTGCACGATGTAGAGCCCCAGCCCCAGGCCCCCCGTGCGCGCGGAGCCCTGCACCTGGGCGAAGCGCTGGAAGATGCGCTCGCGCTCGGCGGCCGGGACTCCCGGGCCGCCGTCTCGCACGGTCAGCCGCAGGTGCCCGTCCTGACGGCGCAGCGCCACCTGCACCGGCGTGCCCTGGCCATACCTCAGCGCATTGGAGAGGAGGTTGCTCACCACCTGCTCCATCCGCAGCCTGTCGAACCGGCACGGCGCCGGCCCCTCCACGCGCGCGTCCAGCTCCACCCCGGCCTGCTTCGCCTCGTCACCGACGCGCGCCACCAGGTCCTGCACCAGCGGCGCCAGGTCTCCTCGCGCCAGCTCGAAGTCCAGCTTGCCCGTGCGGATGCGGCTCACGTCCAGCAGGTTGTCCAAGAGCGCCGCCAGCCGCTTGAGCTGCCGGTCCGCCGCGTCCAGCCGCACCGTGACCTTCTCGGAGCCCACGGGCTCGTGGCCCTTCGACTCGGACATGCGCCGCAGCAGGTCCACCTGCAGGCGCAGCGACGTGAGCGGCGTGCGCAGCTCGTGGCTCGCCACCGACAGGAAGTCGTCGCGCGTGCGCACCGCCTCCTGCAACGCGTGCTCCGTCTCCTTCAACGCGGTGATGTCCAGGATGGCCCCGCGCACCACCATCACCTTGCCGTTCGCGTCGCGGATGACCCGCGACCGGCTGTTCAGCCAGTGCCAGGTGTCGTCCGGCCAGTGCGTGCGGAAGGTGGAGGAGTACGACAGCACGTCGTTGTGGAAGATGGCCGCCACCTGCGCCTCCACCTCCGGCCGGTCCTCCGGATGCAGCGACGCGAGGAACCGCTCGTGCGTCCACTCCTCCAGGGGCTGCGGGTAGCCGTAGAGCCGGTCATGCCCCTCCGAGCGGAACACCTGCCCGGTGACGAGGTTCGTCTCCCAGACCGCCATCTGCGCGGACTCCAGCGCCACCTGGAACCGCTCGCCCAACTGGCGGAAGCGCTCCTCGGTGCGGGCGACCTCGGTCTCCGCGCGCTGACGGCGGGTGATGTCCGTGGCCAGCACCCACATCTCGCCGCCCACCGGGCGCACGGACAGCTCCAGCCAGACGCCCGACGGCAGCTCCGACAGGAAGCGCGAGGGCTCGCGCGTGGTGAGCGCGTCCAGCAGCCGCTCGTGCAACGTCGTGCCGGCCAGCATCGGCTGGGCCGCCCACGGCGTCAGGCCCTGGCAGGTGCCATACGGCAGGCCCAGCAGCGATGCGGCGCGGTGGTTGAGCTCATGGATGGTCCCCTGCGCGTCGAGCGCCAGGAACGCCTCGGCCATCATCTCCCGCAGGACCTGCAGGCGGGTCTGCGCGGACATGCTGGCCTCGTCGGCCGGGACCGGGGGCTGGGTCGCGTCTGGCTGTGTGCGCGCGGCCGCCGGGCGCGGTGAGGACGCATCGTCCTGGGACGCTTGGCGAACAGGTTCGAACGGACCACCGGGCAGGGGACTCATCGGGGTTGCACGCTCCCGCACGGCCCCCGCGCCCGTCAAGCCAGCGCAGGGGACGTCCAGGCCGTCTGTCAGCCCAGCGGATCCGTGAGGGGTTCAGGCATGACCCACAGCTCCGTGGGCCGGGTGTAGGCCTGCTCGAACGCGAAGAGGATTCCGTTCCACCGGTCCCAGAAGTCCGCCCAACTGTACTCGCAAGGAGGGGAGGTGAGCGGGTTTCCGTCGCGGTCCGGCTGGGCATACGCATAGTCCGCGTAGGTCCAGCGCACGGTGCCGAAGTCCGTCATCAGGAAGGGCGTCAGTATCTGGAGCACGGCCGCGCGGGACACCTCGTCGGTGGGCGAGCTCGCGGGCGTGAAGACGGACTGGGCCTGGTCGTGCTGTTCGCGCCACGCGACGAAGTTGGTGCCCATGGCGACGAGCGCGTCACGGCGCGCGGGCGTGGGCGCGAGCCGGGCGTCCTCGTAGAGCGCGAACGCGGCGATGAGCAGGCTCTTCCACTGCATGCCGGGGAAGAGCAGGTCCATGCGGGTGGGGCGCGGCGAGTCCTCCGCGTGCGCGACGGCGTACGCATACGCCTGCTGTGCCTGCGCGTTGCTGGCGCCCGCCAGGGTGAACTCGGTGAGCACGCGCGCGGGGGTGATGGACCCGGTGGCCGCGGCGCGCCAGTCCAGGTACAGCCGCGCCGAACCGCCGATGTCGTTGAAGATGGCGAGGTTGCCTTCGTGGAGCGTGCGCTCCAGCGTGATGACGATGGCCTCCACCTTGTCGAGCGGGGCCGTGCCCGGAGCGCTCCAGTACAGCGCGCCCATGCGCGACGCGGTGGCCAGCAGGGTGCGCGTGTCCCCGAGCGCCGAGACGTTGAGCGCGCTCGTCATCACGCTGAGGGCCGTGGCCGCGTCCACCGTCAGGCCCTGCGCGATGAGCTGGAGGGACAGATCCTGGAGCCGCAGGCGCAGCACGCCGCTCAGCCCCAGCCGGTCCAACGCGTTCGTCAGCGACAGGGAGGGCTGGAGCCGCGCGCTGTCGATGAAGTGCCGCGCGAGCGCCGCGCCGTACATGCCCTTGCCGCCGGCTTGCGACGCGTGCGGCGCGAAGGTGAACCAGTTGGGACGCGCGCTGCTGGTGCCGCCGGGTTGCAGCGTGGGGTCGATGATGCCGCCCAGCTCATACGCGATGCCGATGTAGCCCAGCGTGATGGTGCGGTTGTCCTCCAGCGGCGTGGGCGCGGACTGCGCCTGCGCGGAGGTGAAGGCCAGGACGAGGAGCGTGCCGAGGAGCGCGGCCGTGGAGCGGAGCGCGCGGGTGCGAGAGGGAGTCGCCAAGGTGGGGTCCAAGGGTTGGGGGAGCTGCTCGACCAAGCTAGGCAGCGGGGGCGGTGGTCCAACCCCCGTCCCCCACGGGCGGCCTCCGGAGGTGTTGACTGGAGGACGCCCGGCTTCACGCTCCCTTCGGGGCGGCGAAGTACGACACGAACGGCGCCACGTCCCGGTAGCCCATGCGGCGGTACACGGGCGCGCCGGCCTCCGTGGCGTGCAGCACCGTGCGCTCCAGCCCCCATGCCTGCCTGGCCTCCTCCAGCGCGCGCCGCATCACCGTCTCCGCGGCGCTCTTGCGGCGGTGCTCCGCGAGCGTCGCGACGAGCGCGATGTAGACGATGCCGTCCACGCGCAGCGCCACCGTGCTCGTCGACGGCTCGCCGTCGTGGCAGCCGACGAAGGCCCGGGCCTCGGGGCCGAAGATGCCGGGGGCGGCCAGGGCTTCACGGCCCAGCGCCTGGGGCGTGTCGTAGCTCGCGGCGTTCACGTCCGCGACGGCGTTGTAGCCCCAGGTGTCGCGCACCGGCCGCAGGTCGAGCGGAGGCAGCGGCCGCACCGGCTCCAGCAGCCGGTCCGCCACCATGCCCGTCGTGGCCATCCCCGGCTTGAGCCCCCGCGAGGCGAGCAGCGCGTCCGCCCGCTCCCGCAGCTCCGGCGTCAGCCACCGCGGCGTCAGCGTGAAGGCCCACCCGTGCGGCCCCTGCGCGAAGTAGCTCGCGGCCGAGTCCACCGCGCGCAGCAGCTCCGCCTCCGTCTCCGCCGGCCGGTGGAGGAACGCCATGTTCATCAGCGACCACGTCACGTGACCCGCGGTGATGAACACGTCCGCGCGCTCCACGACCTCTCCGTGGGGCAGGCCCAGCGTCATGAGCCTCCAGGCTCCACGGAACTGCGCATGCGATTCGTCGATCTCGGCTCGCGACATGAGGGAGGTCTCCAGCAGGGTCCAGGAAGTCGGATTCTCCGCATTCACGGCGGCCCACGTCTACGTGCGTGAGGGGAGGGGCCCTGCTAAAGCGGGTGCGCAACCCGGTGCGAGGAGTGGGTCGCGATGACTCCAATGGAAGGGCAGTCCTGGCAGACGACCTGCCGGGTCTGTGGCAGGCAGACCTGTCCGAAGCCGGAGGCGGTGGCCTCCTGGATGCGCACGATGCTGGACCGCGTGCACGGCGCGCAGATGCGCGGCGCGGGGCGAAGGGGGCTGCGCGAGGCCCTGGCCATGGAGGGCGTGCTGATCACCACGCACCTGGAGGTGTGGTCGCGGGCGCTGGAGGGCGTGTGCCCGGACTGCATCGCACAGGTGGCGCCGGAGACGGACGCGAAGCTCCAGGACCCCGAAGCGATGCATGAAGCGGCGCTCGCGCGCTGGCGCACCTCCGCGCCGGAGCTGGTCAGCGACGCGGTGGAGTCCGCGGTGGAGGACACGCTCCAGGCCGCGCGCGAGGCCGCGACCCGGAACAAGCCGCCCCCCTGAGCTGCCCCAGGGGGCCAGCTCGAAACGCAGCCGGCCTCGGGTGGCGGCGCCTGGCAGGAGTCCGTGCTGACGGAGAAGGGGCGGGGTCTCCTGGACGTGCGCCTGGAGCGGCCGGCCACACAAGGCTAGCGCCACCCGGAGCCGGGCTGGTTAGGGTGTGCCCATGACGCGCCCTGCATCGGATTCGTGGTCACTGCCCTGGATGGGGCTGGGGCTGAGCAGCAACCTGAGCGCCTCGGACGTGCCGCATCCGTACCGGCTGCTCGACGCCTCGCCCGGTCTCTTCGACTTCGTGGAGTACAGCGCGCCCATCGCGCTGGAGGAGGCGAGGGCCCAGGCCACGCTCTTCCCGGAGATGTGGCGCCGCCGCTCGGAGGTGCCGGTCCTCTTCCATCCGGTGCACCTGAACCTGTGGGGGCCGGAGCTGGAGCCCGCGTCGGCGCTCGCGGAGCTGGACGCGCACGCGCGCGCGGTGGGCAGCCCGTGGGTGGGCAACGACGTGGGCTGGTGGCACGCGGGCGGCCAGCCCTTCCCGGGCTACCTCTACGTCACGCCGCCGTTCAACGAAGCGGGCGTGCGGGACAGCGCGGCGCACGCGCTCCACATCCAGGCGGGCTTGAGCGTCCCGCTGGTGATTGAGAACCCCGCCGTGCTCGCCACGCGCGGCGGCCTGCACGCGCTGGACTTCATGGCGAAGCTGCACGCGCGCACGGGCCTGCCGCTGCTCCTGGACCTGGGCCACCTCTTCAGCCACCAGCTCTCCGCGGGCCTGCCCCTGCGCGCGGGCCTGGACGGCTTTCCGTTGGAGCAGGTCGTGGAGCTCCACATCGCGGGCGGCGTGGTGACGCGCAGGGGAGGGCGGTCCTTCTACGTGGATGACCACACGCAGCCCGTGCGCGAGGAGCTGTTCGAGCTGCTGGCGGAGGTGCTCCCGCGCTGCTCGCGCCTGCGCGCCGTCACCTTCGAGGGCGACGGCCATCCGCCGGAGGTGGCGCTCGCGTCGCTGCGGAGGCTGCGCGCGCTCGTCCCGAAGGAGCCCCGCCCCCCCATGTCCCTCCCTGTGTCGCGCGAGCCCGTGCCCGCGCTCACCGGGGACAGCCGCCCGTGGGCGCTGTTCGACGCGGGCCACGGCGTCACCCCGGCCACGGAGGACGAGGACCCCGAGGGCACGCGCGCGGACCGGGACTTCCGCCTGGCGGTGGTGGCGGAGCAGTTGGACAAGGACTGGCCCCTCACGCGCCTGTTGCTCGCGGCGACGCCGGAGGGGCTGGAGTCCTTCACCCGCTCGCGCGAGTACCGGGGCCTCTTCGACGGGCTGGGCAGGTCGCTGTCCCACGCCTTCGCGTCCTGGGCGCGCAAGCGCGTGATGGCCGCGCCATCGGAGGGCGTGGCCGCCGCGCTGTCCCTGGAGATGATGCTGCCGCACGCCTTCCTCCAGGCGCCCGTGGCGCCGGCCCCGGGCCAGGTGGCGCTGGCCGAGGACGTCCGCCTGGGCTCCTTCCCCGCCGACCTGACGGAGCTGGTGTTCGCCGCACGGGCGTTGCGGCGGCACCTCACCGGCCGTGCGTGGGCCTGTGGGGCCCTGGAGGTCTCCGGCCTGGAGGCCCTGGCGCAGGTGGCGGCCCGGCCGGGCCCGGGCCCATGGCGCTTCGCCATCCGCCGCAAGGGGACGGGCTTCGAGGTCCTGACGCTGCCTCCGGAGGTGGCCGCGGGGCTCCAGGGGCTCGCGGACGGGCCGGGTCCGGTGGAGGCCCTGCCTGCATGGCTGGTCGCTGAAGGGCAAGCACGCGGGCTCTTGCGGCGGGCATAAGCAGCGCCACATGTCGGCCGGTCAACGGATCCTTGCGCCCACCTGTCTGGTGGGGTACTGCCCGCCGCATGTCGTCACCCCTCGTCGTTGGCATCGCGGGCGGCACCGCGTCCGGCAAGACCACGGTGGCCCGCAAGGTGCGTGAGGCTCTCGCCGACTGCCGGGTCGCCTTCATTGATCAGGATTCGTACTACCGGGACCTGAAGGACATGTCCCTCGAAGAGCGGCGGGAGGTGAACTTCGACCACCCCGACGCGTTCGACACGGAGCTGCTGGTCAGTCACCTGCGCGCGCTCAGGCAGGGCCAGGCCATCCAGAAGCCCGTCTACGACTTCGTCACTTCAGGCCGTCAGCCGCACACGCAGCGCGTGGACCCCGGGGACATCGTCCTCATCGAGGGCATCCTCGTGCTGCACATGAAGGAGGTGCGCGACGAGATGGACGTGAAGATCTACGTCGACGCGGATGACGACCTGCGCATCCTTCGCCGCCTCACCCGCGACATCAAGGACCGCGGCCGCGACTTCGACCACGTGGTGGGCCAGTACCTGCGCCACGTGCGCCCCATGCACATGGGCTTCGTGGAGCCGTCCAAGCACCACGCGGACATCATCATCCCGCACGGCGGCAACAACGACATCGCCATCGGGATGCTCGTGGGCGCGCTCCGGGCGCGGCTCGCCACGCAGCACCAGTCGCAGCGCTAGCTAGCCGCGCAGCCAGCGCAGGAAGTCCTGCACCGGCCCCTTCAGCCGGTGCGCGTCCGCCAGCAGGGTGCCGTGGTCCCCCGGCCCCTGCAGCTCCACGAATCGCGCCTGCACCCCCGCCGCCGTCAACTGGTGGTAGGTGTCCCGCACGCGGCCCGCGGGCGCCAGCGCGTCCGTCGCGCCCGCGAGCAGCAGCACCCGCGCGCGGATCTTCGGGAACGTCTCCGTCAGGTCGCAGCCCGCGTACGCGGAGCAGAGCAGCGACCACGCGACCGGATCGAACGTGTCCGCGAACGACGCGGCCTCCGCCTCCAGCGCCGCCTGCGCCGCCGCGCTGTCCGGATACGCGCTGCCCAGGTGGTCGCGGCCGTAGAGCAGCTTGAGGTAGTCCATGCGCAGCCGCGCCAGCGTCCGGTTCGGCGCGCGCTCGCGCAGGGGCGGGGTGTCCTCGTTGTCGGGCGCCATGCGCAGCACCTGCGACGTGAGGCCCATCTTCTCGCGCAGCCCCTCCGGCAGCGCCCGCGCCGCGCCCAGCACCACCACGCCGTCCGCCAGCTCCGGGAACAGCGCCGCCAGCCGCAGCGCCACCAGCCCGCCCAGGCCAATGCCCACCAGGGCCTTCACGCGCGTGAGCCCCAGGGCCTTGAGCAGCGCGGACACGCCGCGCGCCATGTCCAGCACGGTGAGCGGCGGCAGCCCCGCGCCCCACGGCGCGCCGGTGTGCGGATCCGGCGTCAGCGGCGACGTGGAGCCGAACGGGCTGCCCAGCAGGTTGGGCACGATGACCGGCGTCACGTCCGGATCCAGCGCCTTGCCGGGGCCGATGAGCTCCCGACCCCAGCCCGAGGGTTGGTACGCACCGTTCACTTCCGTGCTCAACGCCTGGTGGGAATGGGACAGGTCGTGCAGCACCACCACCGCTTTGCCATCCGACGGTTTCCCATAGGCCTGCCAGGCAATCTGGGGGCTTCCCAGCAGGTCCCCTTCCTCCAGCGGAAGGGGCACGGTGAACAGTTGGATTCCCTCGGCCTGGGGCACGATGATGGGGCTCATATCATTGCCTGCCCGTACGCACAGGAGCCTGTCGCTTGAAGCGCTACTTCGGAATCATCATTGTCATCGCCCTGGTGATCGTCGCCGCGGTGGCGAGTCACCGCACCGCCTCCGCGCGGGCCACCGAGGCGGAGCGGGACGCGGACTTCCGCCGCATCCAGTCCGTCTACCTGGAGCGCGTGGGCTGGATGCGCTCCAACCCGGATGAGGCGTCCTACAAGGACGAGCTGAAGTCCTTCTTCAAGGGCTACTTCGACGACCTCGACGCGCACCTGGACCGCTTCGGGGGGAACAAGAAGTTCGACAGCTACCTGGCGGAGCTGGAGCAGCGCTCGGAGTCGGGCGGCGACAAGAAGGACAACCGCGCGGGGGATCGCAAGGCCTTCTACGAGTACGCGCGCAAGCAGTTCGACTCCCTGCGCGAGGGCCGCTACCGCCCGGTGATGTCCGCCACGGACAAGGGCATGCGCCTGGACGTGGTGTCCAACGACGTGGTGATGGTGATGGGCAAGCCGCAGATCCGCCTGCAACTGGTGCTCTGGGGCGCGCAGCGCGTGGAGAAGGACGAGGGCAAGGTGAAGAAGATGGTCACCAGCGCCGCGTTCGACACGGTGTGGAAGCTCACCGACGCGAAGGGCAAGCTGCTGGGCGAGATGCGCGGCGCCGACCCGTCGATGAAGATCGACTACCCCGAGCGCCTCATCGCCGGCTTCCCTCCGCAGATGTTGCTGGGCCACTACGACCTGGACCTGCTGCCCGCGGAGGTGGCGAAGGTGGAGATGACCGTCAACGTCGCCTCGCACGCGGCGTCCGGAGGCAACGCCAACGCCACCTACACGTGGAAGCTGGACGTGCCGTCCGAGTGGAAGCTGGGCGCCAACGAGACGTGGGAGGGCGCCACGCAGGAGGAGCGGCCGGAGGAGGAGATCGACCCGGCCAAGGCCTCCGCCAAGAAGGGCGAGTAGCCCTTCGTTTCAGGTGAAGGGCGAATAGCCCTTCGTTTCAGCTCCGTCACTTCACGACGGCGAAGTGCGACCCCAGCCGGTACGCGGACAGCGTGCCGGCGTCGTCCAGGAAGTACAGGTTGAGGCGCACGTCGGCCTGGAGCGCGACGAGCCCCACCCCCGCGCGCACCTCCGCGAGCACCTGACCGCCGCGAGGATCCACCGCGCGCACCACCTCCCCCGCGACGAGCGTCACGTCGCGGGCGGTGCGCGCCGGCAGCGCGGTGATCAGCGGCTCTCCGGCCGCCCCCAGCCGCCAGTCCACCTGCCCGGACAGCGCCACGCGCGCGGCGGCCCCGGACGCGCTCGTCACCACCACCGCGCGCGGCAGCGGCGCCAGCGCATAGGGCCCGGGGCCCAGGTGCAGCGCGCGCTCCCAGACCTTGCGCCCGCGCGCGTCCAGGCACACCAGGAACCCGTCCTGGTCGCGCATCCCGGCCAGGAGCACCCGCTGGCCCACCGGCAGCGGCGTGGAGGGCAGGAGGAGGTCCGGCTCGAAGGTCCACTGCGCCTCGCCGGTGTGCGCGTCCGCCAGCAGCAGCGCGTGATGCGAGCCGCGCCCCATGAGCGCCAGGAAGCGCCGGCCCCACGCCACCGGGGAGCCATGGAAGGGCAGGGGCGAGCGCAGCCGGTAGCGCACCTGACCGTCCTCCAAATCCAGGCCGTACAGGTAGCCCGAGTCCGTGGACAGGAGCGCCCGGTGCCCCTGCGTGGCCAGCCACCCGCGCTGCGTGCGCGGCGGGGCCAGGCGCCACACCTCGCGGCCCGTGGCCTCCGCGAAGGCCACCGCGGTGCGGTCCTCCGACAGCGTCAGCAGCAGCCCGTCCTGGCGCAGCAGCAGCGGCCCCAGCGGGATGCCGTCATGGTCATGCAGCCACCGCGCGCCCGAGCCCCGGCCGGTGAAGCCGTACACGCGCGTGTCGTCCGCCGCCACCGCGTGGCCATCCGCGGACGCCGCCACGCCCAGCGACGCGGCCCGCCGCCACAGCAGCGCGCCGTCCTTGCGCGAGAACGCGCCCGCCAGCCCCGGCGCGCAGTACACCGGCCCGTGCCGGCCCAGGAGCAGCCGCGCCTCCTCCGGCTCCTCCAGCCCGCGCTGCTCCCAGAGCTTCTCGAAGCGCAGGCGCCGCAGCTTCCCGGGCATCTTCAGCGGACGGGACTCGCCGCGCGCCGGAGGGCTCTTGCGCTCGCGCGCCTCGCCTTCCGCCTCGGGCGGCTTGTGGGCGCCTCGCAGGTGGGACAGCCCCTCGCGGCAGCGCTCCGCCAGCTCCACGAGGTACGGGTTGGAGACCTGGATCCGGTGCGCCTCCGCGAACGCCAGGCCCAGCGCCTCCCCCAACTGGAAGAGGGCGGACAGGAGCGCCTTGGGCTCCAGCTCGAACCACGCGCCGGTGGGCCCCAGCTTCGCCCGCTGCCCGGGCAGGTCCAGCGTCAGGCGGGGGCGCACGCCCGCGGGCTCGAACTCGAAGCGGGCCTCGCCCAGCTCCACGGCCCGCGCCAGCTCCACCGCCTGCCGGGACAGCTCCAGCACCGTGAGGAACGGCGGCCCCGGCGCGCGCCACGCCTGCGGCCGTCCCGGCAGCGCCAGCCACACCTCGCCCGCGCCCAGCAGCGGCGCCAGCGCCCCGGAGGTGCCCCGCGACGGCGCCTCACGGGAGGCGGGGGAGATGTCCTTCAACTCGAAGCCGAACCCCGGGACGGAGACCGGCTCGATCCGCAGCGGGGTGGGGGGGACGGGCGGCTCCTCCGCATGCGGGGCGGCCTTGCCCAGGCCCTGGAGCGCCTCGCCCAGCTTCCGGGCGGCCGTGGCGGACAGGGCCTTGGGCGCGAGCTTCGTCACGTCCTGGAGGAAGCGCTGGCCGCTCTGGCGGGTGGCCTTCGTCAGCTCCTCGGCGTCCACCCGGATGGGCGGGCGCAGCAGGTGGGCGGGCCGGGCGAGGCTGGCCACCGACAGCTCGATGTCCGGCCCGACGCGCCGCAACACGAGCTCCAGGTGCGCCTCCGTCAGCGACACCTGCGCCAGCCTCCGCCGCCCCGCATGCAGGGCCGCCACCGCCTCCACCAGGGAGGGGACGACCTCCGCCAGGGGCTCCTCCACCGCCCCGGACAGCAGGTTCACGCCGTCCAGTTCCAGCGCGATGGAATCGAGCGGGGAGGCTGACGGTTCGCGCTTCCAATGGTGTCCGATGCGGAGACGGGTCATTGACGTTCGTTGACAACCCAGTTTAGCGGTGGCTAGCATCCGCCGCCCATACGGACCTACATTTTTGTAACCGTTCGGAATTCTTGGGGAATACTCGATGACATTTTACGAGGCCGCGCTCCGTGTGCTGGAGAGCGAAGGTCGCCCCCTGCATTTCCTTGAAATCACGGAGAAGTCCATCCAGCTGAGCCTGCTGTCCCACATCGGTAAGACGCCGGAAGTGACGATGCTGTCGCGACTGGCCGCCATGGCGCGACGGACGCGGGATCGCAAGGTGATTGTCACGGCGAAGGATACCTTCGCGCTGACGGACTGGTCGCTCTCCGAGGACGTCGAGGCACTTGCACAGACGGGCGTGATGGAGCCGCATCCGGAGGAGGAGTTGCCTCCGCTGCGGCCCGTGGAGCGTCACCCGGAGCCCCGCACGGACAACGTCCGCGCGTCGGGCCGTGGCACGGAGCGCAAGCGCCGCCGTGACGAGGGCGACGAGGAGCGGGGTGGCCGCCGCAAGCGCTTCCCGCCGCTGCCGGAGGTGGTGTTCGAGATCCTCAGCGAGGCGGACGCCGCGCTGCGCACGGATCAGCTCATCGAGCGCGCCAAGGGCAAGGAGCTGTGCGCGGAGGAGACCACGGTGGAGGCGGTGCTCACCGCCCTGCTGGAGGACAACCAGCGCCGCATCGACGCGGGCCGCCGGCCCCAGTACGCCTTCAACCAGGAGACCGGCGAGGTGTCCCTGGAGCGCGCGGGCGCGCCGAGCGAGGCGCCGCCCCTGGAGCTCCAGGCCGCCTTCGCGCAGGCCCTGGGCATCCCGCTGGAGGGGGGCCGCCCGGTGCTGGGCAAGCCCGCCGCCGCCGGCGAGCCCCTGGTGGACGAGGCCCTCATCACCACCGCGCGCACGGCCCTCAAGGACGCGCGCCGGGCGGTGGCGCGCGGGCTGCGCAAGCGCCTGGGCGACGCGGACGTGGGCACCTTCGAGAAGTCCGTGGTGAAGATGATGCACGGGCTGGGCTTCCGCGAGCTGAAGGTCGCCAAGCGCTCCAAGGAAGGCCCCCTGCTCACCGCGCGCAAGCGCGAGGGCAGCGTGGAGCTGCGCTACGCGGTCCGCATGCTCAAGGGCATGCCGGGCATCGACCGCAAGACGGTGCAGGAGCTGCGGCGCGACCTGGGCCACTACTCGGCGCAGGTGGGCCTGCTGGTGAGCGCGGGCGAGGTGCGCGGCGACGCGCGCTCGGAGGCGCAGGCCTCCGGCTCGCTGGTGATGCTGTGGTGCGGTGACGCCCTGGGGGAGAAGTTCCTGGAAGCGAAGACCGCCGTCACCGTCACCCAGGTGGAGCTGTACGACATCGACGAGCGCTTCTTCGAGGCCGCGAAGCTGGACGCCGAGGAGGCCCAGCGCCGCCGCGAGGAGCGCAAGAGCGAGAAGCAGGCCCGCGAGGAGGGCGGTGGCGAGGTCGAGGTCGCCGCCACCCCCGAGAAGCCGGAGCGCGCGGAGCGTCCCGAGCGGGGCGACCGTCAGGAGCGCTCCGAGCGCCGCCGCGACCGTCAGCGCGAACGTGCCGAGGCCCGCGACGCCGCCCAGTCCGGCGCCGAGGGCGCCGAGGCCAAGGCCTCGCCGGTGGCCCCCGCGCCGCCGGCCGCCGCCGGGTTCACGCCCGCGTCGGAGGAGGACGAGTCCGAGGAGGGCGACGACGAGGGTGAGGACGAGGACCTGGAGGCCGCCAGCGCCTTCGTGGGCGGAGCCAAGGAGGGCGCCGAGGCCGGCACCGCCGAGGGCAGCGCCTCCGAGCGCAAGCGCCGCCGCCGCCGTCGCCGGGGCCGTCGCGGCCGTGGCTCGCGCGGAGCGGAGGGCACGCCCGCGGGTGAGGCCGGCGCTCCCGCCGGTGAGGCCGCGGCCAGCGCGGGTGAGGCCGGCGCCACCACGGTGGCAGCGGTCGCCGCCGGTGAAGGCAACGGCTCCTCGGACGGCATCACGGCCGAGGCCACGGTGGGCATCGGTGAAGGCAACGGCTCCTCGGGCGGCATCATGGCCGAGGCCACGGGGGGCACGGAGTCCTCCGGTGGCCTCGCCGCGCCGTCCCCGGGTGGCAGCGTCACCGGTGAGCCGGTCGCGCTCGCGGGTGAGGCCCTGCCCGTGACGACGGAGGCCCACCCCGCGAACGGGGAGGTCGCCGCGGTGGGCAACGCCTGGCAGGCGGGCGAAGCGGTGCAGGCGCCGCCGGAGTCCGACGAGGCCGCGCGTGCCCGGGCTGAAGCCGCCCGCGCCGCGTCCGACGCGGTGACCCCGGTGGCCGCGCAGGCGCTGCCTCCGGAAGAGGCGCCCGCCGAAGCGGCCTCGCAGCCCGCGGAAGTCCGCGAGGCCCGCGAGGTGCACGAGGCGCCGGTGTCCCCTGGGACGGAGGGTTCGTCCGAGGGCAACAAGGAAGGCTGATCCCCCGCACGGAATCAGGTGCGGTGGACGCGGGAGTGTTAGCCTGTGGGGGCCATGAAGCCGGCCCTGCTGCTAACCTCCTGCGTGCTGTTCTTCGGGGCCTGCCGCTCGCAGGCCCCGCGCCATCCGGTGGCGCCGGTGGAGCTCTCCGGGACCACCCTGCGGGACAACGCCCTGCTGGGCTTCGGCCCGGAGGGCGTGCGGGAGCTGTTCGACGACGCGCTGAAGTCCTCCGGCCGCTTCGAGTGGGTGGCCGACGAGTCCCCCAAGAAGTCCCGCCCCTGGCGGCTGTCGCTGGACGTGCCCTTCACCCGCGAGGTGCTGAAGGACGGCAACCCGCACAGCTTCGCGGAGGTGGGCGCCAACCTGTCCCTGGAGCGCTTCGGCGGCAACACGCCCCAACGCTACGAGGTCGTGGGCCTGGGCGAGGCGGCGGTGGAGGAGGACTCGGCGGAAGGGCGGCGGGCCGCCATGCGCAGCGCGCTGGAGAACGTGCTGCGGCAGGTGACGGAGTCCGCGGTGCTTCAACTCGCCGCGCTGGAGCGCACGGACGAGGCGCTGGTGGCGGACCTCCAGGCGTCCGACTCGCGCATCCGCGAGTTCGCCCTGCGCACGCTGGCCGAGCGCAAGCACCCGGCCGCCGCGCCGCTCCTGATTGAGCGCCTCAAGGACACCAGCGACGCGGAGCAGGTGCGCCGCACCATCGGCGCGCTGGCGGAGATGAAGGCGAAGAGCGCGGTGCCGGCGCTCATCGACCTGGCGCGCGGCAAGGACTCGGGCTTCCTGCAGGAGATCGTCTTCGCGGTGGGCGAGATTGGCGGCCCGGAGGCGGAGGCGTACCTGTACACGGTGGCCCAGGGCCACGACACGCCGTCGGTCCAGGCCGCCGCGCAGCAGGCGCTGGACACGCTCTACGCATCACGCAACCACGCAACCGCGGAGGCGCGTGGCCAGGGCCACGCGGACCCCTAGCGCATGATGAAGCAATCACTGTCGATGGTGGGGGGCCTGGCCCTCCTGGCCTCCACGCTCGTCGGGTCCGGCTGCGCGAAGCGCGTCGAGTCGGACACGCGCCCCTCGCCCGAGTCCATCGCCCAGTACTACCCGCTGGCCGTGGGCAACGCCTGGACGTACCGGATTGACGGGCGCGACGACAAACCCGTCACGGTGGAGATCGTCAAGAAGCAGGACGGCTACTTCGTGGACAACCAGGGCGGCCAGCTCACCGTGGACGCCTTCGGCCTGCGCGACCCCAAGCGCTACCTCCTGCGCGGCCCGCTGGAGGCCGGGCGCGGCTGGAACAACGTCGTGTCCGTGTCCTCCACGGAGCGCTACCAGTTGGTGCAGGTGGGCTTCGCCTGCAAGGTGCCCGCGGGCTCGTTCCCCAACTGCGTGAGCGTGGAGGGCCGCAACAAGGTCGACGCGCAGACCACGCTCGTCAACACGATGACCTTCGCCGCGGGCGTGGGCCTGGTCCGCGTGGACGTGGCCACGGAGCACGACGGCAAGCGCGTGCCGCAGACGGAGCTGGAGCTCATCTCCTACAAGGCCGGCGCCGCCAGCTCCGAGGCCGCGTCCGCTCCCGCCCCGAACTGAAGCGGCCCGCCTCCCGTGGAGACGACGAACGAGCTGACGCAGGACGCGCGCATCCTGAACTTCCTCGCGGAGGGCGGGGAGGGCTTCATCTCCGGTGAGGCGCTGTCCAACCGGCTGGGCCTGTCGCGCACGGCGGTGTGGAAGCACGTGGAGGCCCTGCGGCTGAAGGGCTACCGCATCGAGGCGGTGCCCGCGAAGGGCTACCGGCTGGTGGGCCGGCCGGACCGGATCTCCGGCCTGGAGGTCCACCCGCTGCTCGCCACGCGCGCGGTGGGCCGCGTGCTGCACCACCACGACACCCTCGGCTCCACCAACGCGGCGGCCTTCCGGCTGGCCCAGGACGGCGCCGCCCACGGCACGGTGGTGGTGGCCGAGCAGCAGACCGCCGGCAAGGGGCGCCGGGGCCGCGCCTGGGTGTCGCCGCCGAACCTCAACCTGTACTTCTCCGCCGTCCTGCGCCCGGAGCTGCCCCCGCAGCGCGCGCCGGAGCTGACGCTGGTGGCCGCCGTGGCCCTGGCGGAGACGCTGCGCGACGCGGGCGCGGACGCCGCCATCAAGTGGCCCAACGACGTGCAGATTGGCGGCCGGAAGGTGGCCGGCATCCTCACGGAGCTGTCCGCGGAACCCGAGCGCGTGCACTTCGTCATCGTGGGCGTGGGGGTGAACCTCAACTCCGGGGAGGAGCACTTCCCGGACGAGCTGCGCGCCACGGCCACGTCGCTCTCCCTGGCGCTGGGGCGGCCGGTGGGGCGCGCGGCCTTCACCGCGGCCCTGTGGAACCGGCTGGAGGCCTGGCTGGACACGTACCTGGCCACCGGCTTCGACGCGGTACGCACCCGCTGGAAGGCGCTCTCCAGCACCCTGGGCGTGCCCGTCCGGGTGCGGACGGACCGGGGGGACTGGGAGGGGTTCGCGGAGGACATCGACGCCACGGGCGCCCTGCTGGTGCGCGTGGCGGACGGCCGCGTGGAGCGCGTGCTGGCGGGGGACGTGGAGCAGTTACGTCCCCAGCGCTAGAGTGCGCGCCCGATGCTCCTGGCCATCGACGTCGGCAACACCAACACCGTCCTGGGCGTGTACGAGGGCCGGCGGCTGCTGGACCACTGGCGCCTGGAGACGAGCGCGCGGCGCAGCGCGGACGAGTACGGCATCCTCGTGCGCCAGCTCTTCTCGTGGAGCGGCATCGACGCGAACCTGGTGAAGGCCGTGGCGGTGTCCAGCGTGGTGCCGCCGCTCCAGTTCATCCTGGAGAAGATGAGCGAGCGCTACTTCAAGACGCGCCCCATGTTCGTGGGCCCGGGCGTGAAGACGGGCATGCCCATCCTCTACGACAACCCGCGCGAAGTGGGCGCGGACCGCATCGTCAACGCGGTGGCCGCCTACGAGAAGCACCACCGCGGCCTCATCGTGGTGGACTTCGGCACCGCGACGACGCTGGACGCGGTGACGCCCAAGGGCGAGTACCTGGGCGGCGCCATCTGCCCCGGCATCAACATCTCCATGGAGGCCCTGTTCCAGAACGCCTCCAAGCTCCCCCGCGTCGAGTTCGCGCGCCCGCCGCACGTGGTGGGCCGCAACACCGTGCACTCCATGCAGGCCGGCCTGGTCCACGGCTACGTGAGCCTGGTGGACGGGATGTGCGCGCGGATGGAGGCGGAGATGGGCTTCTCCGCGAAAGTGGTGGCCACCGGGGGCCTGGCCCCGCTGGTGGCCAGTGAATCGAAGGCCATCCAGGAGGTGGATGAGTTCCTCACCCTGGAGGGGCTGCGCATCATCTACGGAAGGAATCACGCGACATGAGCACCGCCGCTGACCCCAGCATTCCGGCCCCGCCCCCGGGCTGCCCCTTCAACTCGGAGTTCCTGCCGCCCAACCTGCGCAAGCACGTGGACCCCAACGCCCCCGTGCCCCTGCGGATGATGGCGGCCAAGTCCCTGGTGCCGCTCAACCCGGCGGACATGCTGGGCGCCCTCTACATGCTCACGTTCGACCCGGACGCGAACGTGCGCGAGACGGCCGCCAAGACGTCCGCGAACCTGCCGGACCGCATCCTGGGCTCCGCGCTGCGCGACGAGGGCGTGCAGCCGCCCGTGCTGGGCTACTTCCTGGGCCTGCTCAAGGACAAGGAAGCCTACGCGGAGATGCTCGTCCTCAACTCGGAGACGCCGGACGACGCCGTGGCCAGCGTGGCCGGCACGTGCAGCCCGAAGGTGGCGGAGATCATCTCCCAGAACCAACTGCGCCTGCTGCGCAACGAGGACATCATCCGCGGCCTGTGCGCCAACCCCGGCGTCCCGGCGTCGCTGGTGGACAGCGTCTGCGACTTCGCGGTCCGCAGCGGCCTGGTGCTGGCGGACGTGCCCGCGATGCAGGCCGCGCGCGTGCGCATCTACGGCCCGCAGGCCGCCGCCGCGCCGCCGGACCCCGGCCCCACCGCGGAGGAGGTGCTCCAGGAGCTGGGCACGGCGGCGCAGGCCGAGGACGCCGCCCCCATGGAGGAGGGCAAGCGCCTGACGCTCGCGCAGCGCATCATGAAGATGTCCATCGCGGAGAAGATCAAGCTGGGCACGCTGGGCAACAAGGAGGCCCGCTCCGCCCTCATCCGCGACACCAACAAGCTCGTCTGCGTGGCCGTCATCCGCAGCCCCCGCATCACGGACGGCGAGGTGCTCGCGTGCGCCGCGAACCGCGCCGTCAACGAGGACGTGCTGCGCGTCATCTACAACAACCGCGAGTGGACGAAGATGCAGAAGGTGAAGCTCGCGCTGGTGAAGAACCCCAAGGTGCCGCTCACCGTCACCATGAAGTTCCTCAACACGCTGCGCGACGCGGAGCTCAAGGAGCTCTCCCGCGACAAGAACGTGCCCGCCGCCGTGCAGTCCTTCGCCAAGAAGCTGCACGAGAAGAAGACGGCCCCCAAGCAGGCGCCCGGCGGCAAGTAGTCCGGAGCGCTGACGGCGGGGGAGGGCGGTTCGGCCCGCGCCTTCCCCCGGGGCGCCGTCAGGCGGTACCGCGGTGCTTCAGGCCGCGGCTTCCTCGTCGGCGTCGTCGCCCACGGCGGTGCCCGGCTCGTCCAGCAACTGCTGCGCGATGGCCAGCGCCTTCTTCGTCTTCTCGCGCAGCTTCTCGTCGCCCTTGATGCGCGCGTAGAGCTTCGTCACGCGCTCCTCGTTGCGCACCGCCGCCTGCTCCAGCTCGGTGATGCGCGCGCGCAGGCCGTCCGCCTCGGAGGCCGCCTGGGCGCTCTGGTTGGAGAGGTCCGCCTGGGCCTGCTCCAACTGGCCGCGCAGCCCCTCCAGCTCGCCCTGCGCCGCCTCCACCTGCGAGCGCAGCCCCTCGGCCTCATCGCGCGCCGCCTGGAGGTCCGCGTCCTGCTGGGCCACCTGGGCGCGCAAGGAGTCCACCTCACCCTGGAGGGCCTGGGCCTGGGCCTGGTGCTGATCCAGCTCCGCCTGGAGCGTGCCCAGCTTCGCGGTGGCGCCGCGCGCCTCCTCCTTCGCGGTGGCGAGCTGCTGGTCCACGCGCTTGCGCTCGGAGGTGAGCTGCTCGGTGCGCGTGGTGAGCGTCTTGATCTGCGCGTCGCGGCGGTTCAGCTCCTCGTCGGAGGTGGAGGCCTTCTGCTCCAGCTCCAGGTGCTGATCCTTCAGCTCGATGATCTCCTGGTCCTTCTGGTTCAGCTCCGACTTGAGGCGCAGGATCTCCTTGTCGCGCTTGTTGACGGTGTCACGCAGCGCGAAGGTGTCCTTGTCGCTCTTGCCGGCGGTGGAGCGGGACGCCTCCAGCTCCGTGGCCTTCGCCTGGAGCTCGGACTCCAGCGACTGCACGCGCTCCTCGACCTGCGTCGTCTCCGCGCGCGAGTCCTCCAGCGCGCTCGTCAGCTCCGCCACCTTCGCGCGCAGGTTGCGCACCTCCGCCAGGTCCGCGGCGGACGGGCCCGGGGCGGCGGCCGGCGTCACCGGAGCGGCGACGGCGCGGGCCGGGGCGGGCGGCGGCACCGCGCGCAGCGGCGTGGGGGCGGCGCGCGTGGGCGGCGGGGTGGGGGCGGCGGCGACGGGCTCCGGCTCCACCGGCGGCATGAAGCCGACGACGGTCTTCTCCTCCGGCTCGTCCAGGCCGCCCAGCATGTCCAGCGAGTCGTCGTTGTCCGGCCCCAGCGAGTCGAGCGCGGAGATCTCCTCCAGGCCGGACGGGGACTCCAGCTCCTCCGGCGGCGCGACGACGGGCTCCTCGGGCGTGCCCGTGACGGGCTCGGACATGTCGCTGAAGGCGTCGTCGAGCATGTCCAGGTCTTCCCCGGCCACCGCGGGCTCCTCGCCCGTGTCGACGGCGATCTCCTCCGAGCCGAAGTCCGTCGCGGGCTCCTCGCCCAGCGAGTCCAGCGTGAGGCTCTCGTCCACCACCTCGTTGCTGACGGGCGGCTCCGGGAAGCCGATGACGCCGCCCACGCGGTCGATGAGGACGTCCGCGTCCACCGGCTTCGCCACGTACTCGTCCGCGCGCGCCTTCAGCTTGCCGTGCGCCGCGAAGCCGTCCGGGTTGCCGATGATGACGATGGGCACCGTCTTCAGCTCGTCGTCCTTCTTCAGCTTGCCGCAGATGAGGTAGCCGTTCTGTCCCGCGGACAGGTCCACCGCCAGCACCACGAGGTCCGGACGCTCACGGCGGATCAGCTCCACGCTGCCCTTGCCGTCGCCCGTCGTCTGCGCGGAGAAGCCTCGCGACTCCAGGGCCTGCTGCAGCGTGGTGGCGAGGGTGGCGTCGCTTTCGACGATCAGGATTCGCTTGGACATGAAGGGACGGCCATCCTGGGGGTGCGGCGCGCGGTGTGACACCGCGAGGAACAGCAGCGGCGGCGCGCGAGAGTGAAGACGCCGTCGAGGCTATCGGCCATGCCTGGGACCGTCAATCTTCACACCGGGCGCAACGCCCGGTATTCAGTTGAGCAGGCGACCACCCGAGCCCCCGCTTCATGGGGGCTTCAGGGCTGTAGCGACACGGGCTGCACGCTCACCGCGGGCTTCACCTGCGCGGGGCGCACGAGCCCGTTGGAGCGGTGCTCCTGATCCCGCAGCATCTGCAGGATGGCGGCGTCATCCAGGTCCGTCACCAGCTCGTAGGTGACGTCCTGATCCCGCCACGTCACCACGTTGTACGCCTGGCTCGAGTCCACGGCGACGTTCTCCACCGTGGGGCCCTCGTCCTTGATCACCCGCTGGCCCGTGGCCGGGTACACGAACACGCCGATGTTGCGCTTGGGCTCGTTGGTGAGGCGGGGCTGCGTCTCGTAGCTGACGTAGACGACCTCCTGGCCGTTGAGCGTGGAGAAGCGCGCGCCCACGGGCCGCGCCTGCTGCAGGCGGGGCAGGGTGATGCGGTGCTCCACCTTGTCGTTGAACCACGCTTCAATCTGCTCCGGCGTGCCCGCGACGAACTCCAGGGGGCGCTGGCGCGTGTGGCGCTGCACGGCCTCCAGGATGGTGGCCTTCTGCGCCTTGCCGGACTGGTACATCATCCAGCCGCCGCTCACCGTCACCACCACCAGGGCCATGGCCCCGGCGCGCAGCCACTGGCTCACCTGCGCGCGGCGGTGCTCGCGGTGCAGGCCGGACTGGATGCCCGCGCGCAGCGACGCCGGCGCGCGCGTGCCCTGGGCGGAGATGGAGTGCTTCGCCGCGCGGCGAAGCGTCTGACGCAGTTGCATCTCCTCGTCCACCCGCGCGACGCACGCGGCGCAGCCTTCGAGATGCGACTCCACGTCGTGGCGTTCCTCGGGCTGGAATTCGCCGTCGAGGTACGGATACAGCAACCGCTCGAGTTCCTGGCAGGTCATGGGCGCTCGATGAGGTGGGCGGAGGGAGGACGACGCCCCTCCAACCTCTTTCTAGCCTGCCTTCTTCCGGCGCCGGAACTCTTCCAGATCCGCGGGGGCCTGGACCGGCTCACCGTCGTGCCGGAAGACGCCCTGACCCTCGGCGTACTCGCGCAGCGTCTTCTGCAGGAGCTTGCGGCCGCGGAACAGGCGGCTCATCACCGTGCCCACGGGGCACTCCAGAATCTCCGCGATCTCCTTGTAGGAGAACTCCTGGAGGTCCGCGAGGATGACCACCAGCCGGAAGTCGATGGGCAGCGAGTCGATGGCGCGCAGCACGTCGTCCGACAGGAGCCGGTCGAAGAAGTACTGCTCCGGGTTGGCCGCGAAGTCCGTCGCGTCCCGGCTCACGAAGCGCTCATGCACCGCCTCGCGCTCCACGCCCTCCACCACCGTGCGCTCCTTCACCTTGCGGCGGTAGCGGTTGATGAAGGTGTTCGTGAGGATCTTGAAGAGCCAGGCCTTGATGTTGGTGCCGCGCTCGAACTTGTCGAAGAAGCGGTAGGCCCGCATGCAGGTGTCCTGCACCAGGTCCTCGGCGTCGCGCTCGTTCTTGGTCAACCGGAGCGCCGCCGAATAGAGCGGGTCCAGGTGCGCCAGCGCCAGCTCTTCGAATTCCTGCTTCGTCCGGTTGGGTTGCCTGAAGTCCAGCATCATGCTCCCGCCTTCCAGGGGCCCGAAATGATTGGGGAATGCGTCGCCTGCCTAACGGTCAATCTATGCACCGGAACAGACGGGTCAACAACGCTTTCCCCTGCCACGCCGCCCGCATGCCCGCTTCTGGAGTGCGGAGACGCCCGGCGGGATCATTTATTCCTCAGGGTGGGAACCGGATGGGACACCCGTACAAAGGTCCCATCCAGGCAACCGGCCAGCACATGGCTGGCCGGCCGTGGAGCAGGCAACCGCTACATCACTTCTTGCCGCTGAGTGCGTCCATCAGGGGCACATAGTCGTACCCCATGTCCTTGGCCACGGCCTCGTAGGTGATGTGGCCGTTGTAGGTGTTGATGGCGCGCTGGAGGGCGCGGTCCGACTTCACGGCCTCCACCAGGCCCAGGTCCGCGATCTTCCGCGAGTAGGGGCGGGTGGTGTTGGTGAGCGCGAAGGTGGACGTCTGGGGCACCGCGCCGGGCATGTTCGCCACGCAGTAGTGGACGACGTCGCTCACGGTGAAGGTGGGGTTGTCGTGCGTGGTGGGCTTGCAGGTCTCGATGCAGCCGCCCTGGTCCACCGCCACGTCGACGACGACGGAGCCGGGCTCCATCTCACCGATCAGCTCGCGCGACACCAGCTTCGGGGCCTTGCCGCCGGGGATGAGCACGCCGCCGATGACGAGGTCCGACTCGCGCACGGTGCGCGCGATGGACTCCGTGTCCGACGCCAGCGTCTGCGCGCGGCCGAGGAACACGTCGTCCAGGTAGGTGAGGCGCTCCAGGTTCACGTCCAGGATGGTCACTTCCGCGCCCATGCCGACGGCGACCTTGGCGGCGCACAGGCCCACCACGCCACCACCGATGACGGCCACGCGGCCGCGGCGCACGCCGGGCACGCCGCCCAGCAGGATGCCCTTGCCACCGTGGGCCTTCTCCAGGCACGCGGCGCCCACCTGGATGGCCATCTTGCCGGCCACCTCGGACATGGGCTTGAGCAGCGGGAGGCTGCCGTCGTCCAACTGGAGCGTCTCGTAGGCGACCGCGGTCACCTTCTTCTTGATGAGCGTCTTGGTGAGCTCCGGATCCACGCCGGCCAGGTGGAAGTACGTGTAGACGATCTGCCCGGGCTGCATGCGCTCGTACTCCGGCGCGATGGGCTCCTTCACCTTCACGATCATCTCCGAGCGCTTCCACACCTCATCCGCGCTGGTGATGATCTGCGCGCCGACGCGCTGGTACTCCGAATCCGGGATGCCGGAGCCGACGCCAGCGTTCGTCTCGACCAGCACCGTGTGCCCCGCCATGGTGAGCGCGCGCACGCCCGCAGGCACCATGCCGACACGGTACTCGCGGGTTTTGATCTCCTTGGGGACTCCGACGATCACGACTGCCTCCGACGAATGGGGGACTGCCTGGAAAACGTGGCGGACCCATAGACCAGGGCATGAGCGCTTTCAAGGCGCGCTCCGACGCGGAAACGGGCCGCCTGTGATGGGCGTCATTCATCCATCCATATGACGCGAGGCGTTGGACGCAGGGCGGCCCACCCGTGTTAGTTAACAGTGCATGACGCACGCGCCGAAACTGCTCTTCGCGGACCCCAAGGGCCGGGTCATGGAGCATCCCTACCTCATCGCCACGCTGCGCAGCGGCGAGGAGCTGGTGCCCCCGCAGGACAAGCCCATCGCCCTGCCAGCGGCCGGGCGCCTGGTGCACCTGCCTGGCCGCCTGCCCGTGGGCCTCAACCCGGACTCCGGCGAGCTGGAGCTGGTCCGCGAGATGAAGGTGGGGGGCAAGACCTTCGTGCCCAACGCGGTGGGCGCGCTCCTGCCCCCCGGCTACACGCGCACGTTCCTTCCCGGCGAGGTGAAGGGCAGCGGGCCGGTGCTGCCGCAGTGGGCGTACACGGCGGCGGCGTGGGGAGAGAAGGGGCCGCTCGCGTGGGCCATCCACACGGACCGGCGCTCGCACTGGGAGCCGGAGGCGTACTCCACGCCGGAGCTCAAGGGCCTGGTGTCCGCGCACATGGAGCGCTTCCCGGACAGCCGCGTGCTCAAGCAGTTGAAGACGTGCGCGCTGCTCTACCGGTGCTTCACGTCGCAGAACATCTTCTACGCGCGCGACGAGGGCGCCATCCCCGCGTCGGTGATGTGCAACGCGCGCTGCGTGGGCTGCATCTCGGATCAGCCCGCGGACGGCCCGCCGGCCTCGCATGAGCGCATGGATGACGGCCCCTCCGCGGAGGAGATGGCGGCCATCGGCCTGTACCACCTGGAGCACGCGCCGGGCCGCACCATGGTCAGCTTCGGCCAGGGCTGTGAAGGCGAGCCGCTCACGCGCTGGAAGTTCATCGCGGAGTCCATCCGCCTGATGCGCGCGAAGACGGACAAGGGCTCCATCAACATCAACACCAACGCCAGCCTCACGCACGGGCTGAAGGCCCTGCTGGACGCGGGGCTGGACGCCGTGCGCGTGTCGCTCAACTCCGCGTCCAAGGGGCTCTACGAGGCCTACTACAAGCCGGTGAAGTACGGCTGGGAGGACGTGGAGGCGTCCATCGCGCTGGCGCGCGAGCGGGGCGCGTACCTGGCGCTCAACCTGCTCCTGTTCCCCGGCGTCACCGACCGCGAGGGAGAGGTGCGGGCGCTGGAGGACCTGGTGCGCAAGTACCGCGTGGATCAGGTGCAGACGCGCTCCCTGTGCATTGATCCGCTCCAGTACCTGGAGGTCGCGCGCGGCGTGGGCGCGGGCGGCGAGCCGGTGGGCATCCGCACGCTGCTCCAGCGGCTGAAGGCGGCGCGGCCGGGGCTGATCATCGGCAACTTCGCGCGCGGCCTGGACGAGCGGGAGAACGCCGCGGGCGCGCCGGAGGTTTGACCGTCCGGGAGGGAAGGGCTACGCAGGAAGGCATGTCCGCTTCCCTCCGTTCCGCGTTCCGCCTCGCCGTCTTCTGTCTCTCCTCCGGCGCCGTCCTCGGCGCGTGCAGCAAGGCGCCCGAGGAGCCGGAGTTCGACCACGGCCTGAAGAAGCCGCTCGTGCGCAAGCTGCGCGAGGAGCTGGCGGAGACGCCGTGCGACAAGGCGAAGGCGCAGCAACTGGCGCAGCTCCTGCTGGACACCGGCGACCTGAAGGGCCTCACCCGCGTGACGGACGCGTTCGGTGAGAAGTGCGGCCCCAACATCGTCCTGCTCCAATTGGCGTACACGGCCAACGCGCGCGCCGGGGAGAAGGAGCTGGCGCTGAAGTCCGCCACCGCGCTGGTGACGGCGCAGCCGGACAACGCCAGCTACCACGTGTGGCGCGGCCTCTCGCTGGAGGCCCTGGCGCGCACGGAGGAGGCGGCGGCGGACTTCCAGAAGGCCTTCGACCTGCAGCCCGGCCAGCGCCCCATCCTCAACGCGCTGGTGAAGACCTACGACGCGCTGGGCAAGCCCTGCGAGGCGCTGGCCGCGTACCAGCGCTTCGTGGAGAACGCGAAGCCCTCCGAGGCGAAGTCCGCGGAGGTGCAGGGACAGTTGCAGGAGCGCGCCGCCAGGACGAGCTGCCCGGCCCGGGAGACCGTGACGCCCGAGGCGTCGGCGAAGCCCTGAAGCGCGCGGTGACTACTCGGCGCCAGGGGGCATCAGCTCCTTGGCGACGAGGTTGCCCATCACGGCGTCCTTGGGGATGTAGCCGTCCGCGCCGGCCTCGCGGCAGATGCGCTGGAGCTCCTCGACGTTCTCACCGGAGCACAGCAGCACCTTGATGCCCTTGAAGAGGCTGTTGCTCTTGATGAAGCGGCAGAACTGTTCGCCGTTCACGTTGGGCATGCGCACGTCCAGCAGCACCAGGTCCGGGCGCGTCTGCTTCTTCAGGATGATCTTCGTGGCCTTGTCCGCGGTGTCCGCGACGTGGACCTCGAAGCCCTTGGACACCAGGTCCGCTTCGATGATCCGCGCCGTCATCTCACTGTCGTCCACGATGAGGATGCGCGGCTTGCGCCCCCCGGCGGCCATCGGGGCCTTGGGGAGTCCGCCGGAACCCGTGGCGGGGGCGGCCGGAGCCGCGGCGGGGGCCGGGGTGGCGGGCGCGGCGGCCGGGGCGGGGGAGGGGACCGCGGCGGGGATGTTCAGCGCCGGGGCGCCGATGAGGCCCATCACGCCCCCCAGCACGCCCTCCAGGCCTCCGCTCTTGAGGATGTAGCCGTCCGCGCCGGAGTTCTTCACCTTCGCCTCCAGCTCCTGCTCCGAGATGTCGGAGTAGAGGACGAGCTTGGAGGTGACGCCCTTCTGGGTGCGGAGGTACTCGACGACGTCGTCGCCGAACATCTCCGGCATGTTCACGTCCATGAGGATGAGCGCGAACGGGCCCTCGGTGAGCTTCTGGTTGAGCGTAGCCAGGTCCTGCGCGCCACTGGCGTCGTAGCCGGCGGCCGTCAGGGCCCGGACGGTAAGCTCCAGAAGCATCGGGCTGTCGTCAATGACCAGTACGCGGGACATCGTCCTCCTCAGGGGCTTCCAGCGCACAACCCTACACCTTTGGGTCACGCTGGACCATCGAAACGGAGAGCAGGCGGCCGGTCCGGCACCGGACGATGGACCCTTGACCCTCTTTATCCCGGTCTCGGATACTTCACTGCCTTGACCCCGAACTCCTCCCCCCTCCAACGCGCCTTGCGCATGGCGCCAGACCGTACGGTGGCCGCCCAGGCCCGGCCGGAGCAGGAATTCTTCTGCTTCCGCGTGGGCGAGCTGCGCTTCGGCGTCCCCAGTGAGAACGTGCTCGAGGTGCTGCGCGCCGGGCTGCTCACGCCGCTGCCGCGCACGCCGTCCTTCATCCTGGGCGTCACCGGCCACCGCGGGCAGGTGCTGCCGGTGGTGGACCTGCTGCGCTTCCTCAGCAAGGGCGAGGCGCGCATCGGTCCGCGCACCCGCATCTTCGTGGGCGTCAGCGGCAGCTACGTGTCCGGCGTGGTGGCGGACACCGTGCTCGGCCTGCGCCGCGTCCCCGTGGCGGACATCCTGCCGCCGCCCCTGGGCGGGGATCAGGCCGCGGAGCACCTGCTGGGCGTGGTGCAGGGCTCCGGGCCGGCGGATGGCCTCAACCTGCTCAACTTCTCCAAGCTGCTGCAGACGGCCCGTCAGCGCGCGGTGGTGCGATGAGCGGCAACGTCCTGCTGGATGACGAGGTCCCCGGACTGGACGCGGATGCGGACCGGGTCCTGGGGGAGGTGGACATCCTCTTCTTCCAGATCGGTGATTCGGAGTACGGCACGGACGCGTCGTCCGTGCTGCGCATCGACCGGGCGCTCCCGGACGACCTGACCGTGCGCGACCTGGGCCTGCCCCACAAGGGGCACCGGGCGCTCGTGTTCGACACCCCCGAGGGCGAGGGCCACCTGAAGGTGGACGCCGTCAACGGGGTGCGCTCCATCCCGCTCGCGGGGCTGCGCCGCATGCCGGCCGCCGCCGCGGCGGCTTCGTATGCGGTGGGCGTCTGCCTCGCCCTGGATGAAGAGGCCGGCCGTCCCGTGTTGCTCATTGATTTGGCGGAAACCTTGAAGACGCAAGGAAGGCACTGACACACATGTCCCTGGAGAGCCCCAACGAGAAGCCCGCGAAGTCCCGCGGCGCGAGGAAGTCCCCGGGCGTGAAGGCCGGCGCGGAGTCCGCAATCGCCAACACGGTGGCGGATCCGCTCAAGCCCTTCACCGACACGCTGATGGCGGTGCTGTCCGGCAACCTGAACGCGCGCGTGCCGCAGGACCGCGTGCAGGCGGACCCCACCGGCTTCGGCCACCTGCTCAACCAGGTGCTGGAGCAGTTCTCCTCCGCCGAGCACCGCAAGCAGGTGGCGGCCCAGGAGATCGATCAGGCGCTCGACTCGCTCATCATCCTGGTGCGCGAGGGCGACCTGTCGCGCTGGAACACGTCCACGGAGGACCCCCAGCTCGGGCCCCTGCTGGAGGGCTTCGGCAAGGTCATCGAGACGCTGCGCATCTTCGTGCGGGAGATCAACGAGGCCGCGCTGCGGCTGTCGTCCTCCGCCAACCAGGTGCTGGCGGCGTCCACGCAGCACGAGACGTCCTCCACCGAGCAGGCCGCGGCCATCCACGAGACGACCGCGACCATGGAGGAGCTGAAGCACGCGTCCGCGCAGATCGCGGAGAACGCGGGCAGCGTGGCGCGCGTGGCGGAGGAGACGCTGGGCGCGGCCCGCGCGGGCCGTGGCGCCATTGGCGAGTTCATCCAGGCCATGCAGCAGATCCGCAGCGACGGCGTCGCGGTGGCGGACTCCATCTCCAAGCTGTCCAAGCGCGTGGAGCGCATCGGCACGGTGGTGGAGGTGATCGACGAGATCGCGGACCGCTCCGACCTGCTGGCGCTCAACGCGGCGCTGGAAGGCAGCCGCGCGGGCGAGGCGGGCAAGGGCTTCTCCATCGTCGCGGCGGAGATGCGCCGGCTGGCGGAGAACGTCCTGGAGTCCACCAAGGAGATCAAGAACCTGATCACGGAGATCCGCGAGGCCACGCAGGCCGCCGCGGGCGCCGCGGACGCGTCCAAGCACGCCACGGAGTCCGGCGAGAAGCTGGGCGCGGTGGCGGCGCAGGCCGTGGAGGGCATCCTCGCCGGCGTGCAGGAGACGAGCGACGCGGCGCGGGTCATCAACCTGGCGACCCAGCAGCAGCGCACGGCCACCGAGCAGGTGGTGGCGTCCATGGCGGAGATCGAGGATGTGACGCGCCAGACGACGCAGGCGTCGAAGCAGGCCACCGGGGCGGCCGCGGAGCTCACCCAGCTCGCGGGCCGGCTCGCGGAGCTCATCAAGCGGTTCAAGGCCGACTAGGCGTTCTCCTGAGGGGAGAAATGGGTCGAGGGGCGCGCAGAGCGCCCTGACGCCCGCGACCCATGGACACCGAGGCCCTCAAGAAATCCCTCCTGAAGAAGTTCCAGGAGGTCACGGCCGACCGACTCCAGAAGATCCAACTGGGAGTCATCGACCTGGAGAAGGAGACCGCGGAGCAGGCCGCGGACGACGTCGCGCGCGAACTGCACACGATGAAGGGCGAGGCCCGCATGTTGGGCCTGGCCGCCATCGGGCAGCTCGCGCACGCCGCCGAGGACGTCCTGCGCGCCGAGCGCGAAGGCAAGACGGCCACGGAGACGGCCACGGACGTGATGCTCCGTGCCTGCGACGTGCTGTCGGACCTCCTGGAGGACCTGGACGCGGCCCACACCGGCACGTCCGCCACCGAGGAGATGGTGAAGGCCCTGTCGGAGGTGTCCGGCCACCCCGTGCCCGCCCTGGGCCCGGTGCGCAAGCCCGCCGCGCAGCCTCCGCCCGCCGCGCCGCCCAAGCCCGCGGTGCAGGCGCCGGTGGCTCCGCCTGTCGCCGCGCCCGTCGTGGCCCAGGCGCCGGTGGCTCCGCAGGCCCCGTCCCGCGTGGCGGAGCCCGTCCCCGTCGTGGCCCCGGCCGCGAAGGAGGAGGAGGCGCCCAGCGCCGCGAAGAGCAACACCATCGCGGACCGCAGCATCCGCGTGAACGTGGAGGTGCTGGACTCGCTGGGCCTGCTCGCCGGCGACCTGCTGGTGGAGAGCGCGCGCGGCCGGCTCCGCAGCACGGAGACGGCGCAGCTCTTCGAGCGCTTCAGCCGCCTGGGCGACCGCTTCCTGCGCATCTCCGAGGACGTGGACGTCCCGGACGCCATCCGCGCGGAGCTGGAGCGCGCGGAGGCGGACCTGCACATGCTGCGCGACGACGCGTTCCGCTTCGTGCGCCGCAACGGGGACGGCATCAACACGCTGCACGGCAACCTGGCCCAGTTGGCGGACCACGTGGCCGAGGCGCGCCTGGTGCCGCTGTCCACCGTGTTCGACGCGTTCCCTCGCGCGGTGCGCGACATCGCGAAGACGCAGAACAAGGAAGTGGACCTGATCATCGAGAACGCCGACATCGGCGTGGACAGGTCCATGCTGGCGGACGTGCGTGACGCGCTGGTGCACCTGTTGCGCAACGCGGTGGACCACGGCCTGGAGTCGGCGGACTTCCGCCAGCAGATGGGCAAGCCCGCCACGGGCCGCATCCGCATCCGGGTGCGCGTGGACGGCGACATGCTCCACATCGAGGTGGAGGACGACGGCCGCGGCATGGACACCGAGCGGCTCAAGCAGGTGGCCATCAACAAGCGCCTGCTGTCGCCGGTGCAGGCCGCCGCGCTGTCGGAGCGCGAGGCCATCGAGCTCATCTTCCGTCCCGGCTTCTCCACCCGCGAGCAGGTCAGCGAGCTGTCCGGCCGCGGCGTGGGCATGGACGTGGTGAAGCGCAAGGTGGAGACGCTGGGCGGGTCCGTGGGCGTGCAGAGCCGCCAGGGCCGCGGCACCACCATCACGCTGCGCCTGCCTCAGTCGCTGGCCCTCATGAAGGTGCTGCTGGTGCGCCTGGGCGACGACGTCTACGGCATGCCCGCCGCGGACGTGGTGGCCGTCATGCGCATCAAGCCGGATGACCGCATGGAGGTGTTCGGCACGCTGGCGGTGCGGCACCGGGGCAAGCCCACGGCGCTCGTGGCGCTGGGGCCGCTGTTGGGCCTCAACGGCGGCAACCGCTTCGACAAGCCCCCCGCGGTGGTGGTGCGCCACGGCGACGACTACGCCGCGCTGGTGGTGGACGGCTTCGTGGACGAGCGAGAGGTGGCGGTGAAGCCCTGCGGCGGCGAGTTCCTCAAGGGCGCGCCGTTCATCGCGGGCACGGCGGCGCTGGAGGACGGGCGCATCGCGGTGCTGCTGCACGTGCCGGACATCATGACGGAGGTGCGCCGCATGGCCCGCCCCGTCACCCAGGCGCCCGCCAGCCGCCGGCTGCGCGTGCTGCTGGTGGACGACTCGCCCATCGCCCGCGCGACGGAGGGCGCGCTCGTCAAGGCGCTGGGCCACTCCGTGGAGGAGGCGCAGGACGGTGAGGAGGCGTACGCGAAGGTGCAGACGAACACGTACGATCTCATCCTCACGGACGTGCAGATGCCGAAGCTGGACGGCTTCTCCCTCACGCGGCGGCTGAAGGGCACGCCCGCCGTGGCGCGCATCCCGGTCATCATCCTGTCGTCGCTCGCGTCGCCGGAGGACAAGCGGCGCGGCCTGGATGCGGGCGCGGATGCGTACCTGGTGAAGGGCGAGCTGGGGGTGGAGATCCTGGCGCAGTCCATCGATCGGCTGACCTGAGGAGCCTCTGGTGGGCGGCGGCACGGCGGTGACGGGACTGGCGTTCCGGGTCCTCCTGGTGGGGCGGGGCCTGCGCGCGCTGGTGCGCGGGCTCTTCGACGGCGAGTCGCTGGTCGCCGTGGGCCCGCCGGAGGCGGACTTCGCGGGCGCGGAGGCGGTGGTGCGCAGGCACTTCCCGGACGTGCTGCTGGTGGACCTGGTGTCCTCGGAGGCGCTGGGCGCCATCGAGCGCGTCATGGCCCAGCGCCCCACGCCCATCCTCGCGCTGCACCCGGGCGTGCTCACCGGCCAGCAGGCGTTCCAGGCGCTGGCCCTGGGCGCGCTGGACGTGATGGACCGGCCGATGACCCCGGGGCCGGACTTCTGGCACGCGGTGAACCGCAAGCTGGTGATGCTGGCGCAGGTGAAGGGGGTGCGCTCGCCGCCCTCCTCGCCCAGGGCCCGGCAGCCGGCGCAGGAGGGGCCCACCGCGCCGTTCCCCCTGGTCGCGCTGGCCGCCTCGCTGGGCGGGCCGAAAGCCGTCGCGTCCGTGCTGCGGATGATTCCGCGGGGCTTCCCCGCGCCCATCGCCTACTGTCAACACATCAGCCAGGGCTTCACGGAGGGCCTGGCGCACTGGCTGTCCACGGAGACGGCGCTGCGCGTCGTCGAGGCGACGCACGACGCGTGGATGGAGCCGGGCACGGTGTACATCGCCCCTTCGGGAGGACATCTGCTGGTGAAGCCGGACGGCCGTCTGGAACTGGATACAGGACCTGCCCTGCGGGGCTTCCGGCCCTCGTGTGACATGCTGCTCACTTCGGCCGGGGAGTCTTTCGGCAAGAGGTGCATTGGCGTCATCCTGACGGGTATGGGCCGAGACGGCGCCAGGGGGTTGAAGGAGATTCGCGAGCGCGGCGGGCGCACCATCGCGCAGGACGAGGCCACGTGCGTCGTCTACGGCATGCCCCGCGAGGCCGTGCTCCTGGGCGCGGCGCAGCAGGTGCTGCCGCTGGACGTCATCGCGCCGACGCTCGTGCAGTGGGTGGACGCGTGCTGAACGTGGGCAACAAGGTGCTCCAGCAGTTGTCCGCGCTCCTCCTGGAGCGCGCGGGGCTGAAGATCACCCTGGACGGCTACCACAGCCTGCGGCTCGCCCTGTCCACGCGCATGCCCGCGCTGGGGCTGAGCGACCCGGAGAAGTACCTGCAGAAGCTGATGAGCGCGAGCGGCGAGGAGGAGCTGCGCGCGCTGCTGCCGCTGGTGACGGTGGGGCACACGGAGTTCTTCCGCGACGCGAAGCAGTTCCGCGCGCTGGAGGGGAGCGTGCTGCCGGAGCTGCTCGCGCGAGCCCGGCGCGAGATGCGCAAGGTGTCCATCTGGTCCGCCGGCTGCGCCACGGGCGAGGAGCCCTACAGCCTGGCGCTGGTGATGGCGGAGCTGGGGGCGCTCGCGGTGGAGGTGGACCTGTGGGCCACCGACCTGAACCTGGCCGCGGTGGAGGCCGCGCGGCAGGGGCGCTTCTCCACGCGCCGCGCGATGGCCATTGGCCCGGAGCGGCTCAAGCGCTTCTTCCGGCCCGTGGAGGACGGCTACGAGGCGTCCCCCATCCTGCGCGAGTACATCCGCTTCGATGGCCAGAACCTGGCCGCGCCGGTGTTCGACAAGGTGGCGCCCGCGTCGCTGGACCTCATCCTCTGCCGCAACGTCATCATCTACTTCGACCTGCCCACCATCCGCGGGCTGATGGACCGCTTCCTCGCGGCGCTGCGGCCGGGCGGGCTGCTCTTCCTGGGGTACTCGGAGAGCCTCTTCAAGGTCTACGACCGCTTCGAGATGATCGAAGTGGACGGCGCGTTCGTGTACCGGCGCCCCCTGGGCGAGCGCCCGCGTCCGCCGCCGCCGCTGGCGCCCCTGGCGACGGAGCTCCGGCCGGGCAGCCCGGAGTCCTTCGCCGTGGAGCTGCGCCAGCGGATGCAGGCCAGCGCGGAGACCGCGACGCGGCTGCGCACGGCGGGCGTGGGTGACGTCGCCGGTGTGAAGGCTCCGGACGCGCCCGTGCGCAGGCCCACGCTGGAGCTGCCCGCGCTGGGCGCGCTGGCGGGCCGCCGCACCGGGGAGTTCCCCGCCCTCCGTCCGGAGCCGGCGCGCACGGGGGAGTTCCCCGCGGTGCGGCCGGAGCCCACGCGCACCGGGGAGTTCCCCGCCATCAAGCTGGAGCCGCCCCGTCCCGGGGAGCCTCCGCGCCGGCCCGCGACGACCGGGACCTTCGCGGCGGTGCGCGTGGAGCCGCCCACGCCCCGGCCCCCGGCGGAGGCCGTGCCCGCGCGCCCGAGCGGTTCGTGGCCGCAGCTCCTGCCGCCCGCGGAGCGCTTGAACATGGCCGTGCGGAAGATGGGGCAGGGGGACTTCCCCGCCGCCATCGACGGCGTGAAGCGCCTGCTGGTGGACGAGCCCTCGGACCTGGACGCGCTGCTGACGCTGGGCAACCTGTACTCGCTCACCGGCCGCATCGACGAGGCGCGCGACACCTTCGGCCAGGCGCTCCAGCGCGAGCCGCTGTGCGTGGAGGCGCGCGTCTTCGGTGGGGTGGCGGCGATGCAGGCGGGGAGCCTGGCCGAGGCGCGCTCCGAGCTGGCCAAGGCCCTGTTCCTGGAGCCCACGCTGGCCATCGGCCACTACCTGCTGGCCCAGGTGCAGGAGCGCACGCAGGACTTCGAGGCGGCCCGGCGCAGCTACCGCAACGCCGTCGCGCAGTTGAAGTACCCGCAGCGCCCGCTGGCGGGGCACTACCCGGAGATGCTCGACTCCGCGGAGGCCATCTCCCGCGCGGCCCGCTATGCGCTGGCCGCGCTGGAGGAGCAGCCGGGCTGAATCACCCAGCCCGGCGCACGGCGGACAGCGTCACTCCAGGTTGCCCTTCACCTGATCCAGGCTCTTGGACGGATCCAGCACCGCGCCGAACTTCTTCTGGATGTACGTCTTGGCCTGGTTGCGCAGCAGCATGCCGGGGTCGGTGCCCTCGCCGGAGATGGCCTTGTCCGTGATGACGAAGCTGGCGTCCAGGTTGATGCCCATCACCTTGCCGACGAGCTTCGCGCCCGCGTCACCCTGCCAGTCGGACTTCACGCCGTACTTCGAGCCCCAGTAGTGGAGGAGCTGCTCGACGCGCTTCTTGACCTCGTCCTTGGGAAGGTTGTGGGGGACCTCGAACTTCATCGTGCCCATGGCTGACTCCTGGTGCCGGGAAAGAGGGGATGTCCGCCCGGTTTAGTGACCCCGGGCCGGAAAGTGAACCGCCGTCTTCAAGGGGATGTCTACCGGCGGGCCTGGCGGGCCGCCTTCCGGCGAACCTTCTTCACTGTCGCTGTGGCCCCGGGTGGCTCGGGCGGGGTACCCCAGCGCTCCAGGTACGGGTCCAGGTCGAACTTCTCCGCGGTGCGCGGCGAGCTCATGGGCCGGACCTTCCCCATCACCGGGCGCTCCTGGAAGGGCCGGTCGTGCAGCCCCAGGACCCACATGAAGTTGGAGACGCTCGCCGGGTCGCGCCCGTCCACCGCGTAGGTGTCGTTGAGCCGCGCGATGCGGGCCAGCGCCTCCTCCGGCGTGGGGCTCCACTCCAGGATCTTCTTCCCCCAGAGCATGCGCAGGTAGTTGTGGATCCGCCCGCGCTCCCGCAGCTCGCGCTGGGACGCGTTCCAGAGCGCGTCCTGGGTGCGGCCCTGCTCCAGCTCCTCGAAGGAGTAGAGATGCGGGCGCGGATCCTCCCGGTGGCGGGAGAGCGTCTCGCGCGCCCAGGCGGGCAGGGACTCCGTGCTGAGCTGCCTGGGGCCGGGCGTGTGGAAGCAGTAGTTGAAGCCCAGCTCGCGGCGCACGAGCAGCTCCTCCAGGAAGGACTGCACGGCGGGGTGGTCCTTGCCCTTCGCCGCGATGGCCGCGCGCGCCGCCTCGCCGGGGAAGAGGTTCCCCCAGTGGAAGTAGGGCGACAGGTTGGACTGCTGGCCCAGGCCCGGATCATTCCGGCCGGTGTCGTAGCCCTCCAGCCGCTCGTGGAGGAACGCGTCCAGGGCCTCGAGGCCCGCCCTGCGTCCGCCGCGCTCGTCGAGCGGCTTCACGGAATGATCCAGCGCGAACGTGTCCAGCGCGGCGCGGGCCTGCACGGCGTCGGACAGCTCGAAGTCCGGCTGGAGCTTCGCGCCCGACACGCGGGGCTTGCGCCCGGGCAGCGTGTGCTCCAGGTACTCCGGCCACAGCTTGCGCAGCTTGGGGCGCAGCGCGTACGCGCCCACCTGGGCCGCGGGGATGCGCTGCATGGGCACCACGCAGGACGCGTCCACGGCGATGAGCGGCACCCGCAGCGCCTTCGCCGCGCCGCGCAGGTGGCCCGGGATGATGTACGTGGGGAACAGGTCCGACACGACGGCCGCCGCGCGCCGGCCCAGGCTCGCGAGCCGGGGCTTGTGCTCCTTCTTCGTGCGCGGCAGCTCCAGCCAGTACGGCAGCCCGCGCGCGGCGCAGCCCTGGGCCATGTCCGCCATGCCCTCCAGGGCCCACGCGTGGAGCCGCTCCGACGCATAGGGGTAGTCCGGGCGGAGGGCCTGGTAGACGACGACGGGCAGGCCCAGGTGGTTGCCCAGCGCGATGGCGGCGTCCAGCGCGTGGTTCTCCTCCCACCGATGGTTCACCATGCACCAGTAGAGGACGAAGTCGCGCTGACCTGCGGGAAAGGGGGCCTCGTTCACCGCCTGCACGCGGGCGGAGTCGACGCCGAGTTCGGACCACGAGATGCCTTCGGGCATGGGCGCGCGAGAATCTTCGACACGCGGCGGAAAACCAACACCGGCGCACCGGTTGTGGTTTTCTGCCGGACGGCCGGACCCAAGGAGCCCCTCGCGTGTCACACCGTCGAACCTGGAACCTCCCTGTCACCGTCCTCGCGGTCGCGCTGATGTTGCCGGGCCTCGCGCTCGCCCAGGCGGGTGGCACGGGCGTCTATCCGGCGCCGCAGCCGCCGCCTCCGCCCGCGCCGGGCATGTACCCGGCGCCGTCCTCGCAGGCCGAGCCACGGGCGGAGGAGCCTTCGCCCGCGACGCCCGCGGGCGACGCGTATGGGCAGCCGCCGCCCACGCAGGCCGCGCCCCCGGATGAAGCGCCTCCGCGCGCGAGCGACGCGCCGCTCCAGCCGCCGGATCCGGACCGCCTGCGCACCGAGCCGCAGGCGCCGTTGACGGAGGGCACGCGGGAGGTGCGCCCGGAGTCCCTCCGGGACGAGACCGCGACCGCCGCCTCGCGGATCCGCCCGCCGCCGGAGGACAACGGCGTGTTCCTGGACGGCCAGCGCCGCCGGGGGCCGTTCCTGTCCGGCCCTGGCAGCATGCGCTTCGTGCTGCACCACACGGCCCTGGGCGCGCTGGGCGGCTTCTTCACGCAGGCGTTCTCCAAGGAGTTCAACTTCGACCGCAGCTCGCGCGAGTCCATGCTCGCGGGCACGCTGATTGGCGCGGGCCTGGGCTTCGGCGCCTCCGCGTGGTGGCAGTTCAACAACTGGGTGGACACGCCCATGGCGAACTTCACCATCCTCAACTCGGGCATTGGCGGCATGTTCCTCGCGGGCTTCATGGACCTCATCACCCAGGACCCGGGCGTGCTCACCTGGTCCGCGTTCCTGGGCGCGGAGCTGGGCGCGTGGCTGACGGCGGGCATCGGCGGCGGGCAGTTGCCGCTCTCGGACGGCCTGCTGGTGGCGTCCGGCGCGGGCTGGGCGGCGGCGTACAGCGCGCTGTTCCTCGCCATCGTGCACTTCTCCGGCACGGCCATCTCCGGCAAGACGTGGAAGGACATGCTGCTCATCTCGCCGGGCGTGGGCGCGGGCGTGCTGGCCCTGGCGACCATGCGCTACAACCCCACGGCGTCGCAGATCCTCCGCGCGGACCTCTTCGGCGGGGGCGTGGGCGCGGCGGTGCTGCTCATCTCCGGCCTGGTGCTGGGCGGCTTCAACCAGTCCACCCCCTACGTGCTGTCCTTCCTGGGCTCCGCGGGCGCCATCACCACCGTGAGCCTGCTGTGGGAGGAGAGCGTGGACCGCTCCGCCCTGCGCAGCGCCAAGGACCGGCCGTACAAGAACGTCTGGTGGTAGACGGCCTGGAGGCCGGGCGGGCAGGCGTCATGGCGCGCGGGGAGGGGCGGCATCACCTTTCCCCGGTATGGCGCGCGTCCTCCCGTTCTCGGCCCTCCTGACCTCGCTGGGCTCCTCGCTGGAGCCCGGGGACGGTCCTCCTCGCGGCAACGCGGCCCCGCTGCCCACGCACGTGCGGCCCCTGCTGGAGTCCGCGAACCCCAGCGCGGAGCTGCGCCGGATGCGGGACTCGGGCGGGCTGTTGAAGGACGCGCGCCCCGCCCTCTACGTCGTGGAGCTGCACGGCCCCGCGGGCCGCTTCTCCGGCCCTCCGGTGCGCTACCTCCTGTGCGCGCTGACGCCGGACGCGGTGCCGTCGCTGGAGCAGGACCCGTACCGGCCCCGCGCGTGGGAGGTGGAGCCCGCCGTCACCCTGGTGGCGGATGACCACGGCGCCCTCCGGGCCCTGCTGGCGGAGGCCGCCGAGCGCGGCATCTCCGTCTGGAAGGGGCAGTACGACGGCAACCCGGTGTCGCTCCTGCGCATCGAGCCGTCCCCGGTGTCCAAGCGCCTGCAGGCGGTGCTGGACGAGGCCCCCATGCGGCCCCTGGCGGCCCTGAGCGAGCAGGGCCGGAGCCTGGCCGCGGTGGTGCCGCTGTCCGAGCCGGGCCTGGAGCTGTGTCCCATCCACCGTGCCCTGAAGGGCGTGGAGACGTTCCAGGAGGACACCTTCCTCACCCTGGTGGCCGCGTACGCGCGCGTGACGGAGTTGGACGCGCCCCTCACCACGCCGCAGGGGCTGGCCGCGGCGCGCGAGCGGCTGGCCACGCTGGTGCCCGGACAGCACGCCGTGCTGCTGGTGCTGCCGGGCGGGCGGGGCCGCATCCTGCGCTTCCGCCAGGGGCTGGACCTGGCGCACCTGAAGGGCGCGCCTCGCAACCCCACGCTGCGCAGCCTGGACCTGGCGCTGCTCAACACGCTGGTGCTGCGCACGGTGCTGGGCATCCAGGAGCCGGAGGCGTCCGGACACCCCCAGGTCTTCCCGGTGCACGGCCTGGACGCGCTGGTGGCGGGCGTGGAGGCCGGCACGTTCCAGGCGGGCTTCGCGCTCAACCCGCCGCCGGTGTGGGAGGTGCGGGCCGTGATGGAGGCCCAGGCCACGCTGCCTCCGCGCACCCTGCGCGTGGAGCCGCGCGTGCCGGCGGGGTTGCTCTTCCTGGATCCCGAAGTCTGACGGCCCCCTCGAGTGCGTGCGCTGACCGGCACCGCGCAGGACTGGCCCCGCCGGGTGCGGCTGCGGTTGGAGCCCGGCCCGGGGGAGACGCTCGACGCCATCTGCGGCGGCGAGGTGCAGGTGCTCCAGCGCCGGCTGGGCTACCGCTTCACGCTGGACCCCGTGCTGCTGGCGCACTTCGCGGTGTTCGAGGCGGGGGCGGCCCGGGGCAGGCTGCTCGATCTGGGCACCGGGTGCGGCATCATCCCGCTGGTGCTGGCGCGCCGGTTCGGGAGGGCGGACATCACCGCGCTGGAGCTGCAGCCGGGCCTGTTCTCCCTGGCCGAGCGCAACGTCTACCTCAACCGCTGCGAGGGCTCGGTGACGCTGGTGCAGGGCGACCTGCGGCACGTGGCGGAGACGTTCCCCGCGAGCAGCTTCGGCCACGTGCTGTGCAATCCGCCGTACCGCGCGCGCACCGCGGGCCAGAGCAACCTGTCCCGGGAGAAGGCGCTCGCGCGGCATGAGATCTCCTGCGAGCTGCCGGACGTGGTGCGCGCCGCGGCGTACCTGCTGGTGCCCCGGGGCGCGCTGTGCATGGTGTACCCGGCGTCACGCTTCAGCGAATTGGTGTCGGTGCTGCGCACGCTGCAACTGGAGCCGCGCACGGTGCGCATGGTGCATCCGCGCGCGGACCGGCCCGCGAAGCTGGTGCTGCTCCACGCGGTGAAGGGCGGCCGGGCGGACCTCACCGTGCTGCCGCCGCTCGTCGTCCACGCGGACGAGGACGCGGCCTTCACGGACGAAGTCAACGCCATGGTGGGCTGACACACCCCACGTCTTTCATGTCACCCCGGGTGAAGCGGGGCAGGGTAGACTCGCCGGACTCGGGGCCGGGACCGGCCGCCCCGTCTTTGCGAAGGCAGGGTGTGATGCGCGTGGACCTCCGCCGCGCCGTGCGATGGCGACTCCTGGCCCCGGTCCTGGGCTGCTGGGCCGTGGCGGTGCTGCTCGTTGGCGCACCGGCCGGGGCCCAGACGCAGGCGGACCGGCTCTACGTGAGCTATGGCCTCTCCGGCGGCGGCTCGCTGGAGGCGGGGGGCGTCCACGTCAAGGAGCGGATGGCCCTGGAGCTGCGCGTGCCGCTGCCGCTGCTCGTCGTGGGGCGCACGTACCTGCTGCCGTCGGTGGGCTACGAGACGCGGTGGATGGGCGCGGACGTTCCGGCCCTGCGGGAGGACGCGGTGGATCGGCAGTACCACCGCGTCCAACTGGGGCTCACGGCCGTCCGCCCGCTGGCGCCGCGCTGGCTGCTCGTCACGGGGGTGACGGCCAGCACCCGCACGGACTTCCGGTCCTCGTTCGACCTGGCGCTGGACACGTCGTGGGTGGCGTTCGCGATGGCCCGCTACCAGTTCGAGGACACGCCGGGGCTCGGGCTGATGTTCGGCGTGGTCGCGCTGTGGCCCTTCGACAAGCTGCCGGTGATTCCCATGCTGCTCCTGACCTACCGGCAGGGCCCGTACGTCGTGGAGGTGGGCCTGCCCCGGCTCACGCTCCTGCGCAAGCTGGGCGACACGGTGGAGCTGGGGCTGGTGGGCGCGCTGGACATGCAGGTGCTGCGCACCCGCTTCGCGCCGGAGCTCCAGGCGCTCAACGCCACCTACCTGCGCGAGACGCAGGTCCGCGTGGGGCCCACCGTGAACGTCCACCTGGGCCGGGACCTGTGGCTCAGCTCGTCGGTGGGTGTGTCCCTGATCAACGACTACGCGCTGCTGGACCGCGAGCGCGACAGCCTGAACGTGCGCGGGCTGGACATGGGGCCCGCGCCGTACGGCCGGGTGGTGCTGGGCTGGCGTCCCGCGCCCCCCCAGGCGAAGGCCAAGGGCGCGCGTCCGGCGCCCTGATGCGCTACGGCGTGGACCTGGCGCGCTCGGCGGCCTGGCGCTCCTCGCGGCACCAGGCGAGCTGCTCCTGGAGGGTGGCCAGCGGAACGGCCAGCTCCAGCTTGAAGGACGAGCCGTCCGGCCGGACCTTCGCGAAGTCCAGGAGCTGCGCCAGGTCCTCCTTGCCCTCCGCCTGCGCCTTCATGCGCGCCATGGACAGCGCGCCGCCCAGGGACTTGCCCAGGTCCGTCATCTTCTCCGCGTCCAGGCCCGTCACGTTGGCCACCATGGCCACGTCGCCGCTGGTGTCCAGGTGCAGCTCCACGTTCTGGGCCACGTCCGTCAGCCGCCGCGCCAGCTCCTCCTGGCCCGGGCCCAGCAGCTTCGCCAGGGTCTCCACCGCCAGCACGCCGTACATCTCGCCGTAGGTGCTGTTCTCATCCAGCAGCGGCGGCCCCTCCTCCTGGCCGCGCCCGTCCATGCGATCCAGCACCGTCTTCACGGAGTCCGGCGACTTGCCGAACACGAGCATCTGGTTGTTCCAGGTGCCCACCGACGTGTCCATGCGCCCGCGCTGCGTGCCGCCGTCCGGCAGGGCGAAGGTCGTGTCCCCCGGCTCGTACACGCGCGCGCCCGCGCCGTAGTCGGAGGACACTCGCTCGCCCAGCAGCTCCTGGTACTTCGCCTTGCTGAAGTCGCCGGAGAGGATGACGCCCTCGTCGGTGACGACCAGCCGGTCCAGGTCCTGGAGCGGATCCACGCCGCTCATCGCCTTGAACTGCTCCAGGTTCTTGCCGCCGTCACGCAGCAGGCAGTCCATGAGCAGCTCGCCCACGGGCGAGTAGCGCAGCGCGTTCGCCTCGATGACCACCGCCGTGCGCCCCGGGCCCCGGGGCAGCGCCGCGAGCAGCGGATCCCTCGGCTTCATCGGCGCGGCCACGCCCGCGTCCACCACGGCGGGCATCACCCAGGTGCGCCGCTTCTCCGCGCGCTCCAGGTCCGAGCCCTTCATGCGCCGGGGGAACTCCACGTCCGGAGCCTCCGCGGCCGGCTTGTCGCCCTGGCCCGTGAACATCAGGACCGCGCCTCCGGCGAACAACAGCAGCGCCCCCACCAGCCACACCCTCCTGCGCCCGCGCGAATCCATGGTTCAGCAGTCCTTTCCCTCGAAGTGCCAGAAGCCCACGGAGAGGGCCCCCAGTCCGAACACCAGCACGCCGCCCAGCAGCATGCCCAGCGAACCCTTCTCCATCGGCGTGGAGCTGGCCAGGTCCGCCGCGCGCGACGCCAGCGCGGACAGCCGGGGCAGCACCAGTGTCACCGCGTCGAACGCCGTGCGGCCGAAGCCCGCCTCCAGGTAGCGCGACACGTCCGCGCGGAAGCCCGCGAGGATGCCGCCCACCAGCAGCACGAAGCCCGCCGCGGAGCACAGCGCCGCGCTGCGCACCAGCGTCGCCGTGGTGAGCATCACCGCGTACACCGCCGCGAACCCCACGCACGCCAGGCCCCCGGCGATGAGCGGCCCCGCCGTCCAGTACCCCGTCTTCACCCCGAAGATGAGCGTCAGCCCGCCCGCGGCGTACACCGTGCCGCCCAGGGCCAGCGTCATCACCCCCAGGAACGTGCCGGCCAAGAGGTGCCAGCGCTGCAAGGGCAGGGCGAGCAGGTGCTCGATGCGGCCGGGCGACAAAAGCCCCGGCGCGAAGTCCGAGCACGCGACGATGCCGAAGAGGATGCCGCCGTAGAACACCAGGTACGCCGCCGCGCGGTAGATGGGCCGCAGCGCCACGTCCACGGACATGATGTTGGAGCGCATCACCTCGCCGAACAGGCGCGTCGCCGCGAGCGCGCCGTCCACGACCTCCAGCTTGAGGCTGAGCGCCACGGTGGCCAGCACCAGCGTGAGCCCCACCATGAAGGCCATGATGAACTTGCGCGACGCCGCCTCGCGCAGCACGTAGCCGGCGATGACGAAGACAGGGCTCTTCACGCCGCCACCCCCGGCCCGCCGCCGACGGCGCCCACGAGCACCGCCTCCAGGTCCGCGCCCTCGCGCCGGAGCTCCATCAGCAGCGCGCCCGAGGCCCGCGCCCTGTCCAACGCCGCGTTGAGCACCGCCACGTCCGCCGCGTCCACCGTGTACACACCGTCCTCCCGGCCACCGCTCGCGGGCGCCATGTCCGCCCTCGCGTCACCGCCCGGCCTTGCTGCCCGCGCCGGATCCGCCACGGCCATGAAGCCCGCGGCCTCCAGCGCCGCCCGGTCCGCGCCGGGCGCGAAGCGCACGCGCCAGCGGGCCCCCGCCTTCGCCAGCTCCTCCAGCCTTCCTTCGCGCAGCACGCGCCCGTCCGCGAGGATGGCCACGCGGTCGCACACGCGCTCCGTCTCCGCCAGCAGGTGCGAGTTGAGGAACAGCGTCACGCCCTTCTGGACCTCCTCCTGGAGGATGCGGCGCACCTCCAGCCGGCCCATGGGGTCGATGCCGTCCGTGGGCTCGTCCAGCACCAGCAGCGCCGGGTCTCCCAGCAGCGCCGCCGCCAGCCCCAGCCGCTGCCGCATGCCCTTGGAGTAGCCGCCGATGCGCCGGTCCACCGCGTCCGCCAGCCCCACGCGCTCCAGGAGCCTCGCGTGCGCGGCCGCGTCCGGCTTCAATCCCTTGAGCCGCGCCACGGTGGCCAGGAACGCGGGCGACTTCCACGTGCCGGGCAGGTGCAGCCGCTCCGGCAGGTAGCCGATGCGCGCGCGGATGGCGGGGTCCTCCGGCGACCCGCCCAGCACCCGCACCGTGCCCGCGGTGGGCCGCACGATGCCGAGCACGCTCTTGATGAAGGTCGTCTTGCCCGCGCCGTTGGGGCCAATCAGCCCGAACGCGCTGCCCGCCGGGACGTGGAGGTCCATGCCCCGGAGGGCTTCATGGCCGCCGCGTCCGAACGCTCGGCGATACGTTTTTCGCAGGCCCTGCACTTCGAGCGCGGGAGGTGGAGTCGTCACGGTCATGACTGTAGACGACCCGCTGGACGGATGATTGCACCCGCATGGAATCGAGCTGCCCCCGGGGGAGGGACGGCCCGCCGTGCATGCGGGCTTCCCTCCGCGTTCCCCTGTTCGCGCCGCTGGGAAATGCCTTGCGCACCCGGAGCGCGCGTGGCGCGACGCGACACCTCGTCTTTCCCGGGCGTTGCACTCCTGGGGGTTCCAACGGTGTCCCTGGTCCAGGCCCTGCAATGCCTGTCAGCGACCCGCGGGACCTGAACGCCAACGCTCGCGGACACACCACACAGGAGACATGGGCATGACGTGGGCAAACGGGACCGAGCAGCAGCTTCAGGACGCGCGCCGTGAGCTGGAGGCCGCCGAGCGGGAGCTGACCACCGGGACCGAGGCGGCGCGGGTGCGCTACGCCCGGGCGTTGTACGAGGCGGACCTGGCCGGGCGGCGGGCCGACCGCATGGCTCGCGATTCGCGCCGCCATCAGTTGACCTGGCGCCCCGTCGCCGGCTGAGCAGGCGGATTCAGGGCTCGGAAGGGGTGAAGCGCGGGGCCCGGCGGTTTATACCGGCGACCCATGGCCCACCCCGTCCACCGTCCCCGCAGGCTGCGCCGCTCGGCGGCCCTCCGTGACATGGTGAGAGAGACGCGCCTCTCACCCACGGACTTCATCTACCCGCTGTTCGTCGTGGAGGGCCGGGACGTGCGCCGTCCCATCGCCTCCATGCCGGGCGTCTTCAACTTCTCGCTGGAGCACGCGGTGAAGGAGGCGAAGCTCGCGAAGTCGCTGGGCGTGCCGTCCGTCATCCTCTTCGGCATCCCGGACCACAAGGACGCGCGCGGCACCCAGGCGTACGCGACGGACGGCATCGTCCAGCGCGCCATCCGGGAGATCAAGGCCGCGGAGCCGGACCTCCAGGTCATCGCGGACGTGTGCCTGTGCGAGTACACCGACCACGGCCACTGCGGCGTGCTGGACGGCGACCACGTGGCCAACGACGCCACGCTGCCGCTGCTGGCCCAGATGGCCGTCACCTGCGCGCAGGCGGGCGCGGACATCATCGCGCCGTCGGACATGATGGACGGCCGCATCGGCGCCATCCGCAAGGCGCTGGACGAGGTGAAGCACCAGGACACGCCCATCATGGCGTACTCGGCGAAGTACGCCTCCGGCTTCTACGGCCCGTTCCGCGAGGCCGCGCAGAGCACGCCCCAGTTCGGCGACCGCCGCGGCTACCAGATGGACCCCGGCAACGTGCGCGAGGCCATCCGCGAGACGGCGCTGGACGTGGAGGAGGGCGCGGACTTCATCATGGTGAAGCCGGCGCTGTCGTACCTGGACGTCATCCGCGCGCTGCGTGAGAACTTCGACCTGCCGCTGGCCGCGTACAACGTCTCCGGCGAGTACGCGATGCTCAAGGCCGCCGGGCAGAACGGCTGGGTGGACTACGAGCGCGTGATGTTGGAGGTCCTCACATCCATCAAGCGCGCCGGCGCCGACCTGGTCATCACCTACCACGCCCTGGAAGCGGCCAAGCTCCTGTAGGCGACACCCGGGCGCACGGCATCGGCGGAAGGCTTGATCGCTTCCGCCGCTTGCGCCCAAATGCCCCCACCACGATGCCCACCCAGAAGAAGCGGCCCGGACGCAGAACCGAGAAGCCTCCGCCCAGACGTGGCGCCGCGCCGTCCAAGGCGCCGCGCTCCCGGTCGGGCCAGCGCCCCGGGAAGGGCCGCGCTCCCGTCCTCCGTGAGCCCGGGCCGTTGCAGTACAAAGTGGTGGAGCTGTCCACGGTGGACGAGGGCGCGCTGGAGCGCACCCTGAACGAGTGGACGGGCAAGGGCTGGAACCTGGACGGCGTGCAGTTCGCGATGCGCGAGTCCTCCAAGCGCCCGGCCATGGCCTTCGTCTTCTTCACCCGCGAGGGCGAGGCCGCGCGCCACGACGAGGACGACGCGCGGCAGAAGCTGCTGCGCATGTCCGAAACGGGCAGCCCCACGGCGCGGTTGGCGGCGGAAGCGGCCGGGGAGCACGCGCAGTCGGTGGTGCCGTTCGTCCACCCGCTGTCCGCGCACGAGCGGCTGGCGAAGCTGGCGGGGCTGGACGAGCCGGAGCCCACCGAAGAGGGGCTCACGCTGGAGCCCGAGGAGTGAGCACCGCCCCCGAACGCAGTCTCATGGCGGAGGGCCGCGGCGCGGGCCGCGTGCTGCGGCTGGTGCAGGAGGACGCGGAGCCGGACTCACCGTACCCGAAGGCGTCGCTGCTCCTGCGGCTGGGCGCGCGCATCATCGACTGCGCGGTGGCCTGGGGCCTGTACGTGGTGTGCGGCGCGGCGGGCGCGGTGGTGGCGCTGCTGTTCCTGCTGCTCGCGGACGGGATGCTCCAGGGGCAGAGCGTGGGCAAGCGCATCTGCGGCGTGAAGGTGATGCACCTGCCCACGCGCTCGGCCGCGCGGCACCGTGACAGCACGCTTCGCAACGCGCCGCTCGCGCTGGTGGTGCTGCTGGGGATGATGCCCGCGCCGCACGGCGTGGTGGCCGCCCTGGCGGGCTTCGTGGTGATTGGCGGCGTGGAGGCGTGGCGCGTGCTGCGCGACCCGCTGGGCCTGCGGCTGGGGGACACCTGGGCGCAGACGCAGGTGGTGGACGGGAAGGTTGTCGCGGGCGCGACGGTTGCAGCCCGCACGCCGGTGGGCGCGACGCGCGCTCCCGGACGGTTGATGTCCGCGGCCAAGGTGCGCCGCGGCAAGGCATTCAGGAAAGGGAGACGGGGTAAGCCATGCGCATCGCGCTGACCTACAACCTGCGGCTTTCGGACTCGGAAGAAGAGGCGGAGTTCGACACGCAGGAGACGGTGAACACGCTGGCGGGGGCCATCGAGCGGCTGGGCCACCGCCTGGAGCGCTTCGAGGTGAGCGGCCCCGCGTCGCGCACCGTCGCCCGCCTGGAGGCGTACAGCCCGGACCTCATCTTCAACACGGCGGAGGGCCGCCGCGGCCGCTTCCGTGAGGCCTTCTACCCGGCGCTCTTCGACGAGCTGGGCTTCGCGTACACGGGCTCGGACGCGTACGCGCTGGCGCTCACGCTGGACAAGCAGCTCACCAAGCTCATCCTCTCCAAGCACGGCATCCGCACGCCCGGCTGGCAGTACGTGGAGAAGCTCAACGAGCTGCAGCCGGAGAACCTGCGCTTCCCCGTCATCGTGAAGCCCAACTTCGAGGGCTCCTCCAAGGGCATCACCCAGGACTCCGTCGCGGAGACGCTGGAGCAGGTGCGGGAGAAGGTGGCGAAGGCGCTGGAGAAGTACCCGGCGGGCGTGCTGGTGGAGGAGTACATCAGCGGGCGCGACCTCACGGTGCCGTTCCTGGCCGCGGTGGACAACGACTACGACGGCGTGCTCGCGCCGGTGGAGTACGTCATCGACCCGGAGGCGTCCCAGGGCCGCAAGTACGCCATCTACGACTACGAGCTGAAGACGCGCCGGGAGAAGTCCGTGTCCGTGCGCGCCCCCGCGAACATCCCGGCGAAGATGTCCGAGGACGTCCGCAAGATGGCGCAGAAGATCCTCCAGGTGCTGGACTGCCGCGACCTGGGCCGGCTGGACTTCCGCGTGTCCGACGCGGGCGTGCCGTACTTCCTCGAGATCAACGCGCTGCCCAGCCTGGAGCCGGGCGCGGGCATCTACGCCGCGGCGGAGCTGGAGGGGCTGCACCTGGACGGGGTCATCAACTCCATCATCCAGAGCGCGGGCAAGCGCCACAAGATCCGCGACTCCAAGAGCCGCCAGGGCAGGCCGGCGCGCAAGTCCGGCCCGCTGCGCGTGGGCTTCAGCTTCAACGTGAAGCGCGTGAAGCCCAGCGCCACGGCGGAGACGGTGCAGGAGGACAGCGAGGCCGAGTACGACTCGCCCAACACGCTCCAGGCCATCCGCGAGGCCATCGCGTCCTGGGGCCACGAGGTCATCGACCTGGAGGCCACGGCGGAGCTGCCCACGGTGCTCTCCAGCACGCCGTTGGACATCGTCTTCAACATCGCGGAGGGCTTCAAGGGCCGCAACCGTGAGAGCCAGGTGCCGGCGATGCTGGAGCTCCTGGACATCCCGTACACGGGCTCCGACCCCGCGACGCTGTCGCTCGCGCTGGACAAGGCGCTGGCGAAGAAGATCGTCCGTCAGGCGGGCATCCTCACGCCCAACTTCCAGTTGATGGTCACGGGCAAGGAGCGCCTCAACAAGGAGTTCACCACCTTCCCGCTCATCGTGAAGCCGGTGGCGGAGGGCAGCTCCAAGGGCGTCGTCACCAAGAGCGTGTGCAACTCGGAGGCGGAGCTGCGCGACGTGGTCCGGGAGATCGCCGGCAAGTACCAGCAGCCCGCGCTGATCGAAGAGTACATCGGCGGCCGCGAGTTCACGGTGGGCCTCCTGGGCGAGCGGCGTCCGCGCGTGCTGCCGCCCATGGAGATCGTCTTCCTGGACAAGGCGGAGAAGAACCCCGTCTACAGCTTCCAGCACAAGCTCGATTGGACGGACCGCATCCGCTACGACGCGCCCGCGAAGATCGAACCCGCGCTGCTGGAGAAGCTGCGCACGGCGGCGCGCAACTCGTTCATGGCGCTGGGGTGCCGCGACGTGGCGCGCATCGACTTCCGCATGGACGACAAGGGGCGCATCTACTTCATCGAGTGCAACCCGCTGCCCGGCCTCACGCCCGGCTGGAGCGACCTGGTGCTCATCGCGGCGGGTGCCGGCATGGACTACCGGACGCTGATTGGCGAGATCATGGCGCCCGCCATCCGCCGCTACAAGGAACGCGAGGCGCGCCGGGCCCAGACGGAGAACCCGGCCGGCGCCCACGCGCCGCCGCTCAACAAGGTCGTGCAGCGGATTGAAGAGCAGAACGCGCGGGCCAACGCCTCGGCCCCCGCGGAGACCCCGCCCGCGCCGCGTCCGGAGCTCAAGTCCTGAGCCACCGCTGAAGCGCGGGCAGGGGAGGGGACGGTGCCTGGAAGGGCGCCGTCCCCGTTTCATCTCAGCCGTCGTTGAGGGCCTGGCTTGCTGTGCGTGAGCACCTCGCGCGGCGTGCCGTCGCCCTGCTTCACGTTGTTGGCGGAGGCGTCGTGGAGCTGGCGGAGCGTGAGGTTCGTCGCGCCGGTGAGCTTCGTTATGATGCCCGCGTCCATGTCCGTGTAGAGCACGCGCACCCGGCAGCCCATCTTGCCAATGCGCACCAGCTCCGTGGCCACGATGGCGCGGCTGTCGTTGAAGTGGTTCTGGTTCACGTCCAGCGTGCAGCCCGCCGCGTACGTCCGGAGTAGTCCGTCGTCTTCGTGCCGCCGCGCAGGTCGTTGTGGTAGCCGACCCAGTAGTCGTACCAATCCCAGTCCTCGTAGCTGACGACCATGTCGTTCCAGTAGTTGTTCTGGGAGTAGGTGTTGTTCCACGAGCCCTGCACCACCACGCGCTGGATGCGGTTGCCCTGCGGATCCGTGGTGGTGGAGAAGGTGAAGAGCTTGTCGTGCATGATGGTGCCCTCGCGGTCGAAGCCCGCGATGCACGCGCTGCCCGCGCCCGTGCCGTTGCACCGCGTGAGCTCCAGCCTCAAGCCGTCCGGGCACGTCGCCGCTGGGGGCACGTAGCTGCTCAGGTCATGGATGACGCCGCCCGCGGCGAACTCAGAAGCGGCGCCGCCGTTCTGCTCGTCCACCACCAGCCGCACGACGACGCCCCGGCACAGCGCCGCCTTGAGGGCCGCGTTCAGGTGGTCCGTCGTCCACAGGAACATGGCGATGCGGATGTAGGAACCCTTGGGGCTGTTCTGGATGAGCCGCGCCAGCTCGTCCTTGATGCGGTAGTCCCGCGTGCCCGTGTTGTCCGGCTGGTTGAAGACGGCGTAGAGCCCGGGCACGTTCGTCGCGCCCTGGGCCTGTTCCGCCAGGTTTGGATCCGTCTGCGCTTCCGGCTGACACCCGGTCAGCGCCGCCACCAGTCCTGCCACCGCCAGCAACCGCTTCATGACCTGCCTCCTGTTCTCCGTCTCCCAACCATTTAAGCCGATATGGTTTTGAAAGCGGAGAAAGCAGGAGGTTTTCCCAGGCCCTGCTCCGCTCAGTAACTGCCGTATGGCGAGGGCAGGACGGCACCCGTCACCCCGCCGACGCTGAAACCGGAGCCAAGAGCAGGTGTGGGCGGCACCACGTAGGGGTTGTTGATGGCTCGCTGCCGGATGCGATTCCTGACCGCCCCCTTGATCGACGTACGGGATCCCAGGCTCTTCGCGCTGAGTCCAGCCACCGGGGCAAATGCCAGCGCCGCGATGAATGAAGTGTCGAAGTTGACGGCCCCCGTCGTGATGAACTGCGCGGTCACATTGAGGGTCGCGCTTTCGGCGAGGGCTGTCACGGCCGTGGCCGTCTTGCTGGCCGCGTACTTGACGGCTGCGCTCCCCAGGATGGTTCTGTCGGCGACCAGTTGTCCGATCTTCGCGCCGATAGACTCGACTCCGCTGCCGAGGGCTCCCCCGAGGGCTCCCCCGACGGTTCCGACGGTCACGGTCAGGAGGGTATCAAGGGTGAAGAAGTTGTCCGTGAAGCTCCCATTGCCTTGCGCGGACTGGTCAATGGCGTTGAACACACTCCCGGTGAGGCTGCCCGCGAATCCCGCAGTGGCGCCGATCGCGATGCTTCCAGCAAGCCCAACAGCCCCGAAGACGAGCCCCCCGATCCCCACGGTGGCGACGGCGACGGCAATGCCCGCGAGGAAGCCAAACCATCCCCAGAACCCCCACGCATGCCCGGTGGGGTCGGACAGCATCACCGGGTTGCCGTTGGCGTACTCGTAGCGGTTGAAGAGGGGCAGGCTGTCGAGGCTCATGAAGCGCATGAGCCCCGGGTCGTAGTAGCGCGCCCGCATGTAGATGAGGCCCGACTCCGCGTCCCGGTACTCCCCCTTGAAGCCGAAGGGATTGGCCTTGAGATCAAAGGGATCCTGGACCGCTCCCGAGGCCCCGTCCCGCTCGCCATAGGCGCTGAAGCGGTTGCCGTCGAACTGGACGCCCCCCAGGACGCCGCCGGGATACGTGCGTTGCGCGATGACGTGGTTCTTGTCGTGGAGCAGCAGTTGCCGGGATTGAAGGGGCTCGGGGTTCCTGCGGGCGACGCGCATGGAGCCCACCATGGCGCCGCTGAGATGGGTGTCGGCCGCGAACGTCTGGGCGGCGCTCATCTTGCCGCGGGCCTCGTGGACGAGGTTGGGCACTTCATCCGCGTCGTAGTAGTAGCGCAGGGCCGCTCCGTCCGCGCCGTACTTGCTCTTCCTCAGCCCATCCGGGTGATAGTCATAGGCGAAGCTTTTCCCTGCGCTGTCGACGAACCCCGTGAGCTGGTTCAGGAGGTTGTAGCTGAACTTCCTGCCGGTGCCGTCCTCCGTGAGATTGCCACGATCATCGTGGACGGGGACCCGCCGGGCGCCGCTCGAATCCTGGATGGACACGAGCTGGTTGTCCTCGTCGTATGTGAACACCGTCCCTTCGACCTGGCGGCCGCGGGTGAGTACTCGCTTCACCACGTTCCCCGCGACGTCGTAGACATACTCGCGGAGGATCTGCACCAGGCCCGACGCGTTCCTCTCTTCCTCCTGGATGAGTTGCCCCAGCCCGTTGTACTGGTAGTCCACCCGGCGGTTGAGCGCGGCGTTCTGCGGCTGACTCGGGGACGCGTAGGCCACGCGGGTGAGCTTCCGGCTGAGGTCGTCGTAGGTATAGGTGATGGACAGGAGGGCCGGAGCGATGATGTCCAGGGGCAGCGGTTTGGTGATGGCTTGATGAACCCGCCCGAAGTTGTCGTAGGTGAAGGTGGTAAAGGCAGTCAGCGTGTGGCTCAGGGTCTTCAGCTTGCCACTGTGCACCGCGCTCTCCGCCTTCGAATAGTATTCGAAGGTGACGGAGCCGACGAAGGTGCCCGGTAGGGGAAGGGGGATGGTGGGCACCGGGTCCACCATCCGTGACTGGAGTTGCCCTTGGGGCGTATAGGTCAGCTTGAAGCTGGTGCCCGTGGAGTCGGTGAAGCGGACCAGTTGGTTGTTCTGGGAGGAGTACTCCCATATCTGGGTCCTCCCGTCGGGTTTGTACTGGAGGGACGTGAGCAATCCATCCATGGAGTAGGTGTACTCGGTCTTGTCGGAGGACGTGCCGCCCGCCAGGTGCTCCAGGGACAGCAGGCGCTGGGTCTGGGGATCGTAGGTCCGGACGAACTCACGTTTCACCGCACCTTCGGTGAACTCCATCCGGGTGAGTGCGTTGCGGGCGTCAAACTGCTGGGTGAACTGGGTGCCGCCGCCCCCCAGGATGTTCCAGGTCGTGGGATTGCCGTGGGCATCGTTGAGGAAGGACTCCGCCCGTCCCTTGGGCAGGAGGATGGACGTGAGGCGGTTGATGTTGTCGTAGGAGAAGGTGGGGCCGCTGACGGAGGTCGTTTCGTTCCTTTGCTGGCGCGTCCGCTGGGTGCGGATGACGTTGCCGAACAGGTCCCGGCCCTCCACATGGACGACCTGGATTCCGTCGCTCGTCTGGACCACGGTCTTCACCGCGTTGCCATCGATGTCCCGGGTGATGTGATGCGTGAGGAAGTCCGGTCGGGTCTTGCTGCCCTGCCTCATGAGGACGACCTGGCCAAAGCCGTCATAGCCGGTGGCGGTGACCTGGGTGACCCCCGGGGTGGAGGGGATGATCTCCTCCACGGTGACCTGCCCCCTATCGTTGAAGGTCCGCTTGCGGCTCAGGATGCCATTGAACGACTCGGATTGGGTCCGGGCGACCTCGTCATAGGTGTAGGTGCGCGCGTTGCCCAGCGCGTCCGTGACCTTGGATAGGCGTCCTCGGCGGTCATATTCATGGGTCACCTTGGAGTTGTCGCCCAGGATTCCGGACTCACTGACGAGGCGTCCGTGCTCGTCGAAGGTCCGGGTCGCGAGGGTGCGCCTGCTCTTGTTCGGCCCGGCGTTGTCGAATCGCCGGGTCATCAGGCCCAGGCTGTTGAATTCGGTGACGGTCTGGTACCCGTTCGCCCGCTCTTCCGTGACGGTCCGCAGGGTGTCGTCATAGATCCACCGGGTGGTTGTATTCAGGGGATCCACCGTGGAGGTCTTGCGTCCCAGGGCGTCGTAGGTGTGGGTGGCGACGTTGTTCCGCGCATCGGTCTCTGACACAAGGAGGCCGAGGGTGGTGTCGATTTCCTGGAGGGTGGTGAACCCGGAGGCATCCGTCGACGTGAGGGTGAGGCGGTGCTTCGCCGGGTCGTAGCTGTAGGAAAGCTCCTGGGACGTGATCAGGCCCTGGTCGGGCGTCAGGTCTTTCGATTCCTGCCGGGTGATCCGCCCCTTGCCGTCATGGGTAAAGGTGGAGCGCCGGATGGGATTGAACACGGCGCCCCCGACGAACCCCACGTCACTCCGGACAACGAGGTGTCCGTCTGGGTGCAATGTCCGCCGGGTCCGGGTGACGACCGGATCGGCAGTGAACTTCCCTCTGGCATGGTAGTCGCGGACTGTGTGTTGCGTGAGCAGCCCGAAGCGGGGGTCGTAGGAGAACGTCTCTTGCTTCTCCTTCCGGAAGGACTTGCCGATCGCCGCGAAGGACTCCCTTATGCGTGTGGGTTGTCCCTTTTTATTGTAATCGAGTTCCTTTTTCTGGGAACGATAGGACCAGGTGCTGCCGGAGTTGAAGGTCTGCGTCTCCACCTGGACGGGGAGTTGATAGTTCGGATGTGTTGAACTGAGCTCCTTGAGGGAGCTTAGCAGGCCCTTCAGGGTCTGGCCTGGATACTGGAAGATTGTCTTGGATATCGGCTTGTGGGGTTTGGTGCCTGTGTACACATCGGTGTGCATCTCCAGGTGCAATTGGTTGTAGAAGTGGAAGGTGATCGTGACTCCGTCGTCCACCCTGGTGATGTATTCGAATCCCTTCTTCCTCTCCATCAGGGGATCCTGCTGATTGGAGTTGAAGAAGAGACCGGGGTACCCGGTGTAGTTGTGACGGCCTTCGCCCCAGCCGAATTTGTAGCGCGTGGTGTGAGAGGTTCCCTGGAAGGTCCGAGTGATCTCCTGGACAACGACCAGCGACTCTGTTCCCTGGGAGCCCTTCGCTGGGATCGAATTATAGAGGAACTCACTTGTGAGTCCGCTGGGGGACTGAATGCTGGCGAGCAGGCCCTTGGTTGAGCCGACGTCCTTGTGGCTCAACAGGGTTTCGCGTCCCGTGGGGCCCACGTACTTCTTCATCCGGAGGAACTCGCTCGTTTTGTAGAACTCGAAGCGGATGCTCCGCGCAATGCCTTCCCCTTGGGGGAAGGTGATCTGGGTCGCCATCTCCTCATGCGTGAAGGTGAAGGTCTGTCCGTAGGTGTCGACGATGCGCTGGAGCGTGGATTGAAGGACGGAGGTGTCGTCGGCTTCGTTGTAATAATAGAGGATGTGATTGTTGTGGACATCCGCGCTGGCGATGAGCCGTCCGGATTTGTCGAAGTACTGCTTCGCCCCGTTCAGGAAGGAGAGGACGTTGCGGTACGTGCGATTGCTGCCTGGGTCGAAGGGGAGCGCCGGAAGGTCGGGGAATGCCTCCAGGGACATGTTCTTCAGGAACGCGTACCGCAGGCCCTGTGGCCACGCTGGATCCACGGTGTAGGTTTCGCGGCCGTTGACGGTAAGTTGTCCGCCCACGATGTAGCTCAGGCGGTAGCGCCAGGGCGCGGGGAGACCGAGGATGCGTCGGTCCGCTCCCGGCAGGGGCTGCGAGTAATCAAGGCCCAGGTCGACATCGAGTCCCGCGATGCCCGGCACCACGGGCACGCTCAGGGAGAGGTGGACCCGCCCCGTGCGCAGGTTGACGTCACCGGTGAGCGGGTCATGGAAGTTGTATGCGTTGGAGAGCTCACCCTGCTCAGCGAGGTCGGTTGCGGCCATGGGGTGCGTCCTTTGGCGGTCGGGAGCCAAAGACTGACAGACGCGAATTCGCGCGGTGAAGCGCCCGGGAGGGCAGGTCTCATCCGTGCGAGGGATTGCCACGGCTGGCGGCGGGTCACGCTCTTCGTGTCATCTCCTCTGACAAGCGTGATGACGCGAACCGGCGTGATCCACCGCGAGAGGTAGGGATTGCCTTTCGGGAAGTCACCGTTCAGTTGCGAACCCGCCGTGGAACGTGGGCGGCAGGGCGTGGTTGAAGTGGCAGCGCGCCACGGGCCCGTCCTCCAGGTGGCGCGCGTCCAGCACGGCGACGTGGGACGTGTCCGTCTTCGCGTCGAACACCTGCGTGAGCACCCAGCCGTCGTCCTCGGCGCTTCCGCCGGGGCGGGGGACGAAGACGGGCTCGGAGGGGTAGGTGTCCTCGCCCAGGGAGGCCGTGGTCATGCGGCCGGTGGCCATGTCCATGCGCGCCACGCCGTCGAAGAGGCCGCGCCGGGCTTCATCGCTCCGGTGCACGCCCAGGTAGAGCGTCTGGTGCGCGCGGCCCACGACGCCGGGGGCCACGCGGGGGAACTCGCAGCTAAGGTCCGCGCGCTGTTCGGTGCGGAAGGTGCGCGCCTTCAGGTCCACCACCGCCCGGTGCAGCATGCCCTTCGCGTCCAGGGACGTGGGGCCGCGCACCAGCTCGCCCAGCCACTGGTTCGTCGTGAAGTCGGGGTAGCGCACGTAGTCCACCACCAACGTGTCGCCCTGCTCGTACGCGTTGCCGAAGTGCCACAGGTAGAAGGCGTCCGTGGTGATGCGCACCGGGTGCGCCACGTCGTCGATGGGCACCACCAGCACGTCCGCGCCCGCCTCCGGCCGCCACCGCAGGTTCTCCGAGTAGGAGCCCACCCGCAGCAGCGCGCGGAAGAGGTTCAAGCGCAGCGGTGAGAGGAAGAAGACGAGGTAGCGGTCCGTGGCGATGAAGTCGTGCACCATGGTCGCGCCCGGCAGCTTCACCGTGCCCAGCCGCCGCGCAGGGCCGCCGTCCGGCAGCGCGTAGAGGTCCGCCAGCGTCTCCCGGCCGTAGCGGATGCCGAAGTTGTAGGACGCCTTGCGCGACGGCACGCGGTGCGGGTGCGCGGAGAACGTCTCCACCACCGTGCCGTCGAAGTCCGTCTCGCCCAGCGTGGACAGGTCCTCCGGGGACACCTCCACCGGCACGCTGCCCTCGAAGAGGGCGTACAGCTTGCCGTTCCACGCCATCACGGACGTGTTCGCTGAGTTCTTGCGCACGTCGCGCAGCTTGTGCAGCAGCGGCGTGGGCGTGCCGTACGCGCCGTAGCGCTGCGAGGACGCCTGGCGCTCCGCCACCATGGTGGGCGTGTCCAGCAGCCGCGACGCCCCCGTCACCCCGTCCGCCCCGAAGCGCACGCCCAGCATCCCGCCGTCCCCGTCGAACCAGTGCTGGTACGGCCGGCCGTGCACGTCGAACGTCCACGGCCCCACCCGGTACAGCGAGCCCCGCAGCCCCTCCGGCACCTGGCCCTCCACCCGCAGCGGCTCGAAGCCGTGCTGGCGGGGAAGCGCGCGGAACGCCCGCAGCCAGCCCGGCGCGGAGGACATCGTCTGCTTCATCGCGGTCGTCATGACGGCTCCCTTTCCAGTGCAACGTGAGGGCGCGGAAGGCCCCGCGCCAACCCCAGAGTGTAGACACTGTAAACATCGCATGTTTCCGGCGTCAACATGGATGTTGACGCTGGCAACTTCGCGCGGCGGATGCTCAAGTCGCGCGGGCGGCACCAGGCGCGCGAGGAGGCACGGACGTTGGCGACGCGGGGCAAGCGGAAGCAGGCGGCGGAGGCACCGGAGGACAAGGGCCGCTACCACCACGGGGACCTGCGCCAGGCGCTGGTGGACGCGGCGGTGGCGCTCATCGCCGAGGAGGGCTTCGGGGCGCTGTCCCTGCGGGAGGTGGCGCGGCGGGCGGGGGTCACCCACGCGGCGCCGTACCGGCACTTCGCGGACAAGGAGGCGCTGCTGGAGGCGGTGGCGCACGAGGGCTTCCGCGCCATGGCGCGCGAGATGCGCGAGCGCATGGCCCCGCACACCGGCCCCCTGGAGCGGCTGTACGCGGCGGGCGAGGCCTACGTGCTGTTCGCCGTGCGCCACCCGCCGCACTTCCGGGTGATGTTCGGCCCGCACTTCACCCGGCCCATGTCACCGCCCCCGGAGCCGGAGGGAGAGCCGGGCGCCTTCACGCTCCTGGTGAGCAGCATCGAGGCGGGACAGGCGGCGGGCCTGCTGCGCCCCGGCGAGTCGCGGCCCCTCACGCTCACCGCGTGGTCGCTCGTGCACGGGCTCGCCTCGCTGTTCGTGGACCGGCAGCTCGGTGAGTCCCCGCAGGGCGCGGAGGCCGCGGAGGCGCTCGCCCGCGTGCAGACGCGGCTGCTCGTGGAGGGGCTGAGGCCTCCCGCACGCGGCTGAACGTTCGCGCCGGTCGGTAGGGAAGCAGGGTTGACCGTCGGAGATTGTCGGGTACGGTCGGCGCATGGTGCGGATACCGGAAGAGAATGGGCCGAGGGTCCGGGCGCGGGAGCTGGGGCTGCCGCTGGGGCGCTTCAAGCCGGGCAGGTACAACGCCATCACCGACGTCGAAGGCGTGCTGGTGGGCCACACCACGCTCATCGAAGGCTCGGGGCCGCTGCGGCCCGGCTACGGCCCGGTGCGCACGGGCGTCACGGCCATCCTGCCCAACCTGGGCAACATCTTCATGGAACGCATGAGCGGGGGCGGCTTCGTGCTCAACGGCGCGGGCGAGGTCTCCGGCATGACGCAGCTCATGGAGTGGGGCCTCATCGAGACGCCCATCCTCCTCACCAACACCATGGCCGTGGGCGCCGTGTCCGACGGCGTGGCCAACTACCTCGTCCAGCGCTACCCGGGCATCGGCGACGAGCACGACGTCATCATCCCCGTGGTGGGCGAGTGCGACGACTCGTGGCTCAACGACATCTCCGGCCGCCACGTGCGCCAGGAGCACGTCGTCGCCGCCATCAACAACGCGAAGTCCGGCCCGGTGCAGGAGGGCAACGTCGGCGGCGGCACCGGCATGGTGACGTGCGACTTCAAGGGCGGCATCGGCACGTCCTCGCGCAAGCTGCCGGAGGTGCTGGGCGGCTACACGCTGGGCGTGCTCGTCATGTCCAACTTCGGGAAGATGCACAACCTGCGCGTGGGCGGCCTGCCGGTGGGCGAGGTGCTGGTGGAGAAGTTCAAGAACACCCCCCACCGCGGCAAGTCCTACGGCTCCATCATCGCGGTGGTCGCCACGGACGCGCCGCTGCTCAGCCATCAGATCAACCGCCTCTGCAAGCGCGTGGGCCTGGGCATCGGCCGCGTGGGCAGCTACGCGGCGCACGGCTCGGGTGAAATCGTGGTGGGCTTCTCCACCGCGAACATCATCCCCAGGCGCACCCAGAAGATGGTCTACAAGATGAAGATCCTCCTGGATCAGCGCCTGGACCCCCTCTACGAGGCGGTGATGGAGGCCACGGAGGAGGCCATCCTCAACGCCATGTGCATGGCGGAGCCCATGACGGGGGTGAACGACAACTACTCGCCCGCGCTGCCCCTGGACGAGGTCCGCCGCTTCGTGGACGCCTGCCGCCCCATCTTCGCCTCGGTGAAGAAGCGCCCCCACCAGACGAGCGTGCCGGCCTCCAAGGAGCGCCCCAGCGACGAGGACCGGGAGGGGGACGTGACGCTGGGCAGCGCCCAGCCCACCCGGGTCCGCAGCGCGGAGGGCATTCCCTTCCCGACCCGTCCGGCCCCCAACGAGCCCCCCCCGGACGGCGGGCCCGGCCCCGCGCCGCGAGCCGACGGGGCGCCCGTCCCGGAGGACCCCGAGGGTTCCTCTTCCGGGAGCCCGTAGGCTTCTGATAGGTAAGCCCCCCTTTGCTCCATTCCGGAGACCAGGAGCCACCCACATGGCCAACAGCAAGAGCAAGCACCGCCGCGTGCAGATGAAGATCCGTCAGCACTGGAAGAAGCGGATCAAGAAGCAGAAGGAAGCCGCCAAGGCCGCCGCCGCCGAAGGCAAGAAGAAGTAATTCTGCCGCCCTGGCGCCGCTCCCGGCGGCCCTGGCTTCACTGCCGGGTCGCCGTGAAGGGGCGCGCCACGTTGCACCGAAGGGCGCTGGTCCCCTGGATGCGCGAGAACTGGCCGGTGAAGTTCCCGGACAGGCCGCCGTGGACCAGGCCCCCGTCGTCGTCTCCGCCGCCGGTGTGGGTCGCGTTGAGGGTGTAGATCGTGCTCACCCCGCCATCGCTGCTGGGCGGCGGCAGGCCGGTCAGGGTCAGATCGCCGCTCGCGTACACCTGACCCGTCAGCGGCACCCCCGCCAGTGAGCCCGTGAGCATGCCGCCCTCGCCGCGCTGGATGCTCAGCACCTCGCCGTCGGCCAGGGGCTGCACGTTCAGGTTCACGCACTCGGCGGGCAGCCCCGCGTCCCCCATGAACCTCAGCGGGTAGGTGCCCTCCACGGCGGGGCAGTTGTCCGTGCAGGCCGCGTTCTGGCTCTCGTCACAGCCGGCCGGACCGAGCATCAGGAAGGCGCTGGCGACCACCGCGGTGGCGGCGGCCGCCAGGGGAGCGAAACGTCCAGAAGTCATGGATGGCCTCTTGGTGAAGGGAGGGACGGACTTCCTGCTGGGAAACTCCGTTCCTACGTTGCGTTCAGCGGGTCTGGGGACGGGGTGGGGCGGTGACGGCGGGCGATTCGAAGCGGTGGTCCAATTTCATCTTCGCGGGGCTGTTCGCGCTCGCGCTGATTCTCTTTTCACGCATCCTGCTGCCGTTCCTGATGCCGGTGCTGCTGGGCGGCTTCCTGGTCGTCCTGTTCATGCCCATCCAGGACTCCTTGGACCGCCGGCTCCAGGGCCGCAAGTCCCTGGCGGCCGGACTGTCCACCCTCGCGGTGTTCCTGCTGATCCTGGCCCCGCTGGCGCTGGTGGGCTGGATGGTGGCCCGCGAGGTGCTCCAGTTCGTGGGCCAGGCGCAGGACCTGTTGGATCAGGTGGACCTGCGCCACCACTTCCTCAACAGCCTGCCCCGGGGCCTCGCCCGCTACGTGCACTTCGATCCGGAGAGCTCGGAGACGGAGCGCCTGCTGATGACGGCGGTGTCGGGCGGCGCGGGGCTGCTCGCGGACCTGGTGGGCGCCGGCACGGAGCTGCTCGTCAACATGTTCCTGATGACGGTCGCCATGTACTACTTCTTCCTGGACGGCCGTCGTCTGGTGAACGAGGTGGCCCGGCTCATCCCCCTGGAGCGCCGCTACTTCGACGCCTTCTCCCACGAGTTCACGGACGTCGCGTACGCCATCATCTACGGCAACACCGTCACCGCGCTGGTGCAGGGCGCGGTGGGCTTCGTGGGGCTGCTCATCGCGGGCGTGCCGCACGCCGGGGTGTGGGGCGCGGCCATGGTGCTGGTGGCGCTGGTCCCGGTGGGCGGCACCGCGCTCGTGTGGGGGCCCATCGGCGTCATCCTCATCGCGGCCAACCGGGTGAGCGAGGGCGTGTTCCTGCTCGCGTGGGGCACCTTCCTGGTGGGCAGCATCGACAACGTCATCCGCCCCAGGCTGTGCGGCTCGCGCATGGCGCTGCATCCGCTGCTCGTCTTCCTGTCCATGTTCGGCGGGCTGGCGGTGTTCGGGATGATGGGCCTGCTGGTGGGGCCGCTCATCGCGTCCATCTTCATGGCCATGGTGCGCATCTACCGGCGTGACTTCCTGGGTCGTGCCCAGGAATCCCAGCCTGCTCCCGTGGTGTCCCAGGATTCCTCGCCTTCGCTCACCCCGCAGCCCGCGCCAGTGCCCTCCACGGCGAGCGTGGGTCACGTGATGAACGCCTGAGCCCCGAGCCTGGACTTCGCCCCGGCGCTGGGTGAACCTGACCGGCGCATGACGACCCCCCGAAGCACGAGGGTCCCCTCGGGACTGTCGCGGACCCTGGCCCTCATCGGGGCCCTGTCGGCTCCGGCCGCGGCGGCCTCCGACGTCCTGACGCCGCCGGCCTTCCATGGTGTCCGGGAATCCCCCGCGTGGCTGTCGCTGCGGCTGGGCACCGGGCCGTCCGGCAAGGCGCAGGCGCAGGCGGAGCCGGAGGTGGGCGCGCCCACCTGGGTGCGGCTCAACCTGTCCCTCACCGCGACGTGGCGGCGCTACTGCGCGCGGCCCGGCGTGGACAGTTGCGGCGCGTACGACCGGCTGCCGGAGGAGGATCAGCTCGGGGACACGTCGGACTTCTCGTCGTCGTATCCGTACCTGGGGCTGGCGCTGGAGGCGGAGGTGCTGCCGCTGGCGCGTCACCCCTCGTCGGTGCTGCGCGGGCTGGGGCTCCAACTGGGGGCGCAGCGGGGCTTCTCCAGCTCCGACGTGACGCTCACCGGGGACGGCGGCCAGACGCCGGTGCGCGAGGTGTCCGCCACGGACACGGCCTTCACCGCGCAGGCGATGTACCGCTTCTACTTCCGCTTCGGCACGACGCGTCCGCAGCAGGGCTACGTGGGCGCGCGCGCGGGCATCCAGACGCGCGCGTTCGACGTGGAGGCGACCGCGGACAACCCGCTGACCGGCACGCACCGCGTGTTCCCGTCCGTGGCGTTGGACCTGTCCGTGCCGCTGTTCAGCTCGGTGCGGCTGGACGCGTCGGGCGGGCTGTTGCTGTCCCCCAGGCCGGGGCACTCGCCGGACGCGGACGGCGGGCGGCGGGCGCTGGAGGTCCGCGACTACGGCACGTCCGTGTCCAGCTTCGGCTGGAGCGCGGAGCTGGGCGTGTCCGGGGACATCTGGGGACCGTTCGGCTACGACGTGGCCTGGCGGCTGGCGCACTTCAAGGACCAGTTCTCCGGGCCCGGCACTCTCACCGGTTGGAACAACGGCGGAGCGACCGAGGAGACGTACTCCAGCCTGCACGCCGGGTTGATCGCGACGTACTGACGTTGACGCTGTCGGACGAGCGACATCGCCCCGGAGCGCCGGTGTCGGCACTCCAGCACGATGACTACCCCTTGCCTCCACGGTCTGTCGCGGGCCGTGACGCAAGGGGGACGATTCTCGGTGCAATCCAGGCGATGGTGGACGCGGGGACTGGCGGGGCTGGCGTGCTTCGCCCTGGTGGCGTGCGGCGGCGGCGGTGACACCTCATCGCCCACGGACGACACGCCTTCCGGCACGGCCTCCGACGCGGGCACGCACCCGCAGTCCGGCGAGGGCACGGTGGATGGGGGCACGCAGCCTTCCTCCGACGCGGGCACGGGCGCCCCGACCGACGCGGGCTCCGGAACGCCGGACGCGGGAGCCGGGGACGCGGGCACGGCACCCCAGGCCTGCGCGCCCACCGCGGGCGACACGCGCTGGGTGCTGGAGGGCGAGCCCTTCGCCGCGAAGGTGACGTGCGCGACGGGGCTCGCGGAGGCCGGACTGCGCTTCGGGGTGAGGAACCTTCCGCCGGGCGCCACGTTCGACGCGGCCACCGCCACGCTGCGCTGGACGCCCGCGCTCAACCAGGGCGCGGTGTGGATGCTCACGCTGGAGGAGCGCACCACCGGCGAGACGGGCACGCTCAAGGTCGGCGTGGCCAACAACGACACCGCGCCGGGCAAGGTCGACATCGTCGACCCCGTGGCCTACACGGAGGAGTACGGGCTGCCCGTGGTGCACCTGTTCTTCAATCCGGACGTGGGCCTGACATCCGGCGCCTACCGGCCCGCGGAGGTGGTGTACCGGGGCCACCGCTACACGATTGACGCGAAGTACCGCGGGGCCACGTCCAGCGTGTTCCCCAAGCGCAGCCTGACGCTCAAGTTCGCGGAGGACGACCTGTTCTCCGAGCCCGTCTTCGGCGACGGCTTCAAGGACCGCAAGCGCGTGGTGCTCATCACCACGTTCAATGACAACTCCTACCTGCGCTCGCGGCTGGCGTTCGACCTGTGGAACCGGCTGTCCCCCAACGCCGTGCGCATCCGCACCTTCAGCGTGGTGGTGTACGCGAACAACAAGTACCGCGGGCTCTACACGGCGGCGGACCACGTGGACAAGCGGCTGATGGAGTGGAACGGCATCGACGATGACTCGGACCTCTTCAAGGCCGACACCGCGGACGCCAACTTCTCCCGCCTGACGCGCGGCGGGCAGACCAAGGCGAACCTCCACGTCGGCTTCGTGAAGGACGAGGGCACGCCGGATGAGAAGCAGCCCCACGCCTTCGACACGCTGGACGCCTTCGTCGCGTGGGTGGCGGACTCCAGCAACGACAGCTTCCGTCAGGAGTTCGGCGCGAAGCTGAAGGCGCGCGACTACGAGGACTGGTGGATCTTCAATACGCTCATCCAGGGCAATGACTCGCAGGCGAAGAACGCCTATCACGCGTACGACCCGAAGACGGGCGGGCCCTGGCGCTACATCCCGTGGGACCTGGACGCGAGCTTCGGGCAGAACTACGACACCACGCGCACCAGCGCCACGGCGCGGCCCACCTACGCGTCGGACAACCTGATCTTCAAGCGGATGCTGGCGGAGCCTGGCATCGCGGGCCCCCTGCGCGAGCGCTACCGCCAGGCCTTGAAGAACGAGCTGAGCGAGGCCCGGGTGCAGGCGATGATCGACGGCTACGTGCGGGAGCTGGGGCCCAACGCGCAGCGCGACGAGGCGCGGTGGGTGGAGCAGTACCGGAACTTCGCGAAGCCGGAGGCGGGGAGCGACGGGGGCTACAACAACTTCCCGGACTGGCACCTGCGCCAGGACTTCAAGACCCACGCGGAGGAGGTCGAGTACATCCGGCAGTGGGTGCACAAGCGCTGGGGCGCGTTCCAGTCACAACTGCCCTGAGGTTGGCGGCGCGGCGGGGGGAGGACCTCGCCGCGCCCACCGGGACTACCACTGCGCAGGGTCGGCGTCGGCGAACGTCGTGCCGGCCGCGATTTCGTCGAACCAGATGCTGCGGGTGGGCTGGGAGCCCTGCATGTACCCGCTGTCATGCCAGCCGTTGGCGTAGAGGCCCACGCGGAACTGGAAGTAGCGGTCGTCCGCCACGGTGGTGGCCAGGTTGAACTGCTCCAGGACCTTCACGCCGTCGAACCACAGCTTGATGTAGCCGGCGCTGTCGCTGGCCCACTTCACCTGCAGGATGACCTTGTGCCATTCCCCCGCGCTGACGGTGGCCAGGTTGGGGAAGGTGACGGTCTTCTGGGCGCAGACCGTGCCCTGCTTGACGCGGGTGTAGAACTGGTTGCCGGACAGCCACACCATGGTGGACGGCATGTAGTCGTCGCAGCCGGTGTTGGAAAAGTCCGCGATGAACTGCGCCAGGTTGTAGGACTGGGGCTGGAACTGCCAGTCCTGCTGCAGCCGGAAGGTGAAGCCGTAGAAGCCCATGTCGCCCCGGCGGTAGACGTTGTTCCTCACCACCTCCGAGTGGTACCGGCCCGTGTAGTTCGGGTCGTAGACCTGCGTGACCTTGATGGCGGTGGGGCCCTCGTAGGTGACGTTCGTGACCTCGTTCACGGAGCCGTTGTGCTCGCGGTTGATGGCGTTCCAACCGGTGAGCGTTCCGGTGTTGCGGAAGATCTCCGCTGCCTCCGCGACCAGCCCGAACGCGAACAGCGACACGCCGGCGGCCACGGCGAAAGGCTTGGCTTGCATTGGAAGGGCCTCTATTGGAAATTTACTGCTTTCTGGTTATTTCTAGTTTTCCTAGCTTAGCAGGCTGACGCCTCGTTTGTCTCGTGGAGAGGTGGCGCAAGGCGGTCATCCCGGTTAGTTTCCGCGGCGCGTGCGGAGGCCCCGGGGTGGGGCGTCCGAGCCCGGACGAGGTGCGCCGTACCCGGTCACGACAAGACGACGCCTTCACGGGAGTCGTGCGTCATGTCGTCGTCGTGGATCCTCCTCGTCATCGCGGGCCTGCTCGAAGTGGCCTGGACGGTGGGCCTCAAGTACACGCAGGGCTTCACCCGGCCGCTGCCCAGCGTGCTCACGGTGGGGGCCATCATCGCGAGCATGGGCCTGCTGGGCCTCGCGGTGAAGCAGCTCCCCATCGGCACGGCCTACGCGGTCTGGGTGGGCATCGGCGCGGCCGGCGCGGCCATCGCGGGCATGGTGCTCTTCCAGGAGCCGGCCACGCCCTCGCGCCTGTTCTTCCTGGGGCTGATGATCGTCGCCATCATCGGGCTGAAGTTCACCAGCGGAACGCACTGAGCCCGTGACCGTGGGGGAGTGAACCCTCCCCGCGGATGGGTTTCCAAGGCGCGCATCCCGCGAGCGCAGGATGCGCGCCGGTTCCCATCACGCGAGGTGACGGCGATGAGCGACGCGAAGTTCGAGCTGTACTACTGGCCCGGCATTCCCGGCCGGGGCGAGTTCGTGCGGCTGGTGCTGGAGGAGGCGGGCGCGGACTGGGTGGACGTGGGGCTGCAATCCGGCGGGAAGGCCGTCTCGGACATGCTCGGCAGGGCCCCCGTGCCCGCGTACGCGCCGCCGCTGCTCAAGGTGGGCGACGTCGTCATCTCCCAGGCGCCCAACATCTGCTCCTACCTGGGGGAGCGCTTCGGCCTGGTCCCCTCGGACGAGGCCTCGCGGCTGCACGCGCGTCAATTCCAGCTCACCGTCGCGGACGCCGTGGCGGAGGCGCATGACACGCACCACCCCGTCGCCGCCATGAAGTACTACGACGAGCAGAAGGCCGAGGCGAAGCGCCGCGCCGAGGACTTCCGCACCCAGCGCATCCCGAAGTTCCTGGGCTACTTCGAGCGCGTGCTGAAGGCGAACCCCCAGGGCGGAGGGAAGTTCCTCCTGGGCCGCGACTTCTCCTATCCGGAGCTGGCGCTGTACCAGTGGGTGGAGGGCCTGCTGTATGCCTTTCCCAATGCCATGCGCCGCGTCGCTCCGGACGTGCCCGGCGTGATGGCCCTGCGTCAGCGCGTCGCGGAGCGCCCCCGCATCGCCGCCTACAAGAAGTCCCCGCGCGCCCAGCCCTTCAATCCACAAGGCATCTTCCGGCACTACCCGGAGCTGGACGACCCGAACGCGACGTAGTGGCCCTCGGGCACCTCGACGAGCTCCCGGGCGAAGAACAGGTCCTCGCCCACGCCGGCCACGCGCACCTGGATGAGCGGGTCGCTCGGGTACTGCGTGTCCGGATCGTCGAACACCAGCGCCACGACGATGCCCACGCGGCCCAGGAAGCGCTCGGACACGGAGTCGTCCTGTTCGGTGCGGACGATCATCACCGCCGCGCCCATGCGCACCGGCGCGCCGTCCACGTCTTGCGTCAAGATGAGCGAGGGATCGTGCTTCATGGTGCGTAGGTCCGGGGTTTGAGTCGTTTCGACAGCGCCCAGGTCGTGAGCGTCAACAGCGCCCATGCCCCCAGGTGATAGATGGCCACGTGGCCAGGGCCCTGCTCACACGCCAGCTCCCCCACGAACGCGCCCACCGTCCCCACCGCCATTCCCGCCACCGCCGCGCGCAGCGGGTCGAACGCCGCCGACCGCAGCACCCCCAACGCCACCGCCAGGGGCCCCAGCGCCATCGCCACATGGCTCACCGTGCACACCCACTCGGGGAGGGTGGAAGGGCCCCGCGGGGCGGCCCGCGTCAGCACCAGCAACACGGCGCTCACCAGCGCCAGGCCCACGCCCACCTGCCGCAGCGCGCGCCCTCGCGGGGACAGGGCCCCCCAGGAGCACACCGCCCCCGTGGACAGCAGCAGCGCCAGCAGGGGCGCGCGGCCCATCAGCATCGCGCCCGTGGTGCGCCCCAGCGCCAGCAGCACGCCCGCCACCGCGAGCGCCATCCCCGCGGACGCCGCGAACAGCCCCACCGCCTGCGAACGCCACCCGCGCACCGGCCGCTTCAGGGCCAGCTCCGCGCGCGACGCCGCCAGCGCGCGCTCCATCGCCTTCGGATCCAGGCGGGGCGGGGCGGAACGCCATGGGTCGGACGGATGGCTCATGACATGTCCTCCAGTCCGCCCAGCAGCTCGCGCAGCTTCTCGTAGCCCCGGTGCGCCCGGAGCCGGGCCGCGCCCGCGCGGATGCCGCGCATCTCGGCGATCTCCTCGAAGGACCAGCCCTCCAGCTTGCTCAGCACCACCGCCTCGCGCTGCTCCACGGGCAACTGCTGGAGCGCGTCCTCGATGCGCCGGCGCATGGCCGGATCCCCGTCCGGCGCGGGCACCGACGTGGGGCCCTCCGGCGGCGCGTGCGCGTGCGCGTCCACGTGCTGCTGGTGCCGCAGCGCGTCCCGGGCCGCGTTCGCCGCGATGGTGAGCAGCCAGGGAGTGAAGCGCGTGCCCCGCTCGTAGCGGCCCCGGGCGCGGATGACGGACAGGAACGTCGTCTGCATGAGGTCCTCCGCCAACGGCCCGTCCCGCACCATCCGGGCGAGGAAGCCGTGCACGCGCCCGGCGTGCCGGGCGAACAGCGCCTCGAACGCCGGCTGGTCTCCCTGGCAGAACTGGTCCATGAGCACTTCGTCCGTGACGCCTTCCATCGTCTGGCTCACGGACGGCCCTGCCCGGAAATCGTTTCCAGGGCCGGCCGATTGCCCCCCTGTCCACTCCAAGGCCTTGAAACGACAAGCGTTGGACGTGACATCGCCAGAGGGCTCGCTTCCAGGACCCGAAAGGGTAGTGTCGCGCGCCTTACAGGTTTCAACGCGTTTCCCCACTTCGAGCGTCCATGCCCCCGGCCGAGGTCGTCATCCAGTCCACGCTGTTCGAGTCGCTGGTGCGCTGCGTGCGGTTGGACAACGCGCTGCGCGAGCGCCTGGCGGCGGCGGGCTACGATCCGGACCGGCCCCGGGCCAGCTATCCGGCGTCGGTGTTCCTGCGCTGCCAGAACCTGGTGTTGCAGGCCGCGTACGCGGGCCGGCCTCGCGAGGAGGCCCTGCGGCAGATGGGCCGGGACCTGGTGCGCGGCTACTTCGAGACGCTGGTGGGCAAGGTGGTGAACGTGGCCCTGAAGGTCGCGGGCCCGGAGCGCGCGATGAAGCGGGTGGCGCTGAGCTTCCGCTCCGTGATGGAGCCGGTGGAGATCACCTCCGCGGAGCTGGGCCCCCAGGACTGGCGGGTGACGTTCCAGGGCTACCCCTTCCCGGCGGAGGCCGCGGCGGGGTGCTGCGAGGAGGCCCTGCGCCAGGCCGGCGCCGCCAACCCCAGCGCCGCCCTGGAGTCCGATGACGGGCACGGGCGCTTCGAGCTGCGCATGCGCTGGTAGGACGTCCCTGTGCACGCCGTAACGGTGATCATCATCCTTCCACCGCGACATGACTGAATGCGCTATGAGGGCCCCATGAAAATCGGCAAGGACAGCGTTGTCGCCATTGACTACAAACTGCACCTCGGAGACGGGAAGATCGTGGACGAGAGCGAGGCAGGCGAGCCGCTCGTCTACCTGCACGGCTACGAGGAGATCGTCCCCGGCCTGGAGAAGGCGCTGGAGGGCAAGGCCGCGGGCGAGTCGCTGAAGACGGTGGTCTCCGCGGCGGACGGCTACGGCGACTACGATCCGGAAGGCGTGGAGGAGGTCCCCCGGACCGAGTTCCCCGAGGACCTGGAGATCAAGGCCGGCGGCATCCTGAGCGCCACGGATCCGGAGGGCGACGAGGTCGACTTCCTGGTGAAGGAGGTGCGCAAGGACACGGTGCTGGTGGACTTCAACCACCCGTTCGCCGGCAAGGAGCTGCACTTCGAGGTCACCATCAAGGAAGTGCGCGCCGCCACGCCCGAGGAGCTCGAGCACGGCCACGCGCACGGCCCTGACGACGACCACGATCACTGACCGGCGGGGCCCTTCGGCCGGCCCTTGCCGTGCGTCCGGGCATGCCGCCCGGGCGCCGCGCCCTCGGGACGCTTGGAGCGTCCATGGTCGGCCTGGGGCGGCCCCGGGTCGCGCTGCTTCGCCAGGAACGCCTCCATCTCCCGCTTGAAGATGGGGTCCCTGCGCGGCACCTCCGTGCGCGGGAGTTCCTGGCGGATGATGCGCTCGATGTCCTGGAGCGTCCGGCGCTCCACCTCCAGCGCGAACAGCGACGCCCGCCCACTGGCCGCCGCGCGAGCGGTGCGGCCGATGCGGTGCACGTAGTCCTCCGGCCCGTGCGGCACGTCCAGGCTGATGACGTGGCCGATGTCATCCACGTCCAGCCCGCGCGCCGCCAGGTCGGTGGCCACGAGGCAGCGGTACTGCCCGCGGCGGAAGCCCTCCAGCGCCTGACGCCGCTGCGCCTGCGTGCGGCCCGCGTGCAGGGCGGCGGACTTGTGGCCCGCGGCGGCGAGCAATTCCTTCATCTTGTCCGCGCGCTGCTGGGTGCGCACGAACACGAGCGCGCTGGCCTGATCCTGTGAGAGGAGGGTGAGCAGCAGGGGCCACTTCTCCTCGGGCTTCACGATGTAGAGGTGCTGCTCGGCGCGAGGCGCGGGCGTGCCGCTGGGCGTCACTTCCACGCGCACGGGCCTGTGCAGGGCGCGCTGGCCGAAGCGCGTCACGTCCGCGCCCAGGGTGGCGGAGAACAGCAGCGTCTGGCGCTCGCGGGGCAGCGCGTGGAGGATCTGGTTGATCTGCGGCAGGAAGCCCATGTCGAGCATCCGGTCCGCCTCATCCAGCACCAGCGTCTGGATGCGCGACAGGTTCACGGCCTTCACGCCCAGCAGGTCCACCAGCCGGCCCGGCGTGGCGACGATGAGGGTGGGGCGCTCGCGCAGCGCATCCACCTGCGCGTTCATGTCCTCGCCGCCGACGATGAGCACGGGCCGGACACCCAGGGGCTCGCCGAAGAAGCGGGCCTGCTCCTCCACCTGCTGCGCCAACTCGCGCGTGGGGGTGAGGATGAGGCCCCGCGTGCCCTTCTCGCCCGCGAAGCGCTCAATCATGGGGAGCAGGTAGGCGGCCGTCTTGCCGGTGCCGGTGGCCGCGCAGCCGATGACGTCGCGGCCGGACAGCGCGGGCGGGATGGCCTGCGCCTGGATGGGCGTGGGGGTACCGAAGCGGGCACGCTTCACGGCGCCCAGCGTTTCGGGGGACAGGCCCAGGGACTTGAAGGAAGCACTCATGCCCCACGCCTCCCACGTCCGGGCCGGAGAGGGAAGGGGGATTGCGGGGGCATGAGTGCCCGGGGCCGCGGCTTCAGCCCGCGTTCAGCGCCGCGCCATGGTGGCGCAGGTGGTCTTCCATGAACGTGGAGACGAAGTAGTAGCCGTGGTCGTACCCCTCCTGCATGCGCAGGGTGAGGGGCTGGCCCGCCGCCTCGCAGGCTTCCTTGAGGAGGTGCGGGTGGAGCTGGTCCGGCAGGAACTTGTCCTTCGTCCCCTGGTCCACGAGCAGCGCCGGCACGCGCCGGCCGGCCTTCAGGAGCTCCGTGGCGTCGTACTCGCGCCACGCCGCCTCATCCGGCCCCAGGTAGCCGCCAAAGGCCTTCTTGCCCCAGGGGCTGCGGATGGGCGCGCCGATGGGCGCGAACGCGGACACGGACTTGTACCGGCCCGGGTCGCGCAGCGCCGTCACCAGCGCGCCGTGCCCGCCCATGGAGTGCCCGAAGATGCCCTCGCGGTCCATGCGCGCGGGGAAGTGCGCGCCAAGGATGCCGGGCAGCTCCCGCGTGACGTACGTGCCCATGCGGTAGCGCGCCTTCCACGGCTCCTGGGTGGCGTCCAGGTAGAAGCCCGCGCCGGTGCCGAAGTCCCAGTCCGCGTCCTCGCCCGGGATGCCCGCGCCGCGAGGACTGGTGTCCGGCGCCACGAGCATCAGCCCCAGCTCCGCCGCCACGCGCTGCGCGCCGCCCTTGGTGGCGAACGTCTCCTCCGTGCAGGTGAGGCCCGCCAGGTAGTACAGCACGGGCACCTTGCCGTGCTTCGCCTGGGGCGGGGTGTAGACGCTGAAGCGCATCTCACCGCCGCACGCCTCGGACGGGTGCTTCCAGAAGGACTGCGTCCCCCCGAAGCACGCGTGCTCGCTGACGAGCGTGGGAGTCACGGCGCTCATGCGTACTTCACCACGCTGCGGATGGACTTGCCCTCGTGCATCAGGTCGAAGCCGTGGTTGATCTCCTCCAGCTTCAGCGTGTGGGTGATCAGCGGGTCCACCTGGATCTTCCCGTCCATGTACCAGTCGACGATCTTCGGCACGTCCGTGCGGCCCCGGGCGCCGCCGAACGCGCTGCCCTTCCACACGCGGCCGGTGACGAGCTGGAACGGGCGGGTGCTGATCTCCTGCCCCGCGCCCGCCACGCCGATGATGATGCTCTCGCCCCAGCCGCGGTGGCAGCACTCCAGGGCCTGGCGCATCGTCTTCACGTTGCCGATGCACTCGAAGCTGTAGTCCGCGCCGCCGCCGGTGAGGTTCACGAGGTAGGGGACGAGGTCGCCTTCCACCTCCTTCGGGTTCACGAAGTGCGTCATGCCGAACTTCTCCGCGATCTCCTTGCGCGCGGGGTTCAGGTCCACGCCGACGATCATGTCCGCGCCCACCATGCGCGCGGCCTGCACGACGTTCAGGCCGATGCCGCCCAGGCCGAAGACGACGACCTTCGCGCCGGCCTCCACCTTCGCGGTGTAGACGACGGCGCCCACGCCGGTGGTGACGCCGCAGCCGATGTAGCAGACCTTGTCGAAGGGGGCGTCCTCGCGGATCTTCGCCACGGCGATCTCCGGCAGCACCGTGTAGTTCGCGAACGTGGAGCAGCCCATGTAGTGGTGGATCATCTGCTTGCCCAGGCGGAAGCGGCTGGTGCCATCCGGCATCAGGCCCTTGCCCTGCGTGGCGCGGATGGCCGTGCACAGGTTCGTCTTGCGCGACAGGCACGACTTACAGCCGCGGCACTCCGGCGTGTAGAGCGGGATGACGTGGTCGCCCTTCTTCACGCTGGTGACGCCCGGGCCCACGTCCACGACGATGCCCGCGCCCTCGTGGCCGAAGATGGCGGGGAACAGCCCCTCCGGGTCCGCGCCGGAGCGGGTGAACTCGTCGGTGTGGCACAGGCCGGTGGCCTTCAGCTCGATCAGCACCTCGCCCGCCTTGGGGCCCTCCAGGTGCACGGTTTCGATGCTCAGGGGCTTGCCGGCCTCGAAGGCGACGGCGGCGCGGACGTCCATGGTGGGGCTCCTGTCAGTGGGGAAGGAAGACTCCCCACTGTAGAAGCCACGCACCGCGTCGTCCGTGAAAAGAAGCGGCCCGACCCATCAGGGCCCGCTACTAGACGGAGATGAGCCCCTTGCGGATGCCCTCGGTGACGGCCTCCACGCGGTTCGTCACCTCGAGCTTCCGGTAGATGTGCTCCAGGTGCGTGCGGATGGTCGCCTTGGACAGCGACAGCAGCCGGGCCGCCTCGCTGTTGGACACGCCCTTGGCGATGAGCTGGAGGATCTCCCGCTCGCGGTCCGACAGCGGCTTGAGCAGCGGCTCCTGCGCGGACGCCTCTTCACCTGACGGCGCGGCCTCCACGGCGGACGGCGCCACGGCCAGGGGCTCCGTGGGCACGGGCGCGGTGTCCGGCTCCACGCGGAAGTGGCGCAGCAGGCGGCGCGCGAGGTTCGGCTGGATGACCGTGCCGCCCGCGCGCACCTCCTTGATGGCCTCCACGATCTTGTCCACCGTGGCGCCCTTGAGCAGGTAGCCGGACGCGCCCGCCTTCACGGCCTCCAGGACTTTGTCCTCCTCGTCGAAGATGGTGAAGATCAGGATCTCCACCTTCGGGAAGCGCGCCTTCACCTCGCGGGTGACGTCGATGCCGCTCATGCGCGGCAGGCCCAGGTCCAGCAGCAGCACGTCCGGCTGCTCGCGCTCCACCTCCACCAGCGCGGCCTCGCCGGACAGCGCGGTGCCCACGATGTCGATGTCCGGGTGGCCCTCGAAGAGGCGCAGTTGGTTCTTCAAAATCTTGGTCTGGTCCTCCACGACGAACACGCGGATGGGGAGGGCGGCGGCATTCGGGGTCGGGTCCACGGGGCGGGGCTCCGGTGCGTGTCAGGCGGAAAGACAGGGAAGGGAGAAGGCCACCTGGGCCCCGGCGCCGGGCGCCGAGTCCACCACGATGGAACCCCCGAGCTTCATGGCCCGCTCACGCATGTTGAGCAGGCCGTAGTGTCCACGCGGCGTGCGGCCCGGGTCGAAGCCCTTGCCGTTGTCGCGGACCACCAGGTGCACGCCCTCCGCGCTGAAGTCCAGGCGCACCTGGACCTCCTTCGCCTCCGCGTGCTTCGCGGCGTTGGACAGGCACTCCTGGAGGATGCGGAAGAGCGCCAACTGCGCGTCCGGGGGCAGCTTGCGCGCCAGGCCCGTGCGCTCGAACCGGATGTCCTGCCCGGTGCGGTCGCGGAAGGTCTTGATGTAGTCCTCCAGGCCCTGCGCCAGCTCGAAGTCGTCGCGCATCATCCGCAGGTTGCGGCGTAGCTCCTCGATGGACTCCTCCGCGGTGGCCTTCATCTCGCGGATCTCCGTGCGCAGCCCGTCCTCGCGCGCGAGGTTCAGGATGTACTCCGCCTGGATGATCATCGAGGACAGGGACGCGCCCAGGCCGTCGTGGATCTCGCGCGCCAGCCGGTTGCGCTCCTCCACCACCGCCAGCTCCTTCAGGTCGCCCTGCAGGGACACCACCTCGCGGTGCGCGGTGGCCTCGCGCTCGTTCAGGTACACGAGCACGTAGACGATGATGAAGTTGAGCCCCAGGTACCAGAGCAGCGTGAGCAGCTCCACCGCCGTCACGGAGCGGTTGAGCAGCAGGTCCAGGCGCGTGGTGATGGGCAGCGCCAGCAGCGGCGGCAGGATGGCCAGCGGCTTGGGGAAGAGGATGGCGAAGAGCGTGGTGAACAAGAGCTGCGTCGCCAGCAGCGGACTCTGGAGGCCGCCGCCCACCTGCGGCCGGGCGATGAGGACCACGGTGATCAGCAGGTCGCAGCACAGCGACAGGTACGTCACCCACCGGCCCGCCTTCGGGTGGTCGATGACGAGCAGGTTCGCGACGCTGTAGATGAGCATCGCGAAGTAGCCCAGGAAGGAGATGGGCCCGTTGAAGCCGAAGTAGCCGCTCCACGCGGGCACCGCGAGGATGAGCAGGCCCAACGTGAGGAACATCATCCGCGCGTAGAACAGCGCGCGGGCCCGGGCGACGAAGCGGTCCTGCTCCCAGGAGGCCGCCGCCTGCTCCGCGGACACGTTGTCCGTGAGGTTGCGGCGCTCCAGCACGGCGCGGACGCGGGCCTTCAGGTCATGGGCCGGGTGGTCGTCGCCGGGTCGGGGGTCGCTGTCCATTCGAGCGGCAGCTTACGGGACCTTCCCGGGGAGCGGAATTCCCGGCAAGCCGCCAGGTGAGCATCCTGGCGGGTCCGGGAGGGGAGCGGCGCGCTACTTGGAGGCGCCTTCGTCCACGCACGCCTTCTTGGCCTCGGGCTGGCGCTCCAGGACGAAGTCCAGGCGGTCCTTCGTCTCGCCCGTGCGCTCGTCGAACAGGGGCGTGCCGCCCGCGTACATGGTGCCCTTCTGGCTGCCGTACTTGTCCAGGTTGTGGGACTTCAGCCAGCCGTCCACGCAGGCCTCCAGGGCCAGGCGGTCGCTGGCGCCCGAGTCGTAGCTCACGGCGCTCGCGTCCTTCGTGCCGGCCTCGGCGGGGGCCTCCGGGGGAGCGGCCGTGTTGCCCGCCTGGAGCTCCTCCTTGACGGTGCCGGTCTGCGTGGCCGCGTCGGGGCTCTCCCCCGTGTTCTTGTGGCAGCCGACAGCCAGGGACAGCAGGGTGGAAAACACGAGCGCGCCGGTCAGGTTTTTCATATGTCCTGGCAGGTGAGGGCCGCTTGTGACGGCGGCGGTTTGAAGACGAGACGTGGAGCCGCCGCACCATATTCGTTCGTTCCTCGCGGAGCACCAGCCCCATGCACGGTTCCCCGGATACCGACCACCACGAACGCATTCCCCACGCCACCCGCATCGAGCGCGCGAGGGTGCTGGTGGTGGGAGCGGGCGGCCTGGGCTGCCCGGCGTCGCTCGCGCTGGCGCAGGGCGGTGTGGGCCACCTGACGCTGGTGGATCCGGACCGGGTGGACGTGACGAACCTGCCCCGGCAGCTCTGGCACCGCACCCGGGACGTGGGCCGCTTCAAGGCGGAGTCCGCCGCCGCCGGCCTGCTGCGCGCCTTCCCCGGCTTGAGCGTGGAGGCCCTGCCGGAGCGGCTGGACGCGAACAACGCCGAGGCGCTCTTCCGCGAGCACGACCTGGTGGTGGACGCCACCGACGGCGTCGCGACCAAGTTCTTCCTGTCGGACGTGGCGGTGCTCACCGGCGTGCCGCTCGTGTACGGCGGCGTGCTGCGCATGAGCGGCCAGGCCCTGCGGATCGACCCCGGCGGCCCGTGCCTGCGCTGCCTCTACGAGGACGTGCCGCCCCCGGACGCGGTGCCCACCTGCGCGCAGGCGGGCGTGCTGGGCGCGATGGCGGGGCTCATCGGCGCGGTGCAGGCGCTGCTCGCCCTGGAGCTGCTGGCGGGCGCGGCCACGGGCCCCCGGGGACAGGCCACGCTGCACGTGCTCGACGGGGAGACGCTGGAGGGGCGCACCGTGAAGGTGACGCGCGCGCCGGACTGCCCGGGGTGCGCCATCCAGACGCTGCCCCCGTTCCCTTCGTCCCAGGAGGACACCGCATGCCCGACGTGACGGCGACGTTGGACATCACCCGCGAGGTGTGTCCGATGACCTACGTGCGCACCAAGCTGAAGCTGGAGTCGCTGCCCCCGGACACGCTGCTGGAGGTGCTGCTCAAGGGCGACGAGCCCCTGAAGAACGTGCCCCGCAGCGCGAAGGACGAGGGCCACGACGTGGTGTCGCTGGACGCACGCGGGGACGGCACGCACCGGTTGATCATCCGCAAGCGGGGGAGCTGAGCGCATGGCCACGATTCGCATTCCGACACCCATGAGGACGCTGACGGGCAACAAGTCCGAGGTCCAGGCCACCGGCGCCACCGTGGGCGAGGTGCTGCGCGACCTGGACGCGCGCTACCCCGGCATGGGCGCGCGCCTCTTCGACGACAAGGGCGCCGTGCGCCGGTACGTGAACGTCTTCCTCAACGACGAGGACGTGCGCGCGCTCAAGGCCCTGGACACGCCCGTGAAGGACGCGGACCGCATCACCCTCATCCCCGCCATGGCGGGAGGCTGACCGGGGACGTCATGGCGCTGCGCGAGGACCAGATTCTCCGCTACTCCCGGCAGATCCTCCTGGGGGACGTGGGCGGGCGCGGGCAGGAGGCGCTGCTTTCGGGCGGCGCGCGCGTGGACGGGCTGGGCGCGTCCGGCCTCACGGCCACGGCGTACCTGGCCGGCGGCGGCACCCCGGTGACGGGCGTGGGCTCGCTGACCCTGGGCCCCTGGTCCCCGGGTTTCCTCGCGTCCGCGCACGACGTGGGCCAGCCCGTGGCGGAGGTGCTGGCGCGCGTGGTGCCGGAGGTGAACCCGGACGCGGTGGGCACGCCCGGCGGCGGGCTGCTCGCGGAGCTGCCGGCGGCCTGGAGCGGAGAGGCCCCCTGGGTCGCGCTGGGCGGCGACGGCGCGCGCGGCGCGGTGGTGTTCCGGGGCGCGGACGGGTGCGTCTGGTGCTTCGGTGAGACGGTGCGCCACCTGGGCACGCCGCCGGATGGCGCCATGGGCGTGGCCCTGGGCGCCCTGGGCGCGCTCGTCTTCCAGCGGCTGCGGCTGGGCCTGGGCCCGTCGCTGGGCGGCCGGTGGCTGAGCGCTCCGGGCGCGATGACGGAGCTGGAGCCGCGCCGGTGCTCGCGCTGCGCCGCGGCGGAAGCGAAGCCCTGATCCCGCCGGAAGTCCTGGCCCGGATGATCCACCACCTGGAGGCCGCGTGGCCCCGGGAGGGCTGCGGCGTGATCCTCCGGAGCGGGGCGGGGGAGGGGGACTCCTGGCGCGTCGTCCCGCTGCCCAACGCCTCCCCCACGCCGCACGTCGCCTACGCCTTCGCCCCGGAGGCCTGGCTCCAGGTGTGCCTGGACGCGGACGCGCGACAGGAGGCGGTGGCCTGCGTCTTCCACTCACACGTGGACGCGCCCGCCGTCTTCTCCGCCGAGGACCGACGCCAGGCTGCTCCCTCGGGAATCCCACTGCTGCCTCAGGTGTCGTACGTGGTGGTCGCCATACGCGGAGGCCGTGCCGCCTCCGCCTCCCGGTCTGTTTGGAGCGCGGGGGATTTTCAGACTGTTCCGCTTGCATTGGCGGATTTCAGGTTTGAAAAACCCGTGTAAGGGCGGGAACTTGCCCTGCAACCGACCCCACCTGCGGAAAGGTGGGTCCGAATTGTCAAGTCACTGGGTTTTCGTCTATAAAGCGGCGGTCTATTGGATCTGCCGCGTCCTACGCCGCGTGCAAGAAGCGCTCCGGACGCAGGGAGTTAGAACCCTTATGGCCACCAACACTGGATTCACCCTCTGGCTGACCGGCATGTCCGGGACCGGGAAGACCACCACGGCCGCCTACATCGCGGCCCGGCTCCGGCAGGTCGGACGCAACGTGGAGGTCCTCGACGAGGGCGAACTCCAGAACGACCTGTGGGCCGGCATCGGCGACACGAAGGACGAGCGCAACACGGTGGTGCGCCGCCTGGGCTTCGTCGCCGGCCTCCTGGCCCGCAACGGCGTGGCGGTGCTCGTCCCCTGCGTCAGCCCCTACAAGTCGAGCCGCGAGGAGGTGCGCCGCTCGGTGGGCAAGTACGTGGAGGTCTACGTGGACTGCCCCACGGAGAAGCTCATCGAGCGCGACACCACCGGCAAGTACAAGAAGGCGCTCAACGGGGAGATCCCCAACTTCATCGGCATCACGGAGCCGTACGAGCCGCCCACCTCCCCCGAGGTGACCATCTACTCCGACACGGAGTCGGTGGAGGACGGCGGGACGAAGATCTTCCAGGCGCTGCTGGACCTGGGCCTGATGTCCACGGACGAGCTGAAGACCATCACCGGCAAGAAGATGAAGGCCAACCCGCTGCCGCCGAAGAAGGCGCGCCGCGACGAGGAGGACCCGCCGGCCCGCGTCGCCGCCGTGAAGGCCGCGAAGGCGCCCAAGGCGGACAAGGGCTCCAAGGGCGCCAAGGCGCGTCCGGCCACCCGCGCCGCCCGCGTGGGCAAGCCGGCCCCGGCCGCGAAGAAGAAGGCCGCCAAGGGCAAGGCCCGCTAAGGCGCACCGTCGTCCCCTGACTGTCGAAGGGCTCCAGGTTGCCCGCGCGATGCGCGTGCAATCCGGGGCCCTTCCGTTTTAGGAGTCCCCCATGCTGAGCCCCGAGCGGATTGAAGCCCTGTGTGAAGCGTCCCGCCCCAAGCTGGAGGCGATGCGCGACGCCCTGCGCGCCCACGGCAGCGCCCTGGTGGCGTTCTCCGGCGGCGTGGACTCCACCTTCGTCCTCGCCATCGCGGCGGAGGTGCTGGGCGAGCGCGCCCTGGCGCTCACCGCGCTGTCCGCCTCCGTCGCCCCGGAGGAGGAGCGCGAGGCCCGTGAGCTGGCGGCCCGCCTGGGCGCCCGGCACGTCGTCGTCTCCAGCAACGAGCTGGCGAACCCCAGCTACGCCGCCAACCCCACCAACCGCTGCTACTTCTGCAAGACGGAGCTGTACGACCTCTGCGAGGCGAAGCGCGCGGAGCTGGGCCTCACCGTCGTGCTGGACGGCTTCAACGCGGACGACTTCAAGGATCACCGCCCCGGCCACAAGGCCGCGAAGGAGCACCGGGTGGTGTCCCCCCTGGCGCAGGCCGGGCTCACCAAGGAGGAGATCCGCGCCTGGAGCCGCAAGCTGGGGCTGCCCACCTGGGACAAGCCGCAGATGGCGTGCCTGGCGTCGCGCATCCCCTACGGCACGTCCGTGACGCGCGACCGGCTCCTGCAGATCGCCGCGGCGGAGTCGGAGCTGCGCGCGCTGGACTTCAAGCAGTTCCGCGTCCGCTACCACCAGGACGTGGCGCGCATCGAGCTGGCCAGCGAGGAGTACCCCCGCTTCTTCGAGGCCGGCATCCGCGAGCGGATCAACGGCGCCTTCAAGTCCCTGGGCTTCAAGTTCGTGGCCCTGGACCTGGAGCCCTTCCGCTCCGGCCGCCTCAATGAAGCCGCCGGCATCGCCCCCGCGGCAGGGCAGGGCGCGGCCGAGGGCTTCAAGCTCCCGGTGGTGGGGTGAGGGGTCTGCTGATCCCGCTGGGCCTGGCGCTGGCCACCCCCGCTGGGGCGGTGGAGTCCCTGGATGACGGGCCCTACGCGCGCCGGCGCTCGCTGATCCTCACGGTGGGGCCCGGGGCCACGTACACCGAACGGATCAGCGGGGACGCCGCCGTGTCCGGGCTCGCCGGGCACCTGGACCTGGGGGCCGCCATCACCGTGGGCTACGAGGGGGACGAGGTGTTCCTCCTCGCGCGCGGCAGCACCGGCCGCCCGGGCGAGGAGCTGGCGCTGATCACCGGCTACCGCAGCCTCTTCGGATCCGAGTCGTGGCGGACCTTCTTTGATCTCGGCGTTTCCGTGCGTCCGATTTCTGGGCCGTGGCTGGGGCCTCGCATAGGGTTCGGCGCCAGACACACCCTCTCGGATCATTTCGCGCTGTACGGCGGGCTCGGCTTCACGTTCGGGTTCGGCTCCGGACTGCGCGCGGACACCGAGCTCTTCACCGGGTTGCAGTGGATCATCCCGGTGGGTTCGGCCTCGTAGGTTGTTTTCTTGAGGTTGTCCGACATTGTGAGAGGGTGTGTGCATCTGTCGGAGGCCACGCACTTGGACATGAATCCCCGCCTCACCTCGGTCGTGTTTCGTCTCAATCGCGAGAAGCTGGATGCCCTGAAGGAGCTGTCGCGCTCCACGCGCATCCGTCAGAGCGAGTACCTCCGGGAGGCCATCTCGGATCTGCTGGCGAAGTACGAAGCGCGCTTCGTGGACTGAAAGCGCCGCACGTCAGCCCGGCGGCGCTCCCGTGAAGGGTGGCGCGTCGGGCAGACCGGGCGGGTGGAGGCGCTCGCCGGGCCCGAAGGGGTCCACCGCGGAAGGATAGCGGACCTCCCACAACACCAGCCCATGCGCCGGGGCCTTGAAGCCGGCCAGGGCGGTCCCCGAATCCAGCGCCGCGTGCCACTGCTCCTCGGACAGGAGCCCCGCGGCCACCTTCAGCGCGCTGCCCACCAGGTACCGCACCTGGTAGCGCGCGAAGCCGTCTCCCAGAAGCCGCGCCTCGAAGAGCCCTCCGCCCAGCTCCCGCAGGGTGGCGGACTGGAGCGTGCGAGGCTTCTGGGGACTGGAGCGCTCGTGGAACGCGGTGAAGTCCCGCGTGCCCACGGCGCGCTCGAGCAGCGCCTCCAGCTTCTCCGGCACCACCCGGTGGCCTGCCTGGAGGGTCTCGTCCGCCGCCGCGTCCAGCGCGTACGGCCTCCACGCTTCCGTCGGAGGCGCGCCCAGCGTCAGGTGGTAGCGGTACTCCTTGCCGCTCGCGCTCCACTGGGCGTGAAAGGCGCCCGGTGGCCGCTTCGCGACGCACAGCCCCACGTCCGGGGACAGGTGCGGCGACAGCCGCTCGGGCAGCGACTCCAGGGGCACGTCCTCATTCAGGCGCAGGCTGATGACCTGCATCCGCGCGTGCACGCCCCGGTCGGTGCGCCCGGACGGCATCACCGTGGCCGGTGAGCCTGCCTGCTCCAGCGCGGTCTCGAGCGCGTCCTGGACCGTGGGGCCCTCCACCTGGCGCTGGAAGCCGCGGAAGTTTCCACCGCGATACCAAGTCCACAGTACGGCGGGAATTCGTTTGGGGGAGGACCTGGCCACGGCGTTGCGATGTCGAGGGGAGAAACACGATACTCCCGCGCGAATGCTGGCCGCTCAAGAACTCGCGATGGACAGTGATGGGCAGTGGCTTTTCCGTCAGGGCGACCTGGTGCTGGGGCCCATCACCGCGTCCCAGGTGGTGGAGAAGCTCTACACGGGGGAGCTGACCCCGGACAGCCCGGTGGCCCCGGCCGGCGAGCGGGAGTTCCGCAACCTCCGGGACACCGCCGCCTTCCAGGTGCACATCGCGCGCTTCGAGGCGCAGGGCCGCGTCGCCCAGATGATGCTCGTCGAGCAGGCCCGCAACCAGAAGCGCGTGAAGGTGCTGGCCGGCGTCGCCGCGGGCGTGGCGCTGCTGCTGGGCGTCACCGGCTGGTACCTGGCGCGCAACGCCGCCGTGTACGGCCTGTTCGGCGCCACGGAGGAGGCGGACGGCATCACCATGGATCCGCCCACCATCCGCCTGGCCCAGGCGCGCGCGGACGACGAGGACCTCTTCGCGTACCCCACCAACGACCCGCGCCGCCCGGATCGCCCCGCGGGGCAGGGCAGTGCCACCGGCAAGACAGGCGGGAGTGGCGCGGTGGCCACCGCCGCCGTCGCGGGCAACCGGCCGCCGCCCCGCACGGGCAGCGTCTCCACGGATCCGGACGGCCTGGAGATGGCCCAGCAGTTCGACCAGGGCGCCATCAACCGGGTCGTCGCGGGCAACCAGTCCAAGCTCTTCCGCTGCTTCAAGGAGGAGGCCGAGCGCACGCCCGGCCTGTCCGCGAAGATCCCCATGGAGTTCGTCATCGGGAACGACGGCCGCGTGAACAAGCTCTGGGTGGACAACCCCCAGTTCAAGCAGGGCCCGCTCTACGAGTGCCTGTTCTCCGAGCTGAAGAAGTGGCCCTTCAAGGCCTACGACGGCGAGCGCGCCACCGTGGGGCTTTCGTTCAATATCGGCAAGCGGGGGTAGGGCGACTTTCTTGCCCACCCTCCGGACGTGCCCGATACAACAGGCATGTCCGCCTCTGTCGCCGAAGTCGAAATCGCCAAGAAGGCCATGAGCGTCCCCCCGGGGACGTTCCGCCACACCGTCCTGCTCGCCGCCAAGCGCTTCAAGTCCACCTGGGCGGAGCTGGGCAAGCTGCTCGTCCAGGTCCGGGACGAAGCCAAGTACGAGGAGTGGGGCCACGCCTCCTTCGAGGCCTACTGCCTCAAGGAGCTGCACATCAAGAAGCAGACGGCGCTCAAGCTCACGCGCTCGTTCAGCTTCCTGGCCAAGCACGAGGACCCCGAGGAGCTCCAGCAGCAGGAGTTCCCGGAGAAGGCCCCCGCCTTCGAGGTCGTGGAAGTCCTGGCCGACGCCGAGGAGCGCGGCCAGCTCTCCCCCACGGAATACAAGTCGCTGCGCGACAGCATCTGGAGCCCGGAGAAGTCCCCCACGGAGCTCAAGAAGGAGTTCGCCGAGCGCTTCCCCCGGCCCCCGCCGGAGCCGCCCCCGGAGAGCCTCCAGGTGCGGAAACTGGCGCAGATGGCGCGAAAGCTCGCTTCCGAGCTGGCGGGAAGCCGTCGAGTCCCCAACGCTGTCGCCGAGCGGGCGGCCGCCCTGGCGGATGATGTCGAAGAACTCGCGTCGAGCGTGACGGACGCCTGAGTCGCTGTTATCCAAGACCGACCCGTTGACCTGGGCTGAACGCTCCCATGAAAGGGCGCTTCCACCGGGCTTCCTGCCCGAAGGGGAGGGCCCTATAGTGGGTTCAGGGCCTGTAGCAGGTGGGCCTGGAGCCGTCGTAAAGACGTGGGCGGCTTCGCGGGTGTTGGAGTGCGGTGGTCGGCGGAGAAGGTCCCGAACCGGGACCGGCGAACTCGGAGGCGGCAGTGAAGAAGGAGCACCACGTCAACCTGTCCTGCTCGTTCTGCGGCAAGTCGCAGCGCGAGGTCCGGAAGCTCATCGCCGGACCCACGGTCTACATCTGCGACGAGTGCATCAAGCTGTGTAACGACATCATCGCGGACGAGAACGAACGCGAGGAAGGCAAGCCGCAGGTCAGCCTGCCCACGCCGCTGGAGATCAAGGCGTTCCTCGACGACTACGTCATCGGTCAGGACCAGGCGAAGAAGGTCCTCTCGGTCGCGGTCTACAACCACTACAAGCGCATCTACCAGAAGAAGCCGGCCTCCCGGCCGCGCCCCGGGGTGAAGAGCCCTGGCGGCGAGGAGGTGGAGCTGCAGAAGAGCAACATCCTGCTCATCGGCCCCACGGGCTCCGGCAAGACGCTGCTCGCGCAGTCCCTGGCGCGCTTCCTCAACGTCCCCTTCACCATCGCGGACGCCACCAGCCTCACCGAGGCCGGCTACGTGGGTGAGGACGTCGAGAACATCATCCAGAACCTCCTCCACAACGCCGACTACGACGTGGAGAAGGCCGCGCGCGGCATCGTCTACATCGACGAGATCGACAAGATCGCCCGCAAGGGTGACATGCCCAGCGCCACCCGCGACGTGGGCGGCGAGGGCGTGCAGCAGGCCCTGCTGAAGATCATCGAAGGCACCCGCGCCAACGTCACCCCGCGCGGCGGCAAGAAGTACAACCAGCAGGAGTACGTCCAGGTCGACACGACCAACATCCTCTTCATCTGCGGCGGTGCCTTCCACGGCATCGACGGCGTCATCAAGCGCCGCGTGGGTGAGAAGGGCCTGGGCTTCGGCGCGAAGATCACCCACAAGGAAGAGCGCAGCGTGGGTGAACTGCTGGCCATGACGGAGCCGGAAGACCTGATGAAGTTCGGGATGATCCCGGAGTTCATCGGCCGTCTGCCGATGATCGCGACGCTCAACGACCTGAAGGAGGATGACCTCGTCACCATCCTCACGATCCCGAAGAACGCCCTGGTGAAGCAGTACCAGAAGATGTTCGAGATCGAGAAGGTGAAGCTCACCTTCACCAAGGAAGCGCTGCGCGCCATCGCCCGCGAGGCGATGCGCCGTCACTCCGGAGCGCGCGGCCTGCGCGCCATCATGGAGGACGCCATGCTGGAGATCATGTACGACGTGCCGTTCCGCGAGGGCGTCAAGGAGTGCAAGATCACCGAGCAGGTGATCACCAAGCACGAGCCTCCGCAGATCGTCATGGAGAAGGAAAAGAAGACCGCCTGAGGTCTCCCCCAGACGGTCGGTGGTTGCCTCCGGCGCCCCTCGCCTCCAGCAGGCAGGGGCGCCGTGGTGTTTCTGGCGCTGGGTGCCGCGTCAGCTCTGCGTGACGCGCACCGTGGTCTTCATCTCGCGGCCGGTGGCGGGGTCCTTCGCGCGCATGGTGAGGATGCCCTCCACGCTCACGTCGAAGATGATCTCCACGTTCACCGTGCCGGCCTTGGCGGGCATGATCCCGGAGAAGGTGAACTCGCCCAGCAGATCGTTGCGCGCCACCGTGTCGTGGTCGCCCTGGAAGATGCGCATGGCGAGCTCGGTCTGATTGTCGATGCTCGTCGTGGCCAGGAGCTGCTTCGCGTTGGGGATGGACGCATTGCGCGGGAAGACGACGTGGAAGCCGCCGTCGCCGCGCTCCAGGCCAATGGCCATGGGAATGACGTCCAACAACTGGATGCGCAGGTTGGTGTCGTCCTGGAGCGAGTGCGCGTAGAGCGCGGCGCCGATGGCCACGGCCTCGTCCGGGTGCACGCCCTTGCTGGGCGGCTTGCCGAAGAACTTGGTGAGCCGGTCCTGCACGACGGGCATGCGCGTCTGGCCGCCCACCAGCATCACCTCGTCGATGTCCTTGGTGGACAGGCCGGAGTCCACCAGCACGCGCGCCACCATCTGCAGGGTGCGGTCCACCAACTGGTTCGTCAGTTGCTCCAGCATCTTGCGCGTGAACTTCATCTCGATGTTCAGCGGCTGGCCCTGCGCCGTCATCGTGATGAAGGGGATGTTGAAGGGCACCTCCTCGCGCGCGGACAAATCAATCTTGGTCCGCTCCGCCAGGTCCTTGATGCGCTGCATGGCCACCGGGTCCGTGGCCAGGTCGATGCCCGTCTTGGCCGCGAAGTCCTTGAGGACGTGGTGGATGATGGCGTTGTCGAAGTCGATGCCGCCCAGGAACACGTCGCCGCCGGTGGCCTTCACCTCGAAGACGCGGTCGCGGATTTCGATGATGGAGACGTCGAAGGTGCCGCCGCCCAGGTCGTAGATGACGACCTTCTCCGCCAGCCCCTTGCCCACGCCGTAGGCGAGCGCCGCCGCGGTGGGCTCGTTGATGATGCGCACGACCTCCAGATCGATCAGCTTGCCGGCGTCCTTCACGGACTGGCGCTGCCGGTCGTTGAAGTACGCGGGCACCGTCACCACCGCGCGCTTGATGGGCGTCTTCAGGTAGTTGGAGGCGACCTCGCGGATCTTCCCGAGGATCTTCGCGCTGATCTCCTGGAGGGTGAACTCCTTCTTCCCCACGTCCAGGGTGACGTCGTTCTTCGTGCCGGGGCGCATGTTGTACGCCACGGACTTCTTCATCGTGCCGACGACTTCACTGCTGAAGTTGAGCCCGACGAGGCGCTTGGCGCCGTAGACGGTGTTGCGCGGGTTGAGCTGCCACTGGCGCTTCGCCTCGAAGCCGATGAGCTCGTTGCCCTTGTCGTCGATGGCGAAGATGGAGGGGATGGTGTACTCGCCGCCCTTGTAGGGGATGAGCTTGACGTTCCCGCTGTCCTCGACGATCGCCGCGCACGAGTTCGTCGTGCCGAGGTCGATGCCGATGATGGGCTCCTTGTGCATCGCGTGTGGGCTCCGGGTGAGGCGTTGCGGCTGGATGGGGTGTGGCTTCCCGGGACCGTATCTCACCCGTCCCGGGTGCGCGAATCACGAACCATCCGTCATCCGACGGACGCCCTCAATCTTCCAGCGCGCCTGAACCTTCCCCCCGGGACGCCCGCCTGGCCGGGTGGGACACGGCTGGCGTCCAAGCGCGCGGCCCCGAACACACCGCCCGCGAGGGCAGGGGGGCTCGCTTTACATCCCGGGGGCCGGGAACGAAGGTCAGCCCCGGGGGTTCACATGCGACGGCGCAGCGCCGTGGCTACATCCGAGAGACCACCCATCCACAGAGGGGAGCCGCCGTGGAAGCGAAGGGCTATCTGCAGGAGGTGGGCGCACAGGTCAGCGCCGACTTCGTCAAGAACCGGTCCATCCTGTCCTTCGAGGAGTACCTGTCGCTCTTCTTCACGGACCCGAAGGGGCAGTCACGCAACGCGGCGCAGTACCTGCGGGACGTGATGGACCACTACGGCACGGAGGCCGTGCCGCACCCCACCGGCACCATCCGGCGCTTCAAGGTCTTCGACGTGCCGTCCGCGGAGCACGACGGCCGCGTCGCCGGGCAGGAGGAGGTGCAGAACGCCCTCTACCGCATCCTGGGCAACTTCGTGCGCGCCGGCCGCATCAACAAGCTGATCATGCTGCACGGCCCCAACGGCAGCGCGAAGTCCAGCCTGGTCAACGCGCTGAAGCAGGGCATGGAGGACTACTCCCGCCAGCCGCAAGGGGCCCTCTACCGAATCGCGTGGGTGTTCCCGTCGGAGAAGCTGATCAAGGGCTCCATCGGCTTCGGCGAGCGCGCGGGCGTGAAGTCCGCGGAGGGCGAGTTCACCACGTACGCGCACCTGGACGCGGAGTCCCTGGACCTGCGCATGCCCTGCGAGCTGCGCGACCACCCGCTGTTCGCGGTGCCTCCGGCGGAGCGCAAGGGCCTCCTGGAGGGGGCGCTCAAGAAGAAGGGGCTGGGCGACGGGGCGACGGGGGACTTCCTGCTGTCCGACTACGTGCGCGAAGGCGAGCTGTGCGCCAAGTGCCGCCGCATCTATACGGCCCTGCTCAACGCCTACGGCGGGGACTACCTCAAGGTCCTGCGCCACGTGCAGGTGGAGCGTTTCTACGTGTCGCGCCGCTACCAGGTGGGCACGGTGACGGTGGAGCCGCAGATGAGCGTGGACGCCGCCGCGCAGCAGATCTCCGCGGACCGCACCCAGCTCAACCTGCCGGCCGCGCTGCACAGCACGGTGCTCTTCGAGCCGCACGGCCCGCTGGTGCACGCCAACCGGGGCCTCATCGAGTACGCGGACCTGCTCAAGCGCCCGCTGGAGGCCTTCAAGTACCTGCTGGGCTTCAGCGAGACGGGCGAGGTGCCCCTGGAGCCCTTCGTGCTCCAGTTGGACGAGGTGCTCATCGCGTCCTCCAACGAGAAGCACCTGGGGGCCTTCAAGGAGCTGCCGGACTTCGCGTCGTTCAAGGGCCGCATCGAGCTGGTGCGCGTGCCGTACCTGCGCCGCTACAAGGTCGAGCAGGAGATCTACGACGCGCAGATCACCGCGACCTCCGTGGGCAAGCACGTGGCGCCGCACGCCACGGAGGTGGCCGCGATGTGGGCGGTGCTCACGCGCCTGAAGAAGCCCATCCCGGAGCGCTACCCGGCCAACGTGAAGCCGCTGGTGGACCAGGTGGCCCCGGTGGAGAAGCTGCACCTGTACCAGGAGGCCGGGGTGCCCGCGCGCCTGTCCTCCGCGAACACCAAGGAGCTGCTCAAGCTGCGCGAGGAGATGTACGAGGAGTCCGACGCGTACCCCAACTACGAGGGGCGCTCCGGCGCGAGCGCGCGGGAGATCAAGACGGCCCTCTTCAACGCCGCGCAGAACCCGGACTACAAGTGCCTCCACGCGCTGGCGGTGCTGGAGGAGCTGCACGCGCTCTGCAAGGACAAGAGCGTCTACGAGTTCCTCCTCCAGGAGGTGATGGACGGCTACCACGACCACGAGACCTTCGTGCGCGTGGTGGAGGGCGAGTACCTGGACCGCGTGGACTCGGAGGTGCGCGACTCCATGGGCCTGGTGTCGGAGGGCCAGTACCGCGAGCTGGTGGAGCGCTACATCCAGGGCGTCAGCCACTGGGTGCGCGGGGAGAAGATGCGCAACCGCGTGACGGGGGAGATGGAGAAGCCGGACGAGGCGCGCATGGCGGAGGTGGAGGCCATCGTGATGCCGCAGGGCGAGGCCCCCGCGGACTTCCGCCGCGGGCTCATCGCGAGCATCGGCGCGCACCGGCTGGACAACCCGGACGGCGCCATGGACTACCCGCGCATCTTCCCGGACATGTTCAAGCGCCTGCGCGACCATTACTTCGAGGAGCGCAAGCGCGTGCTGCGCAAGAACAAGGAGAACGTCCTCAAGTACCTCTCCGAGGACCGCAACCAGCTCACCGCGCGCGAGCAGTCCCAGGTGCAGGACACGCTCAAGACGATGGCCGAGCGCTACGGCTACTGCGAGTTCTGCGCGAAGGACGCCATCCTGTTCCTGATGCGCCAGCGCTACACCTGACGGGCGGGGGAGGGCAGGCATCCGGTAAGCCGATGCCTGCCCGCCTGCTTTTCATTCCAGGCCCGGGCTCGGGATGATGGGACCTCACACCGAGTTGGTGCGTGTGTCGTCGTCTTCTCGTCCCCTCCTCCTTGCGCCTGGAGTGTTGATGAACCGGTTGCTGTTGGGCACCCCCCTCCTGTGGGCCCTCGTGTCGTGCGCCAGTGCCCCGTCGCAGTCCTCCTCGGACACTCCGGTCGCGGCGCACACGCAGGCTCCGCTCCGGGTGGAGCGGGCGCTGGCCCGCCCCGAGCCCACGCCGCAGCCCACGCGCAAGGCGATGGTGCGCCGCATCCTCCCGCTCAACGTGCGGCTGGTGACGACGGAGGACGGCAAGGTGCGCCGCTCGGCGTCGGGCGTCGTCATCGGCACGGAGGCCGGTGGGGCCGGGCCCGTCAGCTACGTGCTCACCAACGCGCACGCGGTGGAGCAGGGCGACCTGGAGGACCCCGTGCTCAAGGTCGTGCTGGACCGGCGCGCGGAGACGCACGAGTACCCCGCGGAGGTGGTGGCCATGGGCCAGGTGCCGGACCTGGACCTGGCGCTCCTGCGCGTGACGGGCGTGACGTGGCCCGTGGCGGAGCTGGCCGCGGACGACGAGCCGGAGCCGGGCGAGGACGTGGTGGTGGCGGCGTCCCCGTACGGCCGCGCGCTGTCCATCTCCGGCGGCATGGTGTCCCAGGTGGAGTGGGACAAGGAGACGAAGCACCCGCGCATGCTGAAGACGGACGCGCCCATCGGCTACGGGGCCTCCGGCGGCGGCATCTTCAGCCTGGAGACGGGGCGGCTGTTGGCCATCGTGGAGGGCTACCGCACCGCGAAGGTGGACTTCGAGGTCGACGCCCAGAACTTCAGCTTCGACGTGCCCATGCCCGGCGAGACGTTCGCCGCGCCCAGCGCCAAGGTGCGCGGCTTCCTCCAGGCGAAGGGCTTCGGCCGGCTGCTGGAGCGCTCCCCGGACGCGGACGGCGCGGGGCCCCAGAAGACCGCCAGTCGCTGAGCCCACAGCCCCGGACCGAGAAGTTGGTGCGGGCCTGATCCAGCGTTAGAGCTGCGGGCTCTTTCGCTGGAGGGTTCACGCGCATGTCCGCTCGGGGCAATTGGGATCAGTACTTCATGGACATCGCCCTGCAGGTGGCCACGCGCGCCACCTGCGACCGCAAGCACGTGGGCGCGGTGCTGGTGCGGGACAAGACCATCCTGTCCACCGGCTACAACGGCGCCATCCGCGGCCTGCCCCACTGCGATGAAGTGGGCCACATGATGGAGAACGGCCACTGCGTGGCCACCGTCCACGCGGAGGCCAACGCCATCATCCAGGCCGCCAAGAACGGCGTCGGCATCGACGGGGCGACCATCTACACCACCGCCAGCCCCTGCTGGCCGTGCTTCAAGCTGATCGCCAACAGCGGCTGCACCCGCATCGTCTTCGGTGAGTTCTACCGGGACCCCCGCATCTTCGAGTACGCGGCCCGCCTGGGCCTCCAGCTCGTGGGCCTGGGCGCCGCCGCGCAGCCGCCCTCGCCCGCAACCGGGACCTGAGGGTGGACGCGCTGTCCGGGGATGTACAATCCCTGGACGCGCGGTTCTCCCCGGGTGGGGTTCCCGTTCGTTGAATGACACTTGTGAGTGCTCCTAAGTGGCTGTTCCGACACGGGAATTTTAGAACTCCGGCAAGAATTACCGACCCAGGGTTGACGATCCCAGGGGTGCTCCCTAAATCCTGGCCTCGGTAGGGCGGCGGCGGGGGTGGGGCGACGGAAATTCCCAGGAGTTCCAGGTGGTTAACTCATCTCTCATGGCCAGCAGTGTGCCTTCTGTCCAGGAAGTGTCGGACCCGGTGGTGGGCGCGGCCCGCTACGACGCGGTTCCGCCCTTGATGGACAGCTTGCTGCACGACGTGCGCAACCCGCTCAACGCGCTGGCCATCCATCTCGAAGTGCTCTCCGAGAAGCTCAAGGGAGAGTCCGGCCAGGTGCCGGCCACGCAGGAGAAGAACCTCAAGGCGATGCGCGAGCAGATCGCTCGCGTGGACGGCCTGCTCAAGCTCTTCTCGGACTTCATCGTGTTTCGCGGGGCGGGCCCCTCCGGGGACGCGCCGCTGTCGGACGCCACCGGCAAGGCCCTGGACGTGCTGGGGCATGAGAGCCGCCGGCGCCGCCTCCAGGTCCAGCGCTCCATCGAGCCGGACGTGCAGGCCCACCTGGAGGACACCACCGAGCTGGGGTTCTTCCTGGTGCAGGTGCTGATGCGCGCCTTCCAGCGCGCGGAGTCCGGCGCCACCGTCGTCGTCTCGGTCCGCGGCGAGGGCGCGAGCGCGGTGCTGGAGGTGACGGACGGCTCCCCGGCGCCCGAGCGGGCGACGGACACCGTGGCCGCGCTGACGCTCCGCGCGGCCCAGCTTGGCATCGAATTCTTCGTGGAGGCGGGGACGTGCCGCCTCGTGTTCCCGCGCGCCTGAGCTTCCCCCTCCTGGGCGCGGTCGGTCTTCCATCCGGTTTCATCACGCTTCATCGCAGTGGAGGTTTTCACCTTGGGCAGCGCACGAATCCTGGCCGTGGATGACGAACGTGAGACCTGCGAGGCCCTGGCGGAGATGTTGTCCGCCTGGGGTCACAAGGTCGAGACCGCGTTCGACGGGCATGACGCCCTCCGCAAGGCCGGTGAGTTCCGGCCCGACGTCGTCCTGTCGGACCTCGCCATGCCGGAGACGGACGGCCTGTGGCTGTTGCGCAACCTGCGCGACGAGCTGCCGGACTGCCCGGTGGTGTTCCTCACCGGCCGCGGCACCATCGACACCGCCGTGGAGTCCATCCGCGAGGGCGCGTACGACTTCATCGTGAAGCCGCTGGACACCGCGCGGCTCAAGGTCTGCATCGACCGCGCGCTGGAGAAGAAGGAGACGATGCGCGAGGTGCAGACGCTGCGCCGGCGCCTCAAGCAACTGGGCTCCACGGACCTCATCGCCGGCTCCACCGGGATGCGCAAGGTCATCGAGATGATCGAGAAGGTGGCCCCCTCCAAGGCCAGCGTCTCCATCAGCGGCGAGTCCGGCACGGGCAAGGAGGTGGTGGCCCGCACGGTGCACAACCTGTCCCTGCGCCGCGACAAGCCCTTCATCGCCATCAACTGCGCGTCCATCCCCGCGACGCTGATTGAATCCGAGCTCTTCGGCCACGAGCGCGGCGCCTTCACCGGCGCGGATCAGCGCCGCCCGGGCGTGTTCGAGATGGCCCACGGCGGCACGCTCTTCCTGGACGAGTTGGGTGAGATCCCCATCGACCTGCAGGCCAAGCTGCTGCGAGTGCTGGAGGAAGGGCGCCTGCGCCGGCTGGGCGGCAAGGTGGAGATCGAGGTGGACGTGCGCGTGCTGTCCGCCACGAACCGCGACCTGAAGCAGGAGATCAAGAACCAGCGCTTCCGCGAGGACCTCTACTTCCGCCTCAACGTGTTCCAGTTGCACCTGCCGCCCCTGCGCGAGCGCCGGGACGACGTGCCCATCCTGGTCCAGCACTTCGTGGACAAGTTCCGCGGGGACTCCGCCAAGCGCGTCTCCGGCGTGCACCCGGACGCCATGGAGGTCCTCAAGAACTACGACTGGCCGGGCAACATCCGCGAGCTGCGCAACGCCGTGGAGCGCGCCGTCATCCTCTGCGACGGGGAGCTCATCACCCGCGAGCACCTGCCGCCCGACATGGCCGGCAAGAGCCCGGAGCGCCACACGTTCAAGCTGCCGTTCGGCCTGAGCCTGGACGCCGTGGAGCGCGAGTACATCCTGGGCAGCCTCCAGCGCAACGGGAACAACAAGGCCCGCACGGCGGAGGTGCTGGGGGTGAGCGAGAAGACGCTCTACAACAAGCTCAACCGCTACGCGGCGGAGAACCGGGCGCAGGGCACCCCGGGCGGCGGCAGTCCCCTGGGGGGCCAGGGCAACGACGGCCCCATGAGCGCCAGCAGCTTCCTCACCCGCTGATCCGCGCCCCGTCCGGGCCCGTCCGCCGCTCGCCGCTGACCTGACGGGTAGGCAAGAAGGCCCGGATTCCGGGCCCTTGGCCGGGCTCCAGGAGAGCGCGCACGGGGCCTCCCCAAGCCGGTTTAAACGGGCGGGGGAGGTCTCGAAAACCCCTGTCAATTCTTGACTTTTCCCCCCTGGACGGGGGATCCTCCGAGCCTCTCCCACCCGTTGGTGAGGGCCCGGCCGGGACGTTTCATTTCGGGCCACGTCCGCCCCCCATGGTGCGGTCGTCCGACGTGAGTCATCTGGGGTGCCGCCGGGGGGGCACAAGGAAGGCCACAACGCAATGAGCGACGCGCGAGTTCTTCACTTCTTCGGCGGCAAGGGCGGGGTCGGCAAGACCACGCTCGCGGCAGCGTACGCGGTGAGGCTCTCCGAAGAAGCGCCCAAGCACCGGGTGCTGGTCGTCTCGTTGGATCCGGTCCAGTCCCTGTCGGACCTCGTGAAGAAGAAGCTGCCGGCGAAGCCCACCAGGCTCCAGGCGGGCAAGGGCGAGGGCGGCCTCTTCGGCGCGGAGCTGAACCCGCCCGCGCTGCTCAAGCCGTTCCTGGCGGACTACCTGCCGGCGCTGGCGAAGGCGGCGGTGAAGGGGACGCACCTGTCAGAAGAGGAGCTGGGCAAGCTCTACCAGCAGGCGGTGCCGGGGCTGGAGGAGCTGGTGGCGCTCTTCCACGTGGTGGACCTGCTGGAGTCGGGTGACTACGACCGCATCGTGGTGGACACGGCGCCCACCAGCCACACGCTGCGCCTGTTCGACATGCCGGCGCAGTTGCGCAAGTTCCTGGGCTTCGTGAAGGCGGGCCAGGACCGCGCCGCCCCGGCCCCCAGCGGCAAGGGCAAGAAGGCGGCGGCCGCCGCGGCGGCGGAGGGCTCGGGCGGCTTCCTGGAGCAGGTGGGCCAGAAGGCGGAGAAGCTGCTGGCGCTCCTGAAGGATCCGGCGCGCACGGCCTTCCACCTGGTGGCGCTGGCGGAGCCGGTGCCGGAGGCGCAGACGCGCATGTACTTCACCCAGCTTCGCGAGCGCGGGCTGCCGGTGACGGAGGTGGTGGTCAACCAGGTGGAGGACCACGAGGGTTGCCCCGCGTGCCAGGGCCGCCGGGGCCTGCAGGCGCCGCACGTGCGCAAGTACCAGGCGCTGGACAAGACCGTGCCCGTGAACCTGCTGGGCCGCCGCGAGGTGGCGCCCCGGGGGCTGGACGGGCTGAAGGAGTTCGCCAAGGAGTGGGCGGCGGGCAAGGAGACCAAGGCGCTGGAGTTCAGCGCGGCCGAAGGGCCTCCGGCGCTGGTGCGCGCCCCGTCCATGCCTCCCATCGCGGCGCCTCCGCTGCCGCCCACGCGGCTCATCTTCTTCGTGGGGCAGGGCGGGGTGGGCAAGTCCTCCTGCGCGGCCGCCGCGGCGGTGACGCTGACGGAGAAGGAGGGGCCGGTGCTCCTCATCTCCACGGACCCCGCGCACTCCCTGTCGGACGTGCTCCAGAGCCGGCTCACCGACACCGAGACCCAGGTGAAGGGCACCAAGGGCCTGTACGCGCGCGAGCTGGACATGGCGGGCTGGTTCAACGCCCTGCGCAAGCGGCTGAAGGAGAAGGCGGAGAAGGCCTTCGAGGGCGCGCCCAAGGCGGGCAACGACGTGCCGGCGGACCTGCTCTACCTGCGCAACCTGCTGGAGTGCGCGCCCCCGGGCATCGACGAGCTGGCGGCCATGTCCGTGCTGACGGACGCGCTGGTGCAGGAGCGCTTCAAGCGCATCGTGGTGGACTCGTCGCCGCAGGTGACCAACGTCCGCGTGGTGGAGCTGGCGGATACAGCAAAGACGTGGCTGGGCGCGCTGCACGGCATCCTCAACAAGCACCGCGCCAAGGGCCTGGGCGAGCTGGCGGATGACTTCGCCGCGATGCTCAAGCACGTGAAGCGCTTCGAGGACGCGCTGGCGTCCCCCAGCGAGTCGCGCTTCGTGGTCGTCACGCGCGGCGAGGACCTGGCGTCGTCCCGCACGGAGCGGCTGGTGGAGTACCTCAAGGAGAAGAAGCTCCAGGTGGAGCGGGTGCTCGTCAACCGCGTGGGCCCCAAGTCCACCTGCGAGAAGTGCGAGAACCGCCGCAAGCTGGAGCTGAACGCGGCCAAGGCCATGGAGAAGAAGATCGGCCTGCCCGTGACGATGGCGCCCGCGCTGGGCCGTCACCCCGCGGGGCTGCGCGAGCTGAAGGCGTTCCGCACCGCCTGGTACGCGCTGTCCGCGCCGCCGGCGAAGATCAAGGCGGCCTGAGCCTTCCGCCGCGCCGGGCTCCTTCAGTGGGGGCCCGGCAGGAGCAGGGACAGGGGCAGCCGGTGGGGATCCGCCCGGCGCACCTGGCCCAGCAGGTCCACGGCGGTCGCCTCCAGTGAGCGCACCGCCGGGGCCGCCGGCACCTCCAGGTGCTGATGGAGCACCCAGCCCGGCCCCAGCAGCATCAGCGCCACCGCCGGCACGATGCACAGGGTCACCACCAGGCCGGCGCCGCCCGCCGTGCCCAGCACGCGCAGCACCGGCGACGCCTGGATGCGCGGGCGCTGCAGGGCCGCGAGGATGCGCGCGAAGAGGGCGCCGCCCACGAGCCCCAGCACCGTGGCCAGCCCCCAGCTCAGCCCGCCCACCGGGGTGCCCAGCACTGGCTCCAGCAGCGGGGGCGCCAGGGCTCCCAGCACGAAGGCGAGGATGACGGGCGCGACCGCGACGATGGCGACCAGCCCCCAGTGTCTGGCGTTGAGTCGGTGCACGGCTTTCCCCCTCGGCTTGCGGCAGGAAGGTGGGCACCGGCAGGCAGGCGCGCCAGGGCGCTGTCCCGTGGACGCGGGTAGGCGTGCACCGGGCGTCACTTCACGGCGCCCGCCTCAGGCGTCGCACTCCGAGGGGCTGTCGGTGAAGGCGCCCAGGGGCTCCGGGAAGGTGAGGGCGCCCGTGGTGCTGAGCGTGCCGGTGACGGGCGCGGCGTTGGGGAGCTTCACCTCCACCGTGCGGCCCCGGACGGTGTACGTGCCCGGGGTCCGGGACTCGCGGGGCGCGCCGGAGTCGCCCACCTCCCGCTTCCAGAGCTCCACGCGGCCCCCGCCCTGGAACTTCAGGGCCCGGATGGTGCCGTAGACGCCCACGCCCGGGCCGTACCAGGACACCGCCCGGAGGAGGGCCGGCACGTCGGCCTCCTTTTCGGGCGTGCGGCCCAGCAGCTTCTGCCAGCCGAGTGTGTCCCGGATGACGTCCAGGTCCCGGTCCTCCTTCGCCCGCTGGAGGCGGCGCGCGTCCAGGCGCACGGCGGTGGCCAGTTCCTCCATGATGGCGTCGCGGTGGGCGCTGTACTCGCACACCTTGCCCTGCTTGCGCAGGACGCCCAGGGTGGCGGCGGCGTTGTAGTGGGCCAGGGCGTAGTCCGGGGTGGCCCGGGCAGCGGCCTGGAACTTCTCCAGGGCCTCTGGATAGCGGCCGGACTGGTACAGCCGGAACCCCTGCGTGTTGAGGGCCCGGCCGGAAGGGGGCGCGGCCGGGGCGGCGGACAGCGTCAGGGCCAGCAGGGACAGGGCGAGGACCATGTTGCTCCAGACGGGCGGTCTCCCCGGACATTCCAGGGGGTGCGTAACCGCTTGCGCGTTGATTGGCCTGAACCCTGGTGCTAGTTCGGCGCCATGGCAACCGGCATTGGCTACGCGCTCGACTTCGAGCGCCCGCTCATCGAGCTGGAGAAGAAGATCGAGGAGCTGAAGGCCCTCTCCACCAGCGGCACCGTGGATTTCTCCTCTGAAATCTCCAAGCTGGAGAAGAAGGCGAAGAAGCTCCAGACGGAGATCTTCAGCGACCTGACCCGCTGGCAGGTGGTGCAGTTGTCGCGCCACAGCGCGCGCCCGTACTTCCTGGACTACGTCCACCACCTCTTCACGGACTTCTTCGAGATGTGCGGCGACCGGCACTTCGGAGAGGACCCGTCCATCGTCGGCGGCTTCGCGCGCTTCGACGGCAAGACGGTGATGCTCATCGGGCACCAGAAGGGGCGCAACACCAAGGAGAACATGGCGCGCAACTTCGGCATGCCGCGCCCGGAGGGCTACCGCAAGGCGCGCCGGCTGATGGAGCTGGCCGAGCGGATGGAGAAGCCCATCCTCACCTTCGTGGACACGCCGGGCGCGTACCCGGGCATCGGCGCGGAGGAGCGCGGCCAGGCGGAGGCCATCGCCATCAACCTGGAGGTCATGAGCCGGCTGCGCGTGCCCATCATCTCCACCGTGGTGGGCGAGGGCGGCTCCGGCGGCGCGCTGGCCATCGGCGTGGGCAACCGCGTGCTGATGTTCCAGAACAGCGTCTACTCCGTCATCTCCCCGGAGGGCTGCGCCTCCATCCTCTTCCGCGACGCGACCAAGGCGGACAAGGCCGCGGACGCGATGCGCCCCACGGCGCAGGACCTGCTGGAGATGAAGATCATCGACGAGGTGATTCCGGAGCCCCCGGGCGGCGCGCACCGCGACCCGGCCAAGGCGGCGGAGGCGCTGGGCAAGACGCTGCGCAGGCACCTGGGCCAGTTGGCGGAGCTGTCGCCGGACGCGCTGGTGCGCGACCGCTACGACAAGTTCCGCGCGCTCGGCATGTTCTCCGGCAAGTAGAGGGTTCCCACCGCATGCGACCGCTCGTCCCTCCCTACGTCGAGACGCTCAAGGCCTACGTCCCGGGCAAGCCCATCGAGGAGACGGAGCGGGAGTACGGCCTCAAGGGCGTCATCAAGCTGGCCTCCAACGAGAACCCGCTGGGCCCGTCGCCCCGCGCGGTGGAGGCCATGCGCAACGCCGCGGCCCAGGTGAACCTCTACCCGGACGCCACCAGCTTCCACCTGGTGCGCAAGCTCGCCGCGCACCTGGGCGTGAAGCCGGAGGAGGTCGTGCTGGGCAGCGGCTCCAACGAGCTCATCGAGCTGTTGATGCGCACGTTCACGACGCCCGAGGAGGAGATCCTCCTGTGCAAGGGCTCGTTCCCCGCGTACCGCATCTCCGCGCAGGCGCACGGCCGCGCGTTCGTGGAGGTGCCCATGCGCGAGGGCTTCCGCTACGACCTGGAGGCCATGGCCCGCGCCGTCACGCCGCGCACGCGCATGGTGTTCCTGGCCAACCCGGACAACCCCACGGGCACCACGTTCGGGCGCAAGGACCTGGAGGCGTTCCTGGCGGCGGTGCCGAAGGACGTGCTCGTGGTCCACGACGAGGCCTACGCGGAGTTCGTCGACTGGCCCGACTACGCGAGCGCCGTGGAGCTGTTCCACGCGCACCCGAACCTGGTGGGGCTGCGCACCTTCAGCAAGATCCACGGGCTGGCCGGCATCCGGCTGGGCTCGGCCGTGATGGACGCGAAGCTCGCGGGCTACGTGCACCGCACGCGCATGCCGTTCAACCTGACGACCGTGGCGCAGGCGGCGGGCATGGCCGCGCTGGAGGATACGGAGCACGTGCAGCGCACGCGGGAGAACAACCGCCAGGGCCTGCGCTTCTACGCGGAGGAGCTGCCGAAGCTGGGGCTCACGCTGACGGACAGCCACGCGAACTTCGTCTTCGTGGACTGCCACCGTCCGTCCGGCGAGGTGTACGAGCAGCTCCTGCGCCGGGGCGTCATCGTGCGGCCCATGGCGGGCAACGGCCACCCGAACTGCCTGCGCATCTCCGTGGGCACGCCCCAGGAGAACGCGCGCTGCGTGGCCGCGCTGAAGGAGGTCCTGTCATGAGCGCGCGTCCGTTCATCGTCGCCATCGACGGGCCGGCCGGGGCGGGCAAGTCCTCCGTGTCCAAGCTGCTCGCGCGGCGGCTGGGCTTCGCGCTGGTGGACACCGGCGCCATCTACCGCTGCGTGGCGCTGATGGCCTCGCGCGAGGGCATCGCGTTCGACGACGACGCGAAGCTGGGCGAGCTGCTCGGGCGCGTGCGCATCCACTTCCAGGTGGTGGGCGAGGAGAACCACGTCTTCCTGGGCGGCGAGGACGTGTCGTCGGAGATCCGCACGCCGCCCATCTCCATGGGGGCGTCGCAGGTGTCCGGGCGGCCGGTGGTGCGCGCGGGGCTGCTCGCGCTCCAGCGGCGGCTGGCGCTGGAGGCGGCGTCGGGCGCCATCCTGGAGGGCCGCGACATCGGCACGGTGGTGTTCCCGGACGCGGACGTGAAGTTCTTCCTCCAGGCGAACCCGGAGGTGCGCGCGCGCCGCCGCTTCGAGGAGCTGTTCCAGAAGGGCGTGGACAGCAGCCTGGAGGGCGTCCTCCAGGATCAGACGCGCCGCGACGCCGCGGACTCCGGCCGCGAGGTGGCGCCGCTGAAGCCCGCCGAGGACGCGGTGCACGTGGACTCCAGCAGCATGCCGCTGTCGGAGGTCGTGCAGTCGCTGGAGCAGGAGATCGAGCGCCGCCGGGCTACGCGCGGCGCCTGAGCCGTCAGGGCTGCGTCAGAAGCTGACGCCGTCCGTGCTGGGGGCGGGCACCGTCAGGGCCAGCCGGGCCTGGGTGCCGTCCTTCTCGTAGAAGCGGTGGTAGAGGTACAGGTCCGCCACCACCTGCTTCACGTAGCCGCGCGTCTCCCGGTACGGGATGGACTCCACGAACAGGTCCAGGGGCATGCCGCCGCGCTCCTGCGTCCAGCGCACCGCCGCCTTGGGGCCCGCGTTGTAGGCCGCCGCCGCGAGCGCGGGGTGCGCGAAGCGCTTCATCAGTTGCGCCAGGTACCACGCGCCGTAGCGGATGTTGCGCTCCGGGGCGAACAGGTCCGCGGGCGCGGGCGCGGGCTCCGCCATCTTCTGGGCGATCTCCGTCGCGGTAGGCGGGATGATCTGCATGAGGCCTCGCGCGTCCGCCGCGCTCATGACCTCCGGCCGGAAGGCGCTCTCCCGCCGCATGATGGCCCACACGAGGAACGGATCCAGCGCCTGCCGTGTGGCCTCCGTCTCCACCGCCTGGGCGAACGCGCGCGGGTAGAACGCGGCCAGCGCGTCCGGCGCCTTCGCCCCGAAGGCCCGGCCCCACAGGTAGCGCGCCGCCACGACGTGCGCGTGGCCGAACTCGCCAAGCTGCAGGAGCGCGTGCGCGAACGGCAGCGCCTGGTCCGGGCCGCGCAGGCCCGACACGCGCGACTGCACCTCGTCCGCGGCGTCGCGGAAGAGGCCCGCGCGCGTCAGCGCCACCGCCAGCTCCAGCTCCGGCGGGCGGGGGAGGGTGAGCTGCTTCGGAGGCTGCGGGAAGGCCGCGGGCGGCGTGCGTCCCAGCTCGTGCAGCCGCTCCGTGGCGAGCAGCGCGTAGAACGACGCGGGCGCCGCGCTGATGACGGCCTCGTAGGCGGGCCCCACCGTCGCCGGCTTGCCGCCGCCCAGCTCCTCCGTGCGCGCCATCCAGTAGCGCGCCTGCGGCGCCAGGCTCGTCTTCGGATAGGCCGTCACCAGGTCGTCCAGCGCCTGGCGCGCCTTCGCGTGCTGCTCCAGCCGGATGTGCGAGAGGGCGCGGAACCACATCGCCTCATCGCGGCGGCGCGAGCCCTTGTAGCGCTTCTCGTAGTCCGCGAAGGACTTCGCCGCGTCCTCGAAGCGGCCGCCCTGCAGGTCCAGCCACGCGGCGAAGAACGCGCCCTCCTCGCCGGCCGCCTGGGAGGGATAGGCCTTGTCCAGCGCCGCCATCAGCTTGCGGGCCTTCTCGTTGTCATCCGAGCGCAGCGCCCGGCGCGCCACCACCAGCGCGGCCTCCGCGGCGATGGCCGGCGGCCCCTTGCGCGCCACCGCGAGCGCCTTCTCCGCCTCCTCGCGCTTGCCTCGCGCGAAGAGCACCTGCGCGCGCAGGAGCGCCACCTGCGCCTGGGCGGGGGCGCCCTTCACCAGCCCCCGCTTCTCCGCCGTGACGAGCTCCGCCTCGGCCCGCGCCGCGTCGTCGGAGAGGAAGCCCCGGGCGCGCTGGAGGTGTTCGGGCAGGGTGAGCTTCACCGCGGGCTTCAGCGCGGCCAGTTGCTCCAGCGCCTCGTCCGCGTAGGGGTGGGTGGGGAAGCGCAGCGCCACGGTCTTCAGGTCCGCCCGCTGGCCCGCCGCGTTGCCGGTGGCCGCGCGCGCCTGGGCGCGCTGGAAGAGCAGCTCCGGGGTGGGCTGCGCCGCCGCCGCGGACTCCAGCACCGGGGCCGCGTCCCTGGGCCGGTGTGCGTCCAGGAGCGACTCCCCCAGGCGGGCGCGGGCGCGCACGGCCAGGGCGGGGGAGGCCTTCTCCAGGGCCCGCTCGAAGTCCTTCGCCGCGCCGTTGGAGTCCCCCGCGTAGAAGCGCGCCTGGCCCAGGTAGAAGGCGTGGAAGGCCTCCAGGGGCGCGGGGGGCGCGTGGCGGGTGAGCAGGTCCCGGGCCTGGGCGGCGTCCCCGTCCGAAAGGACCAGGGTGCCGGCGAGCAGGCCCAGGCGGCCCGCGTCCGGGCACTTCGCCTGCTCACAGGCGGTGAGCTCCGCCCGGGCGAGCTCCGCCGCGTCGGACCGGTGCAGGCGGACGGCCTCCAGCGTCGCCGGGGACTGCCCCAGCGCCACCCCCGTCACCCATCCCGCCACCCAGCCGGTCCAACTCATGGATTTCTTCCTTTCACTTCGCGGCCTTGCGGCTTCGGAACGAGAGGTTTGCAGTCGACATTCCCCACCAGGTGGGCGGGGGTCGGTTTGACAGTCGGCCCGACAAGTCCTAGATCCCGCCGCCGCGGGCTCGTCCCGCGGGGTTGTCGACCCGTTGCGCTCTCCGGAGGGAATCCTTACGTTGCGCCGCTGTTGAGCGCTACTCCGGACCGATGTGTGTCAGTCAGACCTGTCGTCGGTAGCACTGCTCGTTCACAGACCTCGGGGGGGGAAACAGCTCATAGGGGAGGCTCCATGAAGCCGTGTCCGTCCGATCTGCCGCAGACCATCAATCCCGAAGCCGGCCCGAAGCGGGCAGGCGTCGAGTCGCATCGAAACCTGAACTGCAACCACTACGACAACTGCCTCGATGAGGCCGTGCGTCGCGGCTGGCAGTCGTTCACGTGCATGAAGTGCCCGATGTACGCCAACCTCGCGCCTCCGCAGATGGGGCTGGAGGCGTACGCCACGCAGCGCCGTCCTGTCTAACCGGGACGTCTGACATGGGGCCGGTCCACCGGCCCCGCGCGAGCTTGCAACCGGTCACGCCCGGAACACCGGACGTGGCCGGCGTCCGCGTCGGCGTTTCTCCGCGGAGCCGGTGCCTCCCCTTCAGGGGACCGCGGCGTAGATGACGGCCACCCAGTACTGGCCCTGGCCGAAGCGCTTGGAGTTGCCCCGCACCAGCCCTACGCCCACCCGGGTGTAGGTGGCGGTGGCCAGGCTGCGCGACTCCGGGACGGCGCCCGGGTCTCCCACGACGAAGAAGTCCACCGAAGCGGTGCCCGCGTCCGGCAGCGCGGAGAACACCCGCTCGTGCAGCGGGGACGGGTCTCCGTCTCCCGCCGAGGGCTCGTCCTGCGACAGCGCGTGGCGGGCGTGACCTCGCGCCAACTGCTCCAGGGCCTCGCTGCGCACCAGGGGCGGCAGCTTGAGCGCGGCGCGGTGCCGGGCCAGGGCGTCGTAGACGTCCGACACCGGGTCCACCGGGAGCGCCGCGCCGGGCGAGGCCGCGGTGTACACCTCCGTGACGATGGCCTGGTCGCGGCCGTCCACCTTCTGGAACGCCACGCCCACGCCCATGAAGCGGAATGCGGGGTCCAGCAGGTTCTTGCGGTGGCCGGGGCTGTGCTCGATGCCGAAGTGCGCCGCGAGCGGGCCCGCCGCCAGCCCCAGGTTCTCCCCGGCGCGCACGTAGCGCGTGCCCTCCGGGAGGCGGCGGGTGAGCGTGGAGCCGTCCGGCGCGATGTGCGCGAAGAAGCCCTCCGTCGCCATGCGCGTGCTGTAGCGCAGCGCCACGTCCTCCAGCGTGAAGTCCGGCGTGAGCTCCGGGAGCTGGTGCGCGCGGCGCAGGGTGTTGATGCGCTCGTAGAGGGCGGCGCGGGCCTCGGAGAGCGTGGTGGGTTCTCGCTGGGACTCCTGTCCGCCGCGCGCGGTGCGGGCCCCCACCTGCACCAGGAACAGCGACGCCACCTCCGGCCCCGCGTTCCCCTGGCCCACCACCTCCACGGTGTAGCCGCCGGGCAGGTCGAAGCCCACCAGGGCGCAGAAGCCGTTGGTGCCGGAGGGCGCGCGGCTCAGGGCCACGGACTCCACCTCTCCGTCCGGCCGGGTGACGAAGACCTGCGGGGCGCGCAGCGGCGGCACGAGCCGGCCGCACACGCGCTTCTCCGTCCCGGCCTTCGCGAGCGTCCGGGGGAAGGGGAGCACCTCCGCCTTGCGGTCCGCGACGAGCAGCACCAGCGCGGCGCGCTCGCCCAGGAAGGCCACGCCCACGCCGAAGTGGCTCACGCGCTCGTCGTTGAAGTCCGTGCGGGCCAGGAACGTCTCGATGGCGTGCGCGCGCACCCAGGCGCGGATGACCAGCACCTTGGGGGACGGATCCGCGGCGCCCGAGTCGCTGACCGCCTCCGTCAACGTGCGCAGGTCCGGGGCGCCGGTGGTGAACTCGCTCAGGGCCTCGCGCGCGAGCCTCCGGGCCGCGGCCTCCAGCGCCTTGTCGCTGGTGGGGGCGCGGCGGCCCACCCGCTCGAACTCGCGCAGCACGTGCAGCCGGGCCCGGGCCTCGTGGGCCTGGGGCGTCTCCTCTGGCACGCGGGGCGGAGACTCCTGGCCCTCCGGGGCGGGGAGGGAGACGGAGGCCACCGCCGGGGCCGGCGGCGCGGCGGAGGCGGGGAGGACGGCCGCGCCCGCGAGCAGCAGGCCCCAGAGCGCGCCCCTCATCGCGACTCCAGTTGGAAGACGAGCGCCTTCACGGTGCCGGCGCCCAGCTTCTCGTTGAACCGCTCGCGCAGGGAGTCGGCCTGGCGGGAGAGGACCTGGGCCCACTCGGCGCTCTCCACGGTGACGATCAGCGTGGTGCCGTCCAACTGGTGCGGCCGGCTGTGGCGCGCGATGTTCTCTCCCACCGCGGCGGTCCACAGCGGCATCAGCGACGACGCGCGGCCCGACTCTCCCGCCAGGCGCGTCAGCACCCGGGGCAGCAGGCTCTCCAAGGTCTTCGGTTCACCGCGCGCCATCGTCCGGTGATTCTGGAACCCCTGGCGACGGAAGCCAACCGACACTTGCCTGCCCGTCCGTCCGATTTTCCCGGGGCCCCGGTTCCGCCCGGCATCCGGACGTTCAGCGCGCGCCGGTCCGGTGTCATCGGCGGGTGCGTCGCGGCCCATCCCCCTGTAAGGTCGGGGCAAGGCCGGTCCCCCTCGGAGTTCCCATGCGTTCCATCCCCCACCCGGTCCGGTCCCCCGGCCTCGTGCTCGCATGCCTGCTGGCGTGCGCCATGGGCTGCGCGATGTCCGACATGGATGCGCCGTTCATCCAGGGGGGCAGGGCGGACGCCTTCTGCACGGTGGATCAGGACTGCGGGGACCCGGCGCTGTTCTTCTGCAACACCGCCCTGTCGCGCTGCGAGCCCGCGTGCCGGACGGACCTCGACTGTTCGGAGCAGCGCCGAGGGGAGCTGAACGCCATCGCAGGCTGTGAGTCGCAGGCGCTGGGCTGCCGCTGTGATGCCCGCCGCTGCGTCCCCGCCCTCTGCACCGGAGACGCTGACTGCGAGGACGGGGAGCTGTGCCGCGACGGCGCCTGTGGAGCGCCCCCTGCGGAGTCCCTCGTCGCGGCCTGCCACGTGGTGCCCGAGCGCGTCATCGCGCCCGTGGGCGCCGCCCTGCGCTTCGAGGCCTGGGTGTCCGATGTCGCGGGCCAGCCTGTCGTCCCGCGCGACGGGCTCACCTGGGCCGCCGTGTCGGCGCGCGTGAAGGGCGGAGGCACCGGCGCCGGGGCCACGTTCACGCTGGAGGCGGCGGGCGCGGAGGAGGAGGCGGTGGAGGCCCGGGTGGGCTCCGTCGCGTGCCGTGCGCGCGTCACCGTGCTGCCGCCGCACACGGCCTCGGGGCAGGTGCGGGTGGTGGTGACGGACGCGCTCACGGGGTACCCCGTCCAGGGGGCCTCGGTGGTGGTGGCGGACGCGCTGGGCGGCGAGACGGCGCGCGAGTCCACGGACGCGCTGGGCGTGGCCGTGCTGGCGGCCCGGAGCGACTCGACGGTGTCCGTCTTCCACCCGGACTTCGGCTACCTCACCGTGGCGAACTACGACGTGAACGGCACGCGGGACCTCCGGCTGCCGCTGCGCCGCAACCCGGCGGACCGCGTGGGCGGGGTGCGCGCCCGGTTCACCCACCTGGCGCCCGTGGGGACCGGCGGCGCGCTGGCCCTGGGCCTGGCGGGGCTGTCCGTGCCGGGGCTCCTGTCGGATTCGGCCTCCGCCCAGGTGCAGGGGCCGGACCGGAGCGTGGACCTGTCGCTTGGCGGGGTGACGCGCCCGTTCCAGGTGCCCGCCAACGTCTGGGTGAACGGGCTGGGCGTCCTCCCGCTGGAGTCCGTGGAGGTGCCGGGCATCCCGGGCGTGTGCGACGCGGCGCTCGCGGACGGGACGGATCCGGAGACGGCCACCCGCACCGGGACCTGTGGCACGCGCACCGCCTGGGCCCTCACCGCGCAGGTGCCGTCCGGCGAGCTGCCGGCGGGGATGATGGATCCGGGCACGGATCCGTTGCTGCTCCTGGCGCGCGCGCTGCCGCAGTCGGGGCGGTTCTCCTCCGCCGTCCAGCGCGACGTGCGCTTCCCCCTGTACGCGCCCATCGAAGGGCGGCTTCCGCCCGCCGGGCCGCTGACGTCGCTGGACTTCCAGCAGGTGCCGCTGGCCTTCCCGTTCGTGGTGCGCGTCCCGCCGCTTCCGCGCTTCCGCGACAGCTACCTGGCGCGCGCGCTGGTGGTGGGCTCGGTGACCGCGCCCGGGCAGGGCACCGTGCCGCTGGGCCTGGGCGCCGCCGTCAACGCCAACCCGGTGGATCCGAACACGGACACGCAGCCCCTGCTGTCCTCGCCGGGCCTCGTGCGCGTGCGCATGGCGCCGGCCCATCACGGCCTGGAGGGACAGGCGTACCGGCTGGTCGCGGTCGCGTCGTCCGGAGCGCTGGGCGGCGAGGAGCCCGTGGGCCGGGCCACCAGCGCGGTGATGGCCCCGCTGGACGCGCCCCGCTTCGATCCGGAGGGCCTCCAGCCGGTGCCGCTCGCGGACGCGTTCCTCGGCATCCCGGAGGGCGCCCGCTACAACCCGGACGTGCTGCCATGGCATGGCCTGCTGCCGCGCGAGTGGCGCATGGACGCCTCCGTGTCAGGCGCGACGCTCGTACGCGCGACCTTCACCAATGCCGCGGGCCGGCGCTGGACGGTCTGGGTGGACAGCCGCCGCTCCGTCACCGGCGTGCGCCTGCCCGTGCCTCCCGCGGGCCTGGAGGACCGCACCTTCCAGGGCGACACGGAGGGCTCGCGCGCGTCGCTGGCGGTGGAGGCGCTGACGGTGGCGCCGTCCGAGGGCCGCTCGCAGACCCTCTCCTCGCTGGCGGAGTCCGGGGGCCTTTCGCCCGAGCCGCTCGTCCGGTCGGTGCGCGCCGTGTCCACGCTGAACTACGGCCGGCCCCAGGTGACGTGGCTGGCGCCGTCCGAGGGGGCGACCGTGGCTCGCGGCGCGACCCTGCGCCTGCGCGTGGACGGCTTCCAGGTGGGCGCGAATCCCGCCAACGGCGACGAGGGCGGCGTGCTGATCACGCTGAGCGGCGGCGGCGTGGAGTGTTTCCTCGCGCAGGCCCGGATCGACGTGGCCACGCGCTCGGGCGAGGTGTCCTTCGCCCTGCCCACCTCCTGCTCCGGAGCGGAGGTGACGATGGTGGCGTCCCTGGTGGATACGCTGGGGTTGCCGCTGAGACCCGCCGTCAGCGCCGCGCGCACGGTGCGGGTGCCCTGACGTGCTGGGGTGTCAGTGCGTCTACGACCTGGCGGGGTACCCGCGCCGGCCGTGAATTCGCTTTCGCGAATTGCGCGGTGATACGTTTGGCGGCGTCATGGGCCAGAAGGAGACGGTCGTCACCGTCATCTCGAAGATCTCCGAGCGCCCCGTCAACCTGGACGCGGCGCTGGTGGTCATCTACGGCCTGGACCTGGGGCGCAAGTACGACCTGGCGCGTCAGGAGACGCTGATCGGCCGGTCGTCCAAGGCGGACATCCAGATTGATCAGGAGGCGGTGAGCCGCAACCACGCGCGCATCACCAACACCACCAAGGGCGTGCGCATCGAGGACCTGGGGTCCACCAACGGCACGTTCGTCAACGACGACATCGCGTCGTCGGCGCGGTCGCTGCAGAACGGCGACCTGGTGAAGATTGGCCGCACCATCTTCAAGTTCATCGCGGGCGGCAACATCGAGGCGGCGTACCACGACGAGATCTACCGGCTGACCACCATGGACGGCCTCACGCAGATCTACAACCGCCGCTACTTCGACGAGCAGTTGGACCGCGAGGTCTCCCGCAGCCGCCGCTACGAGCGCGTGCTGTCGCTGGTGATGTTCGACCTGGATCACTTCAAGGACGTGAACGACACCTACGGGCACCTGGCCGGGGACTCGGTGCTCAAGCAGTTGGCGTCCACGGTGCGCACGCGCATCCGGCGCGAGGACGTCTTCGCCCGCTACGGCGGCGAGGAGTTCGCGCTGCTCCTGCCGGAGATCCACCTGACCGGCGCCCGCCAGCTCGCGGAGAAGGTGCGCAAGCTGGTGGAGCGGCAGCGCTTCGAGTTCGACAAGCAGGTCATCCCCGTCACGCTGTCCATGGGCGTGGCCACGCTGGAGCCACACCACCGCGAGCCCGCGGAGCTGGTGCGCACGGCGGACGAGCACCTCTTCACGGCGAAGAGCCAGGGGCGCAACCGCATCTGCGGCTGACGCCCCCGGCCGGCTCCTCCCGCCGGGCCCTCAGCCCGTGAACACGGAGCGGCGCTCGCGCAGCAGGGCCTGGAGCATGCTCTGGATGGACTCGCGGGTGCGCTCGGTGAGCCGCTGCACCTCGCCCAGGTCGTCCGCGGCCTCCGGGGCCAGGCCCTCCATGGTGAGGGGCTCGCCGAAGCGGATGGTCCACTTGGCGGGCAGCGGGCCGGGCGCGGTGAGCGGCAGCGACGGGAACCCGAGGAAGCCACCGGGGATGCGGCCCAGCAGCGGGGACGTCTCCTCCGCGCCCACGATGGCCACCGGGACGATGGGCGCGCCGGTGCGCAGGGCCAGCTTCACGAAGCCGCCCCGGCCGAAGCGCTTGAGGCGGTAGCGCTCCGCGAACGGCTTGCTCGCGCCCTGGTAGCCCTCCGGGAAGACGACGAGCGGCCGGTGCTCGTCGAGCAGCCGCAGCGCGTTCTCCGGCGAGGCGCGCACGGCGCCCAGGCGGTTGAAGAGGGTGCCCAGCATGGGCGCGTGGAAGACCTGATCCTCCACCAGCCAGCGGGCCTCGAGCAGATCCGGGCGCTCCCGCAGCAGCGCCTGCGCCATCACGAGGCCGTCGTAGGGCAGGGCGCCGGAGTGGTTGGCGACGAGGATGGAGGCGCCGCGCGGCACCTGATCCACGCCCTCCACGGAGACGCGCCAGTACTGCTCGTAGAGGAAGTCGAGCACGGGCTGGAGGCTCTCCACCAGCCCCGCGTCCTTGCCGTAGTCGTCCAGCCGGCTGCCGCCGCCGGTGCCCAGGCTGGTGCGCATGGCCTCCATCAGGCCGTGCATGGCGCCCACGGCGCGGCCCAGGCCTTCGCTCGCGAGCGCCTGGCCGGCGATCTCCTTCGCCAGCGAGAACATGCCCGCGGCGCGGCCCGCGAAGCCTGACGGCGCGGCCGGCTCCTCCGGACGGCCGAAGCCCCGCGCGTCCCGCTCCGCTTCGTCCGGGAGCGGCGCCTCGCCGGGGTCGCTCACGAGCGACAGGGGCCGGCGGCTGGGCGGCAGCTCGTCGTGGGACTCGTCGGGCAGCTCCACCTCCGGCTCCACGTCCGTGGGGGCCGCGCCCTCGATGATGGAGACGGAGATGTGCACGCCGTCCTCCTCGACGCGCTCGACGCCGGTGACCCGGTCGTCCTCGTCCGGTTCCTCCGGCGCGGCCATGCCCTCCGGGTCGCGGCGCCAGGCGTCGGCGGTCCAGACCTCCTCGAGCTCCTCGGGCGGCGGCGCGTCCTTCGGGTCGCGGCGCCAGGCGTCGGCGGTCCAGACCTCGTCGGCGCCTTCGTCCTCGTCCAGGCCCCGCGCCTCGCCGGGCCGGTCCTCGGCGGAGGCCAGGGCGCGCTCCTCGGGGCTGGAGGCGTTGCGATCCATCACCTCGTCCACGGCGACGCCCGCGGTGGCCTCGGCCACCTGGGTGGCGATGGCGGTGGCGACCTCGCGCTCGCCAGCGTCACCGTTGCCCAGGTCCAGCACCTGCCGCACGGCGGACTCGGCCACCTCTGCGACGAGCTCCGTCGCGAGGACGCGCTCGATGTCGCGGTCCGGACCCGTGCGGCCCTCGAACAGCTCATCCACGGCCGTCTTCGCCGCGGTCTCCGCCGCCTCCGAGGCGATGGCCTCCGTCAGGGCGCGGTCCACGGTGCGCTCCTGGGGCCGCGAGCCGCGCACCTCGTCCGCGAGCACCTGGGGCCGCGACGCACGGGGCCCGGCGGGGCCGGGTACGGAGGGCTCGCGCAGGGGCGACACGTCCTCGCCCGCGGGGTGCTGGCCCGAGGCGTGCGCGTCCTCTTCGTGCCTCGCGCCGCCGCGTTCGTGGGCGCGGGCCTCGAACTTGTGGACCTTGGCCGCGGGCGTCTTCGGCGTGGCGGGGCCCTGCTTCGCCTCCGCGGCCTTGCCACCCTTTGGCGCCTTCGCCCGGGCGCCGGACTTCGCCGCGCCGCCCCTGGCGCTCTTCGCCTTGCCCGCTGACTTCGCGCCCTTCGCCGCCGCGGACTTCTTCGCGGCCTTCGGGTGGGCCGCGTCGTCCTTCACCTCGCCCGTGCGAGGCGCGGCGCCCCGCTGGAAGGGATCATTCCCGAGGACACCCTTGGTCATGACTGGCTCCTTCTGAGCGCCGAGGCGGCGTCCCTGACATGGTGGAGGGGCACGAACCCCAGCGCGGACTCGGCGCGCTCCCCGTCCGCGACCCAGGAGTAATGCATGTAGTCGAGCAGGGCCACCGGCAACGTGCCCGCTCCCACCACCCCGAGCGCGCGAAGTGCTCCACGAAACAACGGCCCCGGCAGGGGGAGCGGTTGCGCGCCCGCCTGGCGGATGAGCCCGGACAGGGGCAACACCCCGCGCCCCACGATGTTGAACTCTCCCGCCGCCTCCGCCCGCAGGGCCAGGTGTAGCGCCCGGCCCGCGTCCTCCTCGTGGATGGCCTGCCAGAGCGGGTCGAATCCCAGGAGCGTGGGCACCACCGCGTGCGACAGCAACCGCGTCGCCGGATTGTCCAGGCTCGGGCCGAGCAGGGGAGCGAAGCGCAACACCAGCGTGCGGGTGTCCGGGTTGCGCTCGCGGAACGCCCGCACCTGTCCCTCGACCTCCACCTTGTCGTTCACGAAGCGGCTGTGCGGACAGCCGAACAGCGGCGAGCCCTCGCGCAGGAGCGCCGGGTTGTTGCCCCGGGCGCCGTACGTCACCGTGAGCGACGGCACCACCAGCCGGGGCAGGCGGGCGCGGCCCACCGCCGTCAGCACGTTCATGGTGCCGATGACCTCCAGCTCGTGCGCCAGCGGGCCGTTGAGGATGGGCCCGAAGAGGAACGCCAGGTGGAAGAGGGCGTCCACGGGGCGCTCGGTGAGCGCGTCCGTCAGCTCCGCTTCCGCGTCGTAGCGAGTGAGGTCCACGCGGTGGAACTCCACCTTGCTGATGGGCGGGGGCTCCTTCGTGTCCAGCACGAGGATGCTCTCCACGCCGGGGTCCGCCTCCAGCCTCGGCAGCAACAGCCTGCCGTAGTCGCCACTGGCGCCTGTCACCGCGATTCGCATCGGGTCCTTGCCTGCTCGGATCACTTCCATTCGCAGGGGCGGGTGTTAGCCCAGCCGTCCAGGAATGTCAGCCGAGCGCGCCCGTGATGTTCTGGACAACGTCATCCAGGTGGCGGAGGGTGGCTGATCGCCATGTCCCGAATCGCGCGCCTGAGCGACGTGCTCATCAACAAGATCGCCGCCGGTGAGGTGGTGGAGCGCCCCGCCTCCGTGGTGAAGGAGCTGTGCGAGAACTCGCTCGACGCCGGCGCCCGCACCGTGCGCGTGGAGCTGGAGGCCGGCGGGGTGGGGCGCATCACCATCTCCGACGACGGCCACGGCATGAGCCGCGAGGACGCCACGCTCTGCCTGGAGCGCCACGCCACCAGCAAGCTGCGCGAGCTGGACGACCTCTTCCACATCGACTCCATGGGGTTCCGGGGCGAGGCCATCCCCGCCATCGCCTCCGTGTCCCGCTTCACGCTGCACACCGCGGAGCCGGACGCGCACGAGGGCACGAAGGTCACGGTGGAGGGCGGCGGCCCGCCCACGGTGGAGGACGCGCCGCCCCGCGTGGGCACGGTCATCACCGTGGAGGACCTGTTCTTCAACGTGCCCGCGCGCCGCAAGTTCATGCGCCAGGGCGCCACCGAGCTCAAGCACTGCGAGGAGGCCGTGGTGCGCCTGGCGCTCGCGCACCCGGAGGTCGGCTTCTTCGCCTCGCACGAGGGCAACGAGCTCTTCTCCAGCCCCGCCAGCGAGCATGATCCGCGCGAGCGCATCGCCGCGGCCCTGGGCCCCGCGTCCTTTCCGCACCTGTTCCCGGTGGAGGAGCGCCGGCTGGGCGTCGTCGTCACGGGCTACCTCGCGTCGCCGGAGTACACGCTGCCCAACGCGCGCGGCCTCTACACCTTCGTCAACCGCCGCTACATCCGCGACCGCGGCCTCATCAGCACCGTGCAGCGCGCGTTCCAGGATTACCTGCCCGCGGGCCGCCAGCCGGTGGTGGTGCTGCACATCGACGTGGAGCCCGCCGCGGTGGACGTCAACGTGCACCCGCAGAAGATGGAGGTGCGCTTCGCGGACGCCCGCGGCGTGCAGGACGCGATCAGCGCCGCCCTCTCGCGCGTGCTGCGCGCGGCCCCGTGGCTGGGATCGCCGGAGGAGCAGGCCGCGAACCCGCAGCCCCGGGACGCCGCGCACTACGCGCACGCCGTGGAGCGCTTCCTCACCCGCGCGCAGGAGGCCACCTGGGGCGCGCCGCTGCCCACCGCGATGGACGCTCCGGGAGGCTCCATGCCCGCGCGCCCGCTGACGCCGTCCTACTTCGCGCCCAACGGCGGAGCGCAGGGCGGCGCGTTCCCCGGTCCGTTCCAGGCGCCCCAGGTGCCGGGCCGGTCGCTCGGCTTCGGCGAGGCGCAGCCGCAGCTCAACGAGGCGCCGCCCCCGGGCTACTTCGCGGCGCTGCGCCCCATGGGCCTGCTGGGCAGCCGCTTCCATGTCTGTGAGGGCCCCGGCGGCACGCTGGTGGTGCTGGATCCGCACGCCGCGCTGGAGCGCGCGCGCCTCACCGCGTACCTGCGCCGTCTGGAGGACGACGCGAAGGCGCCGCCGCCGTCGCTGTTCGGCACCACGGTGGACCTGTCCCTGGCGGCGGTGAAGGCGCTGGTGGACGGCCGCGAGGCGCTGCTCAAGCTGGGCGTGGACGTGGAGCCCTTCGGCGGCACGGCGCTCGCGCTCAAGTCGGTGCCGGCGGGCCTGGAGGGCGTGGACCCGCGCGCGCTCCTGGAGGCCCTGTCGCGCGCGTTGCCTCCGCGCAGCGCTCCGCTGGACGTGACGAGCCTGGCGGAGGCCGTGCGCGTGATGGCCTGTCACGCCGCGCGCCGCGCGTCCTCCTCGCCGCTCACGGACGCGCAGTTGCGCGCGCTGCTGGGCGAATTGGACCGCGCGGACTTCACCCCGTCGTGCACACACGGCACGGTGGTGGTGCTGGAGATGCCGCTCCTGGAGCTGGAGCGGCGCGCCCGCTGACGGCTCAGGCCCTGGCCTTCGCCTCGACCTGCGCGCGCAGCTCCTCTTCCCGCGCGCGCAGTTCGCCCGTGGGATCGCTGGGCGCGAAGTCCTCCGCGGAGGCCACCTGGCGGATCTCCACCTGGCCATCCTGGAAGGGGACGCGGCGCGCCCACGCGATGGCCTCCTCGCGCGACTTCACCTCGATGATCCAGAAGCCGGCGATCAGCTCCTTCGTCTCGGAGAAGGGGCCGTCCGTCACCGTCGTCCCCGTCTTGGAGTACGTCACGCGGGCGCCCTTGGAGCTGGAGTGCAGCCCCTCACCCGCGAGCAGGATGCCGGCCTTCACCAGCTCCTCGTTGTACTTGCCCATCGAGGTCAGCTCCTCCGTGGTGGGGAGCCGGCCGGTCTCGCTCTCGGGGGTGGCCTTGACGATCATCATGAAGCGCATGGGGAGTTCTCCTGGAACGGCGGGTTCGAAATGGCGACGAATGGTAGGGCGCGGGATCGACACGGCGGAGGACGGTCCGGAAAATTGACGCGGCGGGGTCCCCGGCTACGGTGTGCGACACGCCTGTAGCACCGGGCCGCGAGCGCCCGTGCCGGCAGAAAGCCCCGGGATCCGCGCCTTGATGCTCCGCCGTCTGCCGCTCGTCTTCGCCCTCGCCGCCGCGCCCGCCCTCGCCCTCGCCCAGGATGACGGCGACTGGGGCGCGGAGCGGGCCCCCACCGACCTGGATGGCGTGGGCCGCATCACCGTGCAGGCCGGCTACCGGCTCACCTCCAACGGCACGCTCCAGGACGCCTGGTATGGCGCCAAGGGGCCGGGGGCCGGCCTGGAGCGCGCGCCGGAGTCCTCCGGGGGCCCGCTGGGCGTGGCCTCGTTCGCCTACGCGGTGTCGGACCTGGTGGAGGTGGGCATCGATCTGTTCGGCACCGCTCAGAACCTGCGCCTGTCCGAGCCCGGGGCTGACGGCACCGTCTTCCGCAAGGTCAGCACCGTGTCCTACGGCGCGCTGCTGGGCCTGCGCTTCCAGGGCGTGCTCGACGTGGGGCCGCAGGGGCTGGTGCCCTTCGCGGGCGTGCTCACCGGGCCCGCGGTCATCTCCTCGACGCGCGAGGGCTCGTCCCTCAAGGAGCAGGTCTCCCAGGCCTGGGTGGGCTCGCTCGGCGCCACGCTCCGCCTGTCCGCGGAGTGGGGCATCACCGCCGAGTACCGCTTCATGTTCCTGCGCGGCCCCGTGGAGTCTCCGAACGCGGAGGCGTGGCGCGGCCCCTTCAGCTTCAGTCACGGAGGCAGTGGGTTCGCGCTCGGACTGACGTATACGTTCCCGCCAAATCCATCCCGTCCCATGGCCTCGTTCTAGAGGCCTGGGAAAGTTCCAACACCAGGGCAGGCGAGCGCGCGCGGAGCAGGGACTTGCGGGGAATGGTGGCCACCAAGGGCCCTGTTGGGGAGCGGAAAAAGAACCCGCCCCTCATCCCGGAGAGTCCCCTAGCATGCGTGAGTCGGCCGAAGTCATTTCCGGTCCCAGGAAGATGTCCATGCCCTCTGAACAACCGAAGACCGACGTCGAGAAGGAACTCTCCGAGCTCCGTCGCGAGGTCATCGAGTCGCGCAACCTCGTCATCAAGACGGACAACCTGCTGAAGAACCTCCACGCGGAGGTGAAGGCGGTGGGCAAGCGCCACGAGGACTTCCAGAAGCGGCAGTGGATCTCCTCGGCGGTGGCCTACGCGCTCTTCGCGGTGCTGGCGGTCGGTGGCGCGGTGCTGGTGAACGGCGCTCGCAGCTCCAGCAACACCAACGAGCGGGAGCGGCTGGAGAAGCAGGTCGCGGACCTGTCCTCGCAGTTGGAGAAGCAGCGCGCGGACACCACGGCGCACCTGACGGCCCAGCGCGCCGCGAACGAAGTCTACAAGATGATGACCACGCTGCCGGGCGACGAGCGGCTCAAGGGCATCGACGCGCTGGTGAAGCTGGACACGCAGAAGCTGTCCTCGCTGGAGCGCCAGGCGCTGAACGACCGCGCCGCCATCCTGCGCCGCGAGACGGGCGACGCCGCCCTGGAGCGCGGGAAGATCGCCTTCCGCAAGAACGAGATGCCCGCCGTGGTGGAGAACCTGTCGCGCTTCCTGGCCATGAACCCGCAGGAGGCCGACGCGCTGGATGCGTCCTTCTTCCTGGGCACCGCCTACAACCAGCTCCGTCAGCACGACAAGGCCGTGCCGCTGCTGGCCCGCTTCGTGGAAGGCGACAGGAAGTCCAAGACGCGTGACTACGCCATGCTGCTGCTGGCCCAGTCGTACCAGGAGACGGGCGCGTTCGATAAGGCGGCGGACACGGTGCGCGACGCGCTGGCCACGTACCCGGCCACCCAGTACCTGTCGCAGTTCCGCGGCCGCCTGAGCTCCGCCAAGCGCGCCGCCGCCGGTGGTGACGCCGCCGCGGTGCCCGCCGCCGCTCCGGCCGCCGCGCCCCAGGCCGCTCCGGCCGTGGGCACCCCCGGCCAGTAGTCCCCCGCCGTTGGCGTCCTCCCGGAGGGTTCGCCTTCCGGACGGCGCGCAAGGGAAGCATTGCCACCCGGGGTCCAGGGTCGTAAGACCTGGACCCCGTGTCCGCTCCCGACTCGCAGAAAGACCCCCGCTTCCGCCGCTACCGTGGCGCCGCGTACGCGGTCCACATCACGCTGGCCTCGCTGGTCTCGCTGTGGCTGATCTGGAACGTGGGGCACTCCGTCGCGGCGATGACGCCCTCCAGGCCCCCGCCGGTGACGCCGCCGCTCACCGTGCGCGAGTGCCTGGACGCCGCGACCGCGCACTGGAAGGACCTGGAGTCCGAGCGCGAGAAGCTGGTGCACGTCCTCCCCGCCCGCAAGGTCGACCAGGAGTGGATGCGCTTCCGCACGGACTGGCTGACGCGCGTGCGCAAGTCCGAGTCCGAGTGCGCCCTGGAGTCGCGGGATCCGGCGCGCGTGGAGCTGCGCTCGGTGTACCGCCACCTCACGCGGGTGCAGGACCTCTACACCATCCACGCGGTGCAGTACGCGGGCGAGGTGGGCGGCGCGGTGGACGCGCTGCACGCCGCCTTCGACACCGCGCGCCGCAAGGACAGCGGCCGGTAGCGCGCCGCCTCAGCGCGTGGGCAGCACGGTGGAGTAGCGCCCGGTGCTGTCGGACACCGTCTGCGCGAGCAGGATGGACTCCGGCCGTCCCCCCACCGTCACCACGCGGAAGAAGCGCACGGACGCGTTCGCCGCGATGCCGTCCGGCGCCAGGGCCGGGTCCGGGGGCAGGGTGATGCGGCCGCTCAGCGAACGGCCCCGTGACAGCGTGAAGGCGGCCAGCGTCATCACGTCCGACTCGGAGGTGCCGGCCGGCACGGTGACGAAGCGGCTGACGCGCGGCAGGTTCTCCCCGGGCAAGAAGTCCAGCCGGTACTCGCCCGGGTCCAGCGCCAGCGAGAAGCTGCCCTCGCTGTTGGTGGTCAGGGGCGACTCGAAGCCCAGGGGCGGCTGCGGATAGCCCTCCAGGGCCCCCACCGGCTCCACCACGACGCGCACGCCCGACGCGGGGCCGGTGCCCTCCGGGTTCCTCACGCTGCCCGCCACCGTCATGCGCGCCGGGCACGCCACGTCCGGCAGCACCGTGTCCACCGCCGCCACCGCCACCTGCTGGGGCGTCAGGCGCGAGCGCGAGCCCGGCGGCGGGACGATGACCAGCGTGAGCGGGGACTCCGCGACGCCGGGCGGGGACGTGAGCTGGTAGCGCCCCTGTGCGTCCGTCAGCACCGGCACGCCCTTGAAGGTGCCGCCGCCGGCCACGCGGCCCTGGAGCGACACGCGCGCGCCGGCCATGGGCGTCTGGCCGTCCATCTCCAGCACGCGGCCCTCCACCCGCACGGGCGCGCCGGGGTCGCCCAGCTCCAGCGGGGCGGGGAGGGTGCTGGACGGCACCACCACGAAGGTCTTCCAGGGCACCAGGTCCCCGGCGTCCACGGGCGTCGCGCGCAGGAGCACCGTGGCGCGCGCGGCGTCCTCCGCGCTCAGCACCAGTTGGAACGCCCCCGTATCGCGGGCCACGCGGGCGCGCTGGGACAGCGGGCGCAGGGACTCATCCAGCACCTGCACCTCCATGTCCGCGTCCACCCGCTTCGAGCCCTGGAGCACCAGCGTCCCCGTCAGCGTCACCACGCGCGAAGCGGTGGGCAGGTCGAAGGCCACCGCGCCGCCCGACGAGGGATCCACGACGGCGTCGCGCGACAGGGGCGGCAGGGCCGGGTCCACCGGCGTGAGCGTCACGGTGTACCTGCCGCTGCCCACGGGCAGCACCCACGCGCCGTCGTCCGGGGTGAGCGTCGTCTCATAGCGCCGCGCCACGCCCGGGATGAGGCGGCTGTCGCCCGTGGCCAGCAGGTGGATGGGGGCGCGGTAGGGCAGGGGGGCCGTGCCGCCGTCCGCCGCGGCGGTGGTGCCGCGCGTGACGGTGCCCGCCAGGCGCACGGGGCTGAAGAGCTCCAGGTTCTGCTCCGCCCGCAGCCGGTCCACCGGGAAGTCCTGCGCGAGCAGGCCCGCCTTGGGGTGGGGCTGCACCTCCACGACGATGTCGCCGCCGGGGTTGCCGCAGCCGTCCACGAAGCACACCTGGCCGGCGGCGCACTCCGCGTCGGAGCGGCACACCAACTGCTCCGGGGGCGGCTCTTCCTTCAGGAAGTCGCACCCGGCCCCGGTCAGCCCGAGCGCCAGCGCCAGGGCCCGGAGCGCGCGCCTCACTGGCAGTCCCCCGCCACGGTGTTCACCACCCACGAGTACGAGGTCACGAAGCCCGGGTTCTTCACCACGCCGCCGTCCGCGAGGAACACCTCGTCCGGCGGATCCGGCTGGCGGTTGGTGAGGTGCCGGTCGGTGACGAGCGCCTCCACCAGGTGGATGCCCGGCGGGGCCAGCGGGTTGTTGGCCGAGCGCAGGTCCATGCGCAGCGTGCCGCGGTCGTCACGGCGGGGCTGGCCGGTGTTGGCGAGGACGATCTGCCGGTAGAAGCCCGTGGGGTTGGACGGGTTGTAGTCCACGTACCACTCCACGGTGATGCGGTCGTCCACGTCCAGGTCCTCCACCACCACGTTGAAGTCCTGGGTGCAGCTCCCCACGCCGAACGCGCGCAGGATGCGCTCGGAGGGCTCCACCTGCTCCTCCAGGATGCGCGGCGGCCGGTTCTTGAACTGGGGCACGCTCTCCAGCAGCGCCTCGTCCTGGGGGATGAGGCACCCGGAGCCCGTCGCGAGCGCCGCGATCCCCAGGGCCGTCACCAGCGGCTGGAGGAGGCCCCGGGACTGTCGCGTCGCGTGACGGTGCATGGCGTGGCTTGGAGGAACGCTATAACAGTTCCTCGTTCTCCTCGGGAGGAAGCGGACCGCCCGTCTTCTCCGCCTCCAGCTTCTCCAGGTGGCGGAAGATGGTGCGGGGATCCACGCCCAGGTCCTTGGCCGTCTTGGTGCGGTTGCCGTTGTTCCGGGCCAGGACCTCGTTGATGTAACGCTTCTGGAACTCTTCCTTGGCCTGGAGCAGCGGCATGATGGGCTCCAGGTTCTCCGGCTTGAGGTCCAGGTCGTCCGCGCCGAGCAGCGGCTTGTCCGCCAGCACCACCGCCTTCTTCAGGCGGTTCTCCAGCTCCCGGATGTTGCCCGGCCAGCCGTACTTCTTCATGGACACGGCGGCCGCGGGCGTGAAGCCGCGCGCCTTGGAGCTGAACTCGCGCGCGTACTTCTGCAGGAAGAAGCGGCCCAGGACGATGACGTCCTCGCCGCGCTCGCGCAGGGGCGGCAGCTTCACGGTGACGACGTTGAGCCGGTAGTAGAGGTCCTCGCGGAACGTGTTCCGCTTCACCTCTTCCTCCAGGACTTTGTTCGTCGCGGCCACCACGCGGATGTCCACCGGCTCGCCGCGGTTCTCGCCGACCTTGTAGACGACCTTGTCCTGGAGCGCGCGCAAGAGCTTCACCTGGAGCTGGAGCGGCATCTCGCCGATTTCGTCCAGGAAGAGCGTGCCGCCGATGGCCGCCTGGAACTTGCCGGGCCGCGTGGCCACCGCGCCGGTGAAGGCGCCCTTGGCGTGCCCGAACAGCTCGCTCTCCAGCAGGTTCTCCGGGATGGCGCCGCAGTTCACCGTGATGAACGGGCCCTTGGTGCGCGGCGAGCGGCGGTGGATCTCCCGGGCGATGAGCTCCTTGCCCGTGCCCGTCTCGCCGGTGATGAGGACGGAGATGTCCGTGGGCGCGATCTTGTCGATGCGCTTGTACACGTCCCGCATGCCCTGGCACGCGCCCACGATGTCGCCGTAGCGCTGGTCCTCCAGCTTGCGGCGCAGCTCCGTGTTGTCGAGCTTCAGGTCGTTCACGAGCAGCGCGTTCTGCAAGAGCAGGGACGCCTGCGCCGCGAACACGGTGAGCATGTCCAGGCTCTTGGGCTCGAAGCGGTTCACCAGCCGGTCGTTGCCCACGTAGAGCACGCCGAACAGGTCGCCCTTGTGCATGACGGGCACGCACATGACGGAGTGGACCTTGAGGTTCACCACGGACTCGCTGGCCTTGAACTCCGGCGCGTCCAGCGCGTCCGCGACGATGATGGCCTTCTGGTCCTTCACCACCTTGGCGATGATGGAGTCGGACAGCTTCTCCACCGCGTCCTCGATGTTCTCCCGGGCCACGTTGCGCGCGGCCTTCACGCGCGGCTCGCCGCTCTCCATCAGGATGAGGAAGCCCTTGTCGGCGCGGGTGACCTCAATCGCCTCGTCCAGCAGGCTCTCCAGGATGCGGTCCACGTCGTAGCTGCCGAAGAGCCGCTCGCTGAAGGCCGTCAGCCGCTTGAGCAGCACCAGCTCCCGGCCCACCACGCCGGGCAGCTCCGCCGTGTGTGAATCCGACGACGCGGTGGCGGCGGAGGGCAGGGACACCTCGCGCTCGGGCACCTCGCGGCGCACGGGCTCGCGGGGGGCGTCCTCGCGGGAGAAGGTCAGCTCGGTGCCGCCGACCTTGACCACGTCGCCGGTGGCGAGCGCGTGGTTGTCCCGGCGCTTGCCGTTGACGTGGAAGGTGGCGCCCAGGCTGCCCACCTCGTAGCGGGTGCCGTCGAAGGTGACGTGCAGGGCGCTGGCGGGGACGCTTGGGTCCTCCAGCGGCACGTCGTTGTCGGATCCCCGCCCCAGGCTGGTGATGCGCTTGAGCAGGGAGACCGTGCGGACCTTTCCATCGGGGGTGCGGACGGTGAGGCTGGCCATGGGTGGACTTTGGTTCGGGGCTAGAACGTGAGGGAGAAGCCGGCGCCCAGCCCACCACGGGTGGAGTACAGCCGCACGCGCGGCGGCGCGGCCTGGGAGACGGAGGGAGAGGGCTTCGGTTCGGGGCGGGACTCGACGGTGGTGCTGGTCACCACCTGGTCCTCGTGGTGGTAGACGGCGTCCACCACGCCCAGGGTGTAGACGGTGTAGAAGCCGGTGGCGGACGCGAGCTTGAGCAACTGCCAGGTGTCCGCCTGCCGGGCGCGGTCCGTGGGGATGTAGCGGATGGGGATGGAGGCCCGGCCGTCCTCATCCAGCACGTTGTCCAGGTTGACGAGCCGCTCCTCGAAGAGCGAGTCGTACGCGAAGAACGCGATGATGCTGGTGATGGCCAGCACGCCCTCGGTGGCGGCGATGGCGATGCCCATGCCGTTGCGGCCCTGCTGGAACTGGCCGGCGCCGAAGGGGACGAAGTTGACCAGGAAGTTGCGCTTCTCCACAGTGCGCACGGTGACCTGGCGGGCCAGCTCCTCCGCGCGGCGGCGCTGCGTCTCCAGGGCGACGCGCTCCTGCTCCCGGCGCTCCTGTTCGGCCTTCTCGCGCTCCAGGCGCAGGCGCTGCTCCTGGCGGAGGAACTCGCGCTCGCCGGACATCTGGTTCTTGAGGTCCTCGAAGTAGGCGACGGCCGGGGGCGGGACGACGAAGGGGTCCAGGCTGAAGTCGGGATCCAGCCGGAGCACGGCGCGCAGGTGGCGCTCGGCCTCGTCCGTCTTGTTGAGGTTGAAGGCGGACAGGCCCGCGAGCTTGTGCAGCTCCACCAGGTCCTCTTCCGGCAGGTCGCCCCGGTCGATCCGCTGGCCGGCGCGCTCCAGCACCTCCGCGTATTTGCCGTATTCGAATGACGAGCGCAGCGCGGCGACCTCCGGATCCGCGCCCATGGGCGTCTGGGCGCGCGCGGACGCGGGGCCGAGCAGGGCGGCCAGCAGGAGGACGACGAGGAGCAACGGGCCACGGCTCATTCGGGGGCCAGTCTCCCGCGCAGGGTGGTGGGCTTGCCGGGCTCCAGCAGGACGACGCGCTTCTCCGTCTTGTAGCCGGGGGAGGAGATCTCCACCTCCACGCGGTGCTGGAAGCTGGCGGGGCCGCGGGGGGAGCGGATGTCGAAGGGGTGCTGGAGGCTGTCGTGCGCGGTGCGCTCCACGTCGCCCACGCGCACGGTGGCGTCCGGCGGCTGGTAGTCCATGGCGAGCTGCGAGGACTTCAGCAGGGCGCGCAGGCGGAAGACGTTCTCGCCGTCCGGCTTCACGTCGATGGTCTCCGTGGCGTCCTCGCAGTAGCCGCAGGAGACGGTGACGGTGTGCTGGCCCGGGGACAGGTGCACGTCGTGCTGCGCGAGCTGCTGCGTGCCGGCGGGGCCGCCGTCCACGCGGATGGAGCCGTAGGGGCGCACGAGGATGGACACGGGGATCCTGCCCGCGCGCGCGGGCCTGGAGTCGTCCTGGGGGTCGAGGCTGGCGACCACCGTGGGGCGCGAGGGCGTGCGCTCCGGAGGGGAGGGGACGCGGGGCGAGGAGTCCGTGGGAGGCGCGAGTGCGTCGCGGCCGGGAGTCCCCGTGCCGGTGGGCCGCGAGCCCGGGGCCTGCGCGGCGCCCGTACCGTCGGGTGAGCCCGCCGTGCCGCCCGTGCCCGTGCCGCCGTGAAGGGCGCCCTTACCGTCGGGTGAACCCGTTACGCCACCCGTGCCCTGCGCGCCATTGGGGATGCCCGTACCGCCGGGTGAACCCGCCGGGCCGCCCGTGCCCTGTCCGCCGTGAAGGGGGCCTGTGCCGTTGGGGGCCGCCGTGCCGCCCGTGCCCTGCGTTCCCGCGGACGCAGCGGCGCCAGCAGCGACCTGCGCTCCCGGGGCCTTCGGCGTCTCGGGCGCGCTCGCGTTCATCCGGGACACCTGCCAGCCGCCCAGCCCCAACGCGAGCGCCACGCCCGCCCCGATTCCCACGCGGATGCCACGCCTGCGCCACGTGCGCCGCCGCTGCTGACGCTGGATGCCCTTGAGCAACCCCAGCGCCCGTTCATTCGTCGCGTCCAGCGCCAGCACGTGGTTGAGGCACGCCAGCGCGCGCGGCGTCCGCTTCTCCGCGAGCTGCCGCTCCCCGCGCTCCAGCAGCGCCGCGACGATGCGCTGGCGCGCGAGCCGCTGGTACGACGGCGGATCCGCGAAGAACGAGATCAGCTCCTCGCCCACCCGGGAGAACCCCAGCCCCGCCAGCGCGTCCGCCAGCGCGTCGCGCAGCTTCCCCGCGTTGGGGTAGCGCCGCGCCGGGTCGCGCTGGAGGCACGTCGCGCAGATCTCCGCCAGCTCGTCCGACAGCGTGGGCACGCGGCGGCGCGGGTCTTCGTACGCCCCGTCCAGGATGCGCTTCAACGTCGCCGTGGTGTTCGACGCCGTGAAGGGCAGCCGGCCCGTCATCAGCGCGTAGAACATGATCCCCAGGCTGAAGACGTCCGCCTCCGGCCCGGCCTCCAGGCCCTCGATGATCTCCGGCGACATGTGCGCGGGCGAGCCCACCAGCGCGCCCGTCACCGTCATCCGGTCCTCGATGTCCAGCAGCCGCGCGATGCCGAAGTCCATGAGCTTGAGGACCCCGTCCTCGCGCACCATGACGTTCTCCGGCTTCAGGTCGCGGTGGATGACGCCCGCCTCGTGCGCGTGCGCCAGCGCCGCCGCCAGCTCGTGGATGATCATCGCCGCCAGCTCCGGCGGCTCCAGCGGGCCCTCGTCCAGGTACGTCTTGAGCGTGCGGCCCCGGATGTACTCCGTGACGATGAAGGCGTCGTGCGCCTCCGCCGAGGAGAAGTCGAACACCTCCAGGATGTTGGGGTGGTGCAGCTTCGCCACCGCGCGGGCCTCGCGCGCCAGGCGACGGCGCGACTCGTCCTTGCCGGCCAGGTGCGGGTGCAGCACCTTCACCGCGACCTCGCGGTCCAGGGCCGTGTCCAGGCCCTTGTACACGACGCTCATGCCCCCGGAGCCCAGCTCCTCCAGGATGCGATAGCGACCGATATGGCGGCCGACGAGCGTCATGGCGTGCGGTGCGCGCTCTCCCCTCAGTCCCCGAACCCGATGCCCATGCTCCGCGCGAACCGCACCAGGTCTCCCCGGACGTCCACGCGGCGCTCCTTGCGAGACTCACTCAGCGGCACGGGGATGACGTCGTTGTTCCTGAGCGCCACCATGTGCCCCCACTGTCCGTCCCGCACCAGGTCCAGCACCTTGCACCCGTAGCGCGTGGCCAGCACCCGGTCCGCCGCGCTCGGGCTGCCGCCGCGCTGCAGGTGGCCCAGGACGGTGACGCGGATCTCCGCCTCGATGTGGCTGGCCAGCAGATCCGCGCACACCTTGCCGGAGCCGCCCAGCCGCACCACGCCCCGGCCCGGGATGTCCGCGGCCTCCGCCAGCACGGACAGCGCGCCGCCCTCCGGATACGCGCCCTCCGAAATCGCGATGATGGAGAAGCTGCGCCGCCGCGTGGCCCGCTTCTTCAGCGTCTCCAGCAGGGACTCCACGCGGTACGGAATCTCCGGGATGAGGATGAGGTCCGCGCCGCCGGCGATGCCGCTCTCCAGCGTGAGGAAGCCCGCGTGGCGGCCCATGATCTCCACCACCATCACGCGGTCATGCGCCTCCGCGGTGGAGTGCAGCCGGTCCAGCGCCTCCGTGACGATGAGCCGCGCGGTGTCGAACCCGAACGTCTGGTCCGTGCCGGACAGGTCATTGTCGATGGTCTTCGGACACCCGACGACCTTCAGCCCCTTCTCCGCCAACTGGTGCGCGATGGACAGCGTGCCGTCCCCGCCAATGGCCACCAGGCCGTCCAGCCGCAGCTCCTCGCAGCGGCGCAGGACCTGATCCGACACGTCCCGCGTCACCCAGCCCGTGCCCTCACGCACCGGGTAGGAGAACGGGTTCGCCTTGTTGGACGTGCCAAGAATGGTGCCGCCCTTGGGCAGGATGCCGCGCGTGTCCTCCAGGCCGAGCGGGCGGACGAGCTCCGGCTCCACCAGGCCCATGTAGCCGTTCTCGATGCCCACGAACGAGTGGCCGAACTCGAGCACACCCCGTCGCACGAGGCCTCGGATGAGCGCGTTGAGTCCGGGGCAGTCACCACCGCCGGTGAGGACGCCAAGTCGAAGAGGTCGAGCCATAGGAACGAAGAAAGTCGGACGCGGGTGTCAGTGGGGACGGGCGACACTATGACAGCAACGTCGGTGCGGATAGTAGGTGCCACCCCCAGGGGGTGCAACGCACGAATCAGCGGTGCTGTCGGATCCGCGCTCGGAGGGACGCGGGGGCGGCCCCTCAGTCGCGCTTGATGCGACGCCGGGAGGCCAGCCGGTCCAGGAGGGCCTGGAGGCGGTCCTCCTTCTGCGCGGGGAGGGCCCGGTCCGTGGGGGACTGCACGGGCATCTCGCGGGCCATCCGGTACAGCTCCTCCAGCCGCTCCAGCACCAGCTCGTTGCCGGGGCGCTCCTGGAGCGCCCGGCGGTATGCGGCGGCGGCGCCCACGTAGTCACCCAACGTGAAGAGCCGCTCGCCCTCCTGCATGGGCGAGGGCGGGCCCAGCGGGAGGCGCTGGGGCTCGCGCACGCGGTTCTTCAGGTGCTGCAGCTCCTCCGGCTGGAGGCTGTCGCGCAGGTGGGCCAGCTTGGCCGCCAGCGCCTCCTCGCGCGGAAAGGCGGCGAGCAGGTGCTCGAAGAGCTCGAACGCCTCCGCCAGCTCACCCCGGCGCAGGGCGCGGTCGGCACGTGCTTCCATGTCGGCCCGGGCGGCAGGGGTCATCTCGCGCGGCAGAGTAACTGTTGCCCACCCGGGATGTCACATGCGGAAAAGCCTGCGCTCGGCGGGCCGCATCGCTTCTCAGGCGGGCGTCGCGGAGGACTCCGGCAATACCGCGCTTTCCGCGCTCCGGGCGCTCCGCCTCCAGTGGCGGAAGAGCCACACGGCCACCAGCCCGTTGAGCAGCAGCCCGAAGACGCCCTCGCCGTTGAACACCCAGACCTGACCGCCGAAGAGCCCCGGCCGGCCGTTGTAGACGCTGCCGAAGAGCAGCGGGTTGATGAGGTTCCAGCTCACGTGGAAGAGCGCGGGCGGCCAGATGGAGCGCGACGCCATGTAGAGCTGCGCGAACACCACCGCGGCCACGGCGATGGACAGGAGGAACGTCACGTTCTGCCCCACGTGCCCGCGCTGCGTGGAGGAGAAGATGAGCGGCAGGTGGAACGCGGCCCACACCGGCATGGTGATGGCCGCGGCCAGCGCCGGCCGGTGCATCCACCAGCGCGCCAGCGTCCCGCGCCAGCCCACCTCCTCACCCAGCTCGCTGGGGACGCCGAAGCCCACGACGGGCCACCACACCAGCGCGAACAGGCCGTGGCGCAGCCAGCGCCAGCGCTCGGGCAGCTTCGCGCCCAGCTTCTCCACCCAGCGCCAGCGCACGGAGGCCGCGGCCAGCCACCACGTGATCGTCAGCGCCCAGAACAGGAGGATCATCACCGGCACCGTCGCCACGCCCGTCACCCCGAACGGGCCCTTGAGCAGCTCCGGCTGGTACGTGATGAAGGCCGCGTCCCCGGTCACGAAGCGGATCGCGTAGGCCAGCGGCGCGATGACGGCGCCGTACGCCAGGGGCAGCGCCAGCCCCACGAGCCACCACTTCCAGCCGGGGAAGGCGAAGCCCACCGCGGAGGGCGGCTCGCGACGGAAGAACCACGAGCACGCCAGCCCCACGATGCCGGGCACGCACATCATCCAGCGCATCAACCACACGGACTTCTCGCCGCCGGCGATGAACGCCACGGCCATCGTCCAGCTCACCGCGAGCGTCACCGCGATGAACGTGAGGGTTTCTTTCCGGGGATTCCTCATGTTCCGGAGCATACCGGTTGGGCTCGTCCCGTCGAGCCCTACGTACGAGGGGAGGGCGGGCCAGGCCGCCCCGCGCCCGCGTGCGCTTTTCAGCCCTTGAGGTGGACCTGCTGCGCGCCCTGGAGCCGCTCGGCCTGGAGGCCGCGCTCGCGGGCGGTGGTGAGCAGCAGATCGGACTCCTTCATGCGGGGCGTCTCCGGCGTGGCGGCCGGTCCGATGATGTGCTCCATCCAGGGCTCCAGGCCCATGGCGTAGTTGAAGAGCCGCTTCGCGCCCACCAGCTCCAGCAGGCGCAGGCCCTCGGTGGAGTTGCTGCCGCGGCAGCGGCGGTTCTTCTCCAGCTTGCGGTCGCGCTTCTTGGGGAAGAAGCCCTCCATCATCCAGGTGTGCGGGGCGCCTTCGATCTCCGTGTTCATGAAGACCGTTTGCAGCTCGCCCACCGTGCTTCGCAGGTCGCGGTACGTCGTCTCGTCCACGCACATGGAGTCGGCGGCGAAGAACAGGCGCTCCTCGCCGGTGCGGATGATCCACGCCGTCTTGGCGTGGGCCACGTCGCCGTGCTCGCCCATGAACGGCGCGGCGATGATCTCCCCGTCCGCGATGGGCAGCGACTCGTAGAAGTAGGGCTCCAGCACGTTCTTGAAGCCGAGCGCCTTGCCCAACAGCCGCGGCGAGTAGTCACCGGCCAGGGCGCCGCTGGCGCGCGGCACCATCAGCGTCCCGATGCGGTGGCGCAGGCGCAGCAGCGTCTCGATGTCCAGGTGATCCGGGTGGCTGTGGGTGATGATCACGTAGTCGATGCGGCGGGGCAGGTCCGCGAAGGACATGCGCTCCAGCGGGCCCACCTTCTCCGGCCGCACCGGCACCACCGCGTCGATGAGGATGGACGTGCCCTTCCACTCCACCAGCACGCACGCGTGGCCCACGTAGCGGATGCGCGGCCCCGGCCCGCTCCACGTCTCCGGAAGGGTCTGCGGCGCCTCCGTGAGCAGGGGCATCAGGTCCGCGTCGGACTTCACCGCGTCGCCCAGCAGGTCGCGGATCCACTCCAGCGGCTTGGGCTCCAGGTCCAGGCTGAACAGCTTGTCCAGGCGCTCGTCGTGGAAGGGCACCTTCCAGTCCAGGTGCCCCGCCTCCATCAGGCGCGGCGTGGTGAGCAGCGAGTCGCGCTCCGCGTCCGCCTTCAGCCGGCGGATCCGCATCGACTGGAGGTCCGACTTGTAGTGGCGCCCCCGGTACAGCAGGCCCTCGTGCACCCGCATCGACGGGCGGTTCACGTAGTCGTACACCAGCTCCACCACGCCCTTGAGCGGCTCCGGCAGCCGCGCGTACAGCGGCTCCAGGGACTGGCCCTTGGCCTCCGCCAACAACTGCGTCTGGAACTCGTCGAACGCCTCCGCCAGCTTGATGTTGTCCTCCTGCGCGGCGGTCATCCGCTGCATGAGCGCCCGCACCTCGTCCGCGCGCTCCGGCGCGATGCCCACGAACGAGCTGCCGCTGAGCGCCGGATCCTTCGCCGCCTTCGCGTGGAAGTCCGGCGTCTGCAGGTAGGCCTTCAGGAGCGGCAGCAGGTAGGCCTGCAGATGCAGGCTCGCGGGCATGGGCGCCACCGTCATCCACCAGGCCTGGAAGTCCTGGACGAGCGGTTCAACGAGAGTGGCGTCCGCGAGGCGATACAGGGGAGCGGTCATGATGGGTGCGTGCAATCGGAGAGACGCCCACACCCTGACAAAGCTCCAAGCGGTTCCGAGGGTGGAACTCGCGGAGTCAAGGCAGGTCGGGGCGGGTGCTGAAGACCAGGATGCAGAGCTGACAAGCGAATCTGAGCGATTCGAGCAAATTGTTCAAGTTCAGTAGAACCCATTCCTAGTGGTATTCTCGTATCCAGTTCTGCTCCCCCGGATCCATTGCAAGGGCGCCTGTGCCACGCACGTTGTGTGCGTGAGCCCTACAGGCAGTCGGCCCACTGAAGCCCTTGCGGTGTTCTCCGGCTTTCCTGATGGGTTCTTCCTTGTCGCGTTCCCTTGAGCTGACGCCCTCGCATTCCACCCTCGTCGAAATCTTGCGGAGCCGGGCCGAGTCGCGGTCCGATCAGCCGCTGTACACCTTCCTGGATGACGCGGGTCAGGAAGACGGAACGCTGAGCTACGCGGGGCTGGACGCGCGGGCCCGGCGGATCGCGGTGGCGTTGCGGAAGGTTGCGAAGCCGGGCGAGCGCGTGATGCTGCTGTATCCGCCCGGCCTGGAGTACGTGGCGGGCTTCTTCGGCTGCCTCTACGCGGGGCTCGTCGCGGTGCCGGCGTATCCGCCGGATCCGATGCGGCTGGAGCGGACGCTGCCGCGCCTGCGGGCGATCATCCAGGACGCGAGCGCGACGGTGGTGCTCACCACGTCCGGCATCCTGTCCATGACGGAGTTCGTCTTCGAGCAGGCGCCGGACCTGCGCTCGCTGCACTGGATGGGGACGGACGAGCTCCCGGCGGGGGGCGAGGCGGACTGGACGCCGCCGGCGGTGGACGCGTCGACGCTGGCGTTCCTCCAGTACACGTCCGGCTCCACGGGCTCGCCCAAGGGCGTGATGCTGAGCCACGGCAACCTGGCGCACAACCTGGCGCTGATCACGGACGCGTTCGAGCTGGGCCCCAGCAGCTCGGCCGTCATCTGGCTGCCGCCGTACCACGACATGGGGCTCATCGGCGGCATCCTCACGCCGCTGTACGCGACGTTCCACGCGGCGCTGATGTCGCCGCTGACGATGCTCAAGAACCCGCGCGTGTGGCTGGAGGCCGTCAGCCGCTACAAGGCCACCATCAGCGGCGGGCCGAACTTCGCGTTCGACCTGTGCGTGCGGCGCATCCCGGCGGAGGAGCGGCAGGCGCTGGACCTGAGCTCGTGGCGGGTGGCGTTCACCGGCGCGGAGCCCGTCCGCCCGGCGACGCTGGATCGCTTCGAGCAGGCCTTCGGGCCGCACGGCTTCAAGCGTGAGTTCTTCTTCCCGTGCTACGGCCTGGCGGAGGCGACGCTGCTGGTGTCGGGCGGGCGCGTGGAGGCGCCGCCGGTGCGCTGCGCGCTGGATGCCCAGGCGCTGGAGCAGCGCCGGGCGGTGCTGGTGGACGCGGCGAAGCCGGAGGCGCGCGTCCTGGTGGGCTGCGGCGACGAGCGGCCGGGACACCCCGTGGTCATCGTGGATCCCCAGACGCGCGAGGCGTGCGCGCCCGGCGGCGTGGGGGAGATCTGGGTGCGCGGCCCCAGCGTGGCGCAGGGCTACTGGAACAAGCCGGAGGCGACGGCGGAGGCGTTCCAGGCTCGCGTGAAGGGCACGGACGAAGGGCCGTTCCTGCGCACGGGCGACCTGGGCTTCATGCGGGACGGCGAGCTGTTCGTCACCGGCCGGGCCAAGGATCTGATCATCATCCGCGGCCGCAACCACTACCCGCAGGACATCGAGCAGACGGTGGAGGAGAGCCACCCCGCGCTGCGCGCCGGCAGCGTCGCGGCGGTGTCCCTGGAGGTGGCGGGCGAGGAGCGCCTGGTGGTGGTGCAGGAGATCGACCTGCGCAAGGCGGGCAACCTGCGCAAGCAGGTGGACATGGCGGAGGCGGCGGTGAAGGAGATCCGCCAGCGCGTCGCCGAGCGGCACGAGGTGCAGGTGCACGCCGTGGCGCTGATCGAGCCCGGCAGTATCCCGAAGACCTCCAGCGGGAAGATCCAGCGCCACGCGTGCAAGGCGCAGTTCCTCGCGGACGAGCTGCGCACGGTGCTGGTGTGGCGCGAGCCGGGGTTCGAGGAGGCGGAGGCGTCGGAGGAGTCCCCGGAGCCCGCCGCGGCGCCGGTCCGTGAGGACGTGCCGGAGGCCGCCCGGGCCACGCTGACGTGGCTGGTGGAGCGCGTGGCGGAGCAGTTGAAGGTGCCGGCGAAGACGGTGGACGTGCGTGAGCCCATCACGCGCTACGGCCTGGACTCGCTGAGCGCGGTGGAGCTGGCGCACGCGGTGGAGAAGGGGCTGGGGATCTCGCTGCCCATGGAGCTGCTGCTCCAGGGCCCGAGCCTGGTGGAGCTGGCGAAGCGGGTCACCGCGTCGAAGCAGGAGCCGAAGGCGGCGGCGCTCGCGCCCCGGCCGCGAGGTGCCACGCAGCCGCTGTCGTTCGCGCAGCAGCGCCTGTGGTTCCTGGACCGGCTGGAGCAGGGCAGTGCGCTCTACAGCATCCCGGGCGCGGTGCGGCTGGACGGCGCGCTGGATGCGGAGTCGCTGCGGCGGAGCCTGGAGGAGATCGTCCGCCGGCACGAGTCGCTGCGCACGACCTTCCGCGAGGAGAACGGCGAGGCGGTGCAGCTCATCCACCCGGCGAAGGCCTTCGAGCTGCCGGTGGTGGACCTGACGGGCTTCCCGGAGGCGTCGCGCGAGGCGGAGGCGCGGCGGTGCGTGGACGAAGAGGCCGTGCGCCCGTTCGACCTGGGCGCGGGGCCGCTGGTGCGCGCGCGGTTGCTGAAGCTGGGTGCGGCGAAGCACGTGCTGCTGGTGACGATGCACCACATCGTCTCCGACGGCTGGTCCATGGGCGTGCTCGTGCGTGAGGTCGCCGCGCTCTACGACGCGTTCCGTGGCGGGCGGGGTTCTCCGCTGCCCGAGCTGCGCGTGCAGTACGCGGACTTCGCGCAGTGGCAGCGGGAGTGGCTGCTGGGCGGCGTGTTGGAGAAGCAGGTCGGCTACTGGAAGCAGCGGCTGGCCGGAGCGCCCGCCGTGCTGGAGCTGCCGACGGACTTCGCGCGTCCCGCGGCGCAGACGTACCGCGGCGCGAACGTCCCGGTGAAGCTGGGCGCGGAGCTGAGCAAGGCGCTGGGCGCGCTGGCGAAGAAGGAAGGCGTCACGCCGTACATGCTGCTCCTGGCGGCGTTCCAGGTGCTGCTGGGGCGCTACAGCGGGCAGGACGACATCTCGGTCGGTTCGCCCATCACGGGCCGCACGCGCGCGGAGACGGAAGGCCTCATTGGCTTCTTCGTCAACACGCTGGTGCTGCGCACGAAGCTGTCGGGCAACCCGTCCTTCCGCGCGCTGCTGGCCCAGGTGAAGGAGACGACGCTGGGCGCGTACGCGCACCAGGACGTGCCGTTCGAGAAGCTGGTGGAGGAACTCCAGCCTCAGCGCAGCCTGAGCCACGCGCCGCTGTTCCAGGTGATGTTCGTGTTGCAGCAGGACGTGCTGCCGCACTTCCGTCTGCCGGGCGTGGAGCTGTCGCCCTACGACGTGGAGTCGAAGACGGCGAAGTTCGACCTCACGCTCTACCTGACGGAGACGGTGGGCGGGCTGGAAGGGACGCTGGAGTACAACACGGACCTGTTCGCGGCGGCGACGGCGCGGCGGATGATGGAGCACCTGCGGGTGCTGCTGGAGTCGCTGCTCACGGATCCGGGCGCGAAGCTGTCCGACCTGTCGCTGATGGGCGCGCAGGAGAAGCAGACGCTGCTGAAGGGCATGTCGGGGACGGACCTGGCGGCCCCGGTGAGCGGGACGATGCAGGCGCTCTTCGAGGCGCAGGCGGCGCGCACGCCGGACGCGGCGGCGGTCTACTTCGACGGGCAGGTGCTGACGTACGCGCAGTTGGACGCGCAGGCGAACCAGCTCGCGCATCACCTGCGTGGCATGGGCGTGGGTTCGGACACGCTGGTGGGCGTGAGCCTGGAGCGTTCCGCGCGGATGGTGGTGGCGCTGCTGGGCGTGCTGAAGGCCGGTGGCGCTTATGTGCCGCTGGATCCGGCGTACCCGCGTGATCGCCTGGGCTGGATGCTGGAGGACGCGCAGGCCCCGGTGGTGCTGACGCAGCAGAAGCTGCTGGGCGTGCTCCCCGAGCACTCCGCGAAGACCGTCTGCGTGGACACGGACTGGGCCGTGATCGCGCGGCAGCCGACCACGCCTGTCGCGACGAGCACGGGCGTGGGGAACCTGGCGTACGTGCTGTACACGTCGGGCTCCACGGGCCGTCCGAAGGGCGTGGCCATCGAGCAGCGCAGCGTGGTGGCGTTCCTGCACTGGGCGAAGGCGGCCTTCACGAAGCAGCAACTGGCGGGCGTGCTGGCCGCGACGTCGCTGAACTTCGACCTGTCCGTGTTCGAGGTCTTCGCGCCGCTGAGCAGCGGTGGCGCCGTCATCGTCGCGGAGAACGCGCTGGCCCTGCCGACGCTGAAGGACGCGGGCCGGGTGACGCTGGTGAACACGGTGCCCTCCGCGATGGCGGAGTTGGTGCGCAGCCAGGGTGTGCCGGAGTCCGTGCGGACGGTGAACCTCGCCGGTGAGCCGCTGCTGAGGCGGCTGGCTCAAGCCATCTACGGGCTGAAGAACGTGGAGGGCGTCTACAACCTCTACGGCCCGACGGAAGACACGACGTATTCGACGTACACGCGCGTGGAGAAGGACGGCGCGCGGGAGCCGACGATTGGCCGTCCGCTGACGGGCTCGCGCGCGTACGTGCTGGACGCGTGGCTGCGTCCGGTGCCGCAGGGCGTGCCGGGCGAGCTGTACATCGCGGGCGCGGGCCTCGCGCGCGGCTACCTGGCCAAGCATTCGCTGACGGCGGAGCGCTTCGTGCCCAACCCGTTCTCGGAGCAGCCTGGAGCGCGGATGTACCGCACGGGCGACCGCGTGCGGTGGCTGGCGACGGGCGAGCTGGAGTACCTGGGCCGCATCGACTTCCAGGTGAAGGTGCGTGGTTTCCGCATCGAGCTGGGTGAGGTCGAATCGGCGCTGGCGTCTCAGCCCGGCGTGCGCGAGTCCGTGGTGGTGGTGCGCGAGGACGTGCCCGGCGACAAGCGCCTGGTGGCGTACGTCGCGGGCGCGTCGCTGGACGTGGCCGAGCTGCGCAAGGGGCTGAAGGCGCGGCTGCCGGAGTACATGGTGCCGTCGGCGTTCGTGGTGCTGAACGCGCTGCCGCTGACGCCGAACGGGAAGGTGGACCGCAAGGCCCTGCCGGTGCCGGAGGCTCAGGCCGGGTCCCAGTACGTGGCGCCGCGTACGGCGACGGAGGAGCAGGTCGCTACTCTCTTCGCGCAGTTGCTGCGCGTGGAGCGCGTGGGCGCGGAGGACTCGTTCTTCGAGCTGGGCGGACACTCGCTGCTGGCGATGCAGTTGGTCTCCCGGCTGCGCGCGGCCTTCGGCGTCGAGGTCCCGCTGCGTTCGCTCTTCGAGCTGAGCACGGTGGCTTCGCTCGCGTCGTTCGTCGACGGGAAGAAGCAGCAGGCGGAAGGCGCGAACCTGCCGCCGATGAAACGGGTGTCGCGTGAGGGCACGTTGCCGCTGTCGTTCGCGCAGCAGCGCCTGTGGTTCCTGGACCGGCTGGAGCAGGGCAGCGCGCTCTACAACGTGCCGGGCGCGGTGCGTCTGGAGGGCGCGCTGGACGTGGAGGCACTGCGGCTGACGCTCCAGGAGATCGTCACGCGGCACGAGTCGCTGCGCACGACGTTCCGTGAGGACAACGGCGAGGCGGTGCAGGTCATCCACGCCGCGGGCCGGATGGACCTGCCCGTGGTGGACCTCTCGGCCGTGGCCGAAGCGGCCCGCGAGAAGGAGGCCCAGCACCGCGTCAACGAAGAGGCCCTGCGGCCCTTCGATCTGGGCACGGGCCCGCTCTTCCGCGCGAAGCTGCTGAAGCTGGGTGAAGCGCAGCACGTGCTGCTGGTGTCGATGCACCACATCGTCTCCGACGGCTGGTCGCTGGGCGTGCTCGTGCGCGAGATGGCCGCGCTCTATGAGGCGCACTCGCAGGGCCGCGCCATGCCGCTGCCGGAGCTGGCGGTGCAGTACGCGGACTTCGCGCAGTGGCAGCGGGAGTGGCTGCTGGGTGGCGCGCTGGAGAAGCAGGTCGGCTACTGGAAGCAGCAGCTCTCCGGGGCTCCGGCGCTGCTGGAGCTGCAGACGGACTTCGCGCGCCCGGCGGTGCAGACGTACCGGGGCGCCACGGTGCCGGTGAAGCTGGGCGCGGACCTGAGCCGCACGCTCAACGCGTTGGCGAAGCAGGAAGGCGTCACGCCGTACCAGTTGCTGCTGGCGGCGTTCCAGGTGCTGCTGGCTCGCTACTCGGGTCAGGACGACATCTCGGTCGGGTCGCCCATCGCGGGCCGGACGCAGGCGGAGACGGAAGGGCTCATCGGCTTCTTCGTCAACACGCTGGTGCTGCGCACGAAGCTCTCGGGCAACCCGAGCTTCCAGCAGGTCCTCCAGCAGGTGCGCGAGACGACGCTGGGCGCGTACGCGCACCAGGACGTGCCGTTCGAGAAGCTGGTGGAGGAGCTTCAGCCTCAGCGCAGCCTGAGCCACGCGCCGCTGTTCCAGGTGATGTTCGCGTTGCAGCAGGACGTGCTACCGCACCTGAAGCTGTCGGGCATGGAGCTGTCGCCGTACGACGTGGAGTCCAAGACGGCGAAGTTCGACCTGACGCTCTTCCTGACGGAGACGGCGAACGGGCTGGAAGGGACACTGGAGTACAACACCGACCTCTTCACCGCGGCGACGGCGCGGCGGATGACGGAGCACCTGCGGGTGCTGCTGGAGTCCGTGGCCGTGCGCCCCATGGCGAAGGTGTTCGACCTGGCGCTGATGAGCGCGCAGGAGAAGCAGTCGCTGCTCAAGGACATCTCGGGGACGGACCTGCCGGCCCCGGTGAGCGGGACGATGCAGGCGCTCTTCGAGGCGCAGGCGGCGCGGACGCCGGATGCGGCGGCCGTGTACTTCGACGGGCAGGTGCTGACGTACGCGCAGTTGGAGGCGCAGGCGAACCAGCTCGCGCACCACCTGCGTGGCATGGGCGTGGGCCCGGACACGCTGGTGGGCGTGAGCATGCAGCGCTCGGCGCGCATGGTGGTGGCGCTGCTGGGCGTGCTGAAGGCCGGTGGCGCGTATGTGCCGCTGGATCCGGCGTACCCGCGTGATCGCCTGGGCTGGATGTTGGAGGACGCGCAGGCGCCCGTGGTGCTGACCCAGCAGAAGCTGCTGGGCACGCTGCCTGCGCACTCGGCGCGCAACGTCTGCCTGGATACGGATTGGGAGACCATCTCCAAGCACCCTGTGTCGCGCGTCGATGCGCGCACGAGCCTGGGGAACCTGGCGTACGTGCTCTACACGTCGGGCTCGACGGGCCGTCCGAAGGGCGTCGCGATTGAACAGCGCAGCGTGGTGGCCTTCCTGCGCTGGGCGACGGCGTTCTTCACGCCGCGGCAACTGTCGGGCATGTTGGCGTCGACGTCGCTGAACTTCGACATCTCGGTGTTCGAGGTCTTCGCGCCGCTGAGCGTCGGTGGTGCGGTCATCGTCGCGGAGAACGCTTTGGCGCTCCCGACGATGAAGGACGCGAGCCGGGTGACGCTGGTGAACACGGTGCCCTCCGCGATGGCGGAGCTCGTGCGCAGCCAGGGCGTGCCGGAGACCGTGCGGACGGTGAACCTCGCGGGCGAGCCGCTGCTGAACCGGCTGGCGCAGTCCGTCTACGGACTGAAGAACGTGGAGGCCGTCTACAACTTCTACGGTCCGACGGAAGACACGACGTACTCGACGTACCTGCTCGTGGAGAAGGGCGCGACGCGGGAGCCGACGGTGGGCCGGCTCCTCACGGGCTCACGGGGGTACGTGCTGGATGCGTGGCTGCGTCCGGTGCCTCAGGGCGTGCCGGGCGAGCTCTACATCGCGGGCGCGGGCCTCTCGCGAGGCTACCTGGGCAAGCCGGCGCTGACGGCGGAGAAGTACCTCCCCAATCCCTTCAGCGACGAGCCCGGCGCGCGCATGTACCGCACGGGCGACCGCGTGCGCTGGCTGCCGAACGGCGAGCTGGAGTACCTGGGCCGCTTCGACTTCCAGGTGAAGGTGCGTGGCTTCCGCATCGAGCTGGGTGAAGTGCAGTCGGTGTTGTCCACGCAGCCCGGCGTGCGCGAGTCCGTGGTGGTGGTGCGCGAGGACGTGCCGGGCGACAAGCGCCTGGTGGCGTACGTGGCGGGCGCGTCGCTGGATGTGGCGGAGCTGCGCAAGGGGCTGAAGGCGCGGCTGCCGGAGTTCATGGTGCCGTCGGCGTTCGTGGTGCTGAACGCGCTGCCGCTCAATCCGAACGGCAAGGTGGACCGCAAGGCGCTGCCGGCGCCGGAGGCCCAGACCTCGCAGGGCCAGTACGTGGCCCCGCGCACGGCGACGGAGGAGCAGGTGGCCACGCTCTTCGCGCAGTTGCTGCGCGTGGAGCGCGTGGGCGCGGAGGACTCGTTCTTCGAGCTGGGCGGCCACTCGCTGCTGGCGATGCAGTTGGTCTCCCGGCTGCGCGCCGCCTTCGGTGTCGAGATCCCCGTGCGCGCGCTCTTCGAGTCGCCCTCGGTGGCGACGTTGGCCGCGTCCGTGGACACGGCCATCTCGGGCCGTGATGCGTCCAAGGCCCCGGCGATCACGCCTCGGCCCCGGAGCGCCACGGAGTCGCTGTCGTTCGCGCAGCAGCGTCTGTGGTTCCTGGACCAGTTGGAGCAGGGCAGCGCCTTCTACAACGTGGCGGGCGGTGTGAAGCTGGAGGGCGCGCTGCATGTGGAAGCCATGCGGCGGGCCCTGGAGGAGATCGTCCGCCGGCATGAGTCGCTGCGCACGACCTTCCGCGAGGAGAACGGTCAGGCGGTGCAGGTCATCCACCCGGCGCAGGCCTTCGAGCTGCCGGTGGTGGAGGTCTCCGGTGTCCTGGACTCGGAAGCGCGGCGGCTGGCGGAGGAAGAAGCCGCGCGCCCGTTCGATCTGGGCACGGGCCCGCTCTTCCGCGCGAAGCTGCTGAAGCTGGGCGAGGCGAAGCACGTCCTGCTGGTGACGATGCACCACATCGTCTCCGACGGCTGGTCCATGGGCGTGCTCGTGCGCGAGGTCGCCGCGCTCTACGAGGCCCAGGTCCTCAACCAGAAGTCGCCGCTGCCGGAGCTGGCGGTGCAGTACGCGGACTTCGCGCAGTGGCAGCGGGAGTGGCTGCTGGGCGGGGTGCTGGAGAAGCAGGTCGGCTACTGGAAGCAGCAGTTGGCCGGGGCTCCGGCGGTGCTGGAGCTGCCGACGGACTTCGCGCGTCCGGCGGTGCAGACGTACCGGGGCGCGAACGTCCCGGTGAAGCTGGGCGCGGACTTGAGCCGCACGCTGAACGCGCTGGCGAAGCAGGAAGGCGTCACGCCGTACCAGTTGCTGCTGGCGGCGTTCCAGGTGCTGCTGTCCCGCTACAGCGGCCAGGACGACATCTCGGTGGGCTCGCCCATCGCGGGCCGGACGCAGGCGGAGACGGAAGGGCTCATCGGCTTCTTCGTCAACACGCTGGTGCTGCGCACGAAGCTGTCGGGCAACCCGAGCTTCCAGCAGGTGCTCCAGCAGGTGCGTGAGACGACGCTGGGCGCGTACGCGCACCAGGACGTGCCGTTCGAGAAGCTGGTGGAGGAGCTCCAGCCGCAGCGCAGCCTGAGCCACGCGCCGCTGTTCCAGGTGATGTTCGCGTTGCAGCAGGACGTGCTGCCGCACCTGAAGCTGTCGGGCGTGGAGCTGTCGCCGTACGAGGTGGAGTCCAAGTCGTCGAAGTTCGACCTGACGCTGTCCCTGACGGAGACGGCGGGCGGGCTGGAAGGGACGCTGGAGTACAACACCGACCTGTTCGCGGCGGCGACGGCGCGGCGGATGACGGAGCACCTGCGGGTGCTGCTGGAGTCCGTGTCGGCGCGTCCCTCGGCGAAGCTGTCCGAGCTGGCGCTGATGGGCGCGCAGGAGCGTCACCAGGTGCTGGTGGCGTGGAACGACACGCGCGGCGACGTCGCGGGCGACGTGACGTTCCCGGTGCTCTACGAGGCCCAGGTGCGTCGCGCGCCGGACTCGCAGGCGCTGGTGTTCGAGGATGCCTCGCTGACGTACGCGCAATTGGACGCGCGGGCGAACCAGTTGGCGCACCACCTGCGCACGCTGGGCGTCGGGCCCGAGGTGCGCGTGGCGCTCTGCGTGGAGCGTTCGCTGGAGCTCGCGGTGGCGATGCTCGGCATCCAGAAGGCCGGTGGCGCCTTCGTGCCGTTGGATCCGTCCTACCCGCGTGAGCGCCTGTCCTTCATGCTGGAGGACAGCGGCGCGCCCGTGCTGGTGACGCAGGCGTCGCTGAGCCAGCAACTGCCCACCGACGGCCTGCGCGTGGTGCGCATGGACGTGGAGGCGGCGCACCTGCGCACGCTGCCGGAGACCGCTCCGCCCTCCAGCGCCAACGCCGACACCCTGGCGTACGTCATCTACACGTCCGGCTCCACGGGCCGCCCCAAGGGCACGCTCCTGCCGCACCGGGGCCTCAACAACACCGCCCGGCAGGCCGCCGCGGCGAAGGGCCTGGGCACGGGCCGCCGCGCGTTGCAGTACGCGGCGTCCAGCTTCGACGCCAGCGTGTGGGAGGTGTTCAGCACGCTCGTGTCCGGGGCCACGCTGGTGCTCGCGCCTCGCGACCGGCTGCTGCCGGACGAGCCGCTGCGCACGCTGCTTCAGCAGCAGCGCATCACCACCGTGACGCTGACGCCGTCGGTGCTCGCGCAGTTGAGCACGGACGGGCTGGACGGGCTGTCCACCATCGTCTCCGCCGGTGAGGCGCTGAGCGTGGAGATGGCTCGCAAGTGGGGGCAGGGGAGGACGCTGATCAACGCGTACGGCCCCACCGAGACCACGGTCTGCGCGACCCTCACGTACGGCGGCGTCCGGGCGGAGCGCCTGACCATCGGCAAGCCGCTGGCGAACGTGCAGGTGTACGTGCTGGACGCCCTGCACCACCCGGTGCCCGTGGGCGTGGCCGGTGAGCTGTACGTCGCGGGCGAAGGCCTGGCGCGCGGCTACCAGGGCCGGCCGGACATGACGGCCGAGAAGTTCGTCCCCCACCCGTTCAGCCAGGAGCCCGGCGCGCGGCTGTACCGCACCGGCGACCGCGTGCGCTGGCTGGCCGAGGGTGAGATCGAATACCTGGGCCGCATCGACCACCAGGTGAAGGTGCGCGGCTTCCGCATCGAGCTGGGAGAGATCGAGGCCGTGCTGCTGCGCCACGCGGACGTGCGCGAGGCGGCGGTCGTGGTGCGCGAGGACGTGCCGGGTGACAAGCGGCTCGTCGGCTACGTCGTGCCGCAGCCGGGACGGACGGTGGACGCGGCCTCGCTGCGCAAGCACCTGAAGGACGGCGTGCCGGAGTACATGGTGCCGTCGGCGTTCATGGTGCTGGACGCGCTGCCGATGACGCCCGCCGGCAAGGTGGACCGCAAGGCCCTGCCGGCCCCCACGGGCGCGCTCACGCGTCCTGACGCCTACGTGGCCCCGCGCACGCCGACGGAAGAGCGCGTGGCGGCCCTCTTCGCGCGCGTGCTCACCGTGGAGCGCGTGGGCGCGGAGGATTCGTTCTTCGAGCTGGGCGGCCACTCGCTGATGGCCACGCAGTTGGTGTCGCGCCTGCGCGGCGAGTTCCAGGTGGAGCTGCCCCTGCGCGCGCTCTTCGAGTCCCCGACGGTGGCCGCCCTGGCCGCCCGCGTGGACGAGGCCACCGGCGCCGAGCGGAAGTTCAAGACGCCGCCGCTCAAGCCCGCCTCGCGCGAGGGCTCGCTGCCGCTGTCGTTCGATCAGGAGCGCCTCTGGCTCTTCGAGCAGCTCACGCCGGGCACGCCCATCTACAACGTGCCCAGCGCGGCCCGCCTGAGCGGCGACCTGGACGTCGACGTGCTCCGCCGCGGCCTGGAGGAGATCGTCCGGCGCCACGAGGCGCTGCGCACCGTCTTCCACCAGGACGCGTCCGGTTCTCCCGTGCAGGTCGTCCTGCCGGCGAAGCCGTTCGTGCTGCCCGTGGTGGACCTGTCCTCGCTGCCCACCGACCAGGCGGAGGCCGAGGCCCGCAAGCACCTGAACGCGGAGGCCGCCCGGCCGTTCGACCTGGTGCAGGGCCCGCTGCTGCGCGCCCAGCTCCTGAAGCTGAGCGCGCGCGAGCACGTGCTGTGCCTCGCCATGCACCACATCGTGGTGGATGGCTGGGCCGTGGGCGTGTTCATGAACGAGCTCCAGGCGCTCTACACCGCGTTCTCTCGCGGCGAGCCCTCGCCGCTGCCCGCGCTGCCCGTGCAGTACGCGGACTACACGCTCTGGCACCGCCAGTGGCTGAGCGGCGACGTGCTGGAGCAGCAGATCTCCTGGTGGAAGAAGCAGCTCGCCGGAGCGCCCCGCATCACGCTGCGCACGGACGCGCCGCGCCCCGCGGGCGACCGCTTCCACGGTGACAGCCGCCGCTTCCACCTGTCCCCGGACCTCACGTCCCGCATCGAGGCGCTGGGACGAGGGGAGGGCGCCACGCTGTTCATGGTGCTGCTCGCCGCGTTCGACGCGCTCCTGCACCGCCGCACGGGCCAGGACGACATCGTCGTGGGCACGGACATCGCGAACCGCGCCCGCGAGGAGCTGGAGTCCCTGGTCGGCTTCTTCACCAACCAGCTCGTCCTGCGCACGCAGGTGTCGGGCGACCTGTCCTTCCGCGCGCTGCTGGACCGCGTGCGCAAGGGGACCCTGGACGCGTACGAGCACCAGGACCTGCCCTTCGGCACCCTGGTGCAGGCGCTCAAGCCGCCGCGCGAGCCGGGTGGCCAGCTCTTCAACGTGAAGTTCGTGCTGGAGAACGCGCCGCTGCCGCCGCTCCAGCTCCCCGGCCTGGAGCTGAGCCTCCTGGACGCGGAGACGAACGGGACCGCGAAGTGGGACCTGCTCGTCGTCGTGTTCCCGTGGCAGGGCGGGCTCACCGTCACGGTGGAGCACAACACGGACGTGCTCGACCGCGCGTCGGCGGAGCGCCTGTTCGCCCACTTCGAGACGCTGCTGCGCGCCGTCGTGGACGACCCGGAGCGCCGCATCGGCACGCTGCCGCTGCTCACGCCGGATGAGCGCCATACGCTCGCCGCGTGGAACGACCGCCCGCGGACGTACCCGCACGGCCAGCCCGTGTCGCGCGTCTTCGAGGCGCAGGCCGCCCGCGCCCCGGACGCGGTGGCCGTGAGCTTCGAGGGTGAGACGCTCACCGCCGGCCAGCTCAACGCGCGCGCCAACCAGCTCGCGCACCACCTGCGCGCGCTGGGCGTCAGGCCCGGCAAGCGCGTGGGCGTGTCCCTGGAGCGCTCGCTGGACCTCGTCGTGGCGGTGCTGGGCATCGCCAAGGCGGGCGGCGCGTACGTGCCGCTCGACCCCAGCTTCCCCACCGAGCGCCTCTCGATGCTCATCGAGGACGCGGGCCTGTCCGCGCTCGTCAGCGTCTCCGCCATCGCGGACGAGCTGCCCGCGCAGTGGCTCCAGGTGGTCTGCCTGGATGACGACGCGGCCGCGCTCGCGAAGCGTCCGGAGGCGAACCTCGACACCGCGCCCACGGGCGAGGACGAGCTGTACGTCCTCTACACGTCCGGCTCCACGGGCCGGCCCAAGGGCGTGTCCGTGCCCCACCGCGCCGTGGTGCGCCTGGTGTGCGGACCGGAGTGGGTGAGCCTGTCGTCGAAGGAGGTCTTCCTCCAGTTGGCGCCGCTCGCGTTCGACGCGTCCACCCTCGAGCTGTGGGGCGCGATGCTCAACGGCGCGAAGCTGGCCGTATTCCCGCCGCGCGCGCCCACCCTGGACGAGCTGGGCCAGGTCATCACCCGCGAGGGCGTGAGCACGCTGTGGCTCACCGCCGGCCTGTTCCACCAGATGGTGGACGGCAACCTGGACGGCCTGCGTCCCGTGCGCCAGCTCCTGGCGGGGGGTGACGTGCTGTCCCCCGCGCACGTGCTGCGCGTGATGGAGCAACTGCCGGGCTGCCGCGTCATCAACGGCTACGGCCCCACGGAGAACACGACGTTCACCGCGTGCTACCCGGTGGAGGACGCGAGCGCGCTGGGCATCTCCGTGCCCATCGGCCGTCCCATCAACGGCACGCGCGTGCACGTCCTCAACGCGTCCCTGGAGCCCGTGCCCCTGGGCGCCCCCGGCGAGCTGTTCGCGGGCGGCGACGGTCTGGCGCACGGCTACCTGAACCAGCCGGAGCTGACGGCGGAGAAGTTCATCCCGGATCCGTTCAGCACCGTGCCGGGCGCGCGGCTGTACCGCACCGGCGATCTGGTCCGCTTCCGCGCGGACGGCACGCTGGAGTTCCTGGGCCGCATCGACCAGCAGGTGAAGGTGCGCGGCTTCCGCATCGAGCCGGGAGAGATTGAAGCGGCGCTGCGCGGACACCCGTCCGTGCTCGACGTCACCGTCGCCGTGCAGGAGGTCGCGGGCGAGAAGGCCCTGGTGGCCTACGTCGTCACGGAGGAGGGCGCGGAGCCCCTGGGCGTGGACACGATGCGCGCGTTCCTGCACGACAAGCTGCCCGCGTACATGGTGCCCACGGCGCTGATGGCGCTGGACGCGCTGCCGCTCACGCCCAACGGCAAGGTGGACCGCCGCGCGCTGCCCGTGCCCGGCAGCGAGCGTCCGCAGATGTCCACCGCGTACGCCGCGCCCCGCACCCCGGAGGAGACGGCGCTGTGCGAGGTGTGGGCGGAGACGCTGGGCGTGGAGCGCGTCGGTATCGACGACAGCTTCTACGACCTGGGCGGTGACTCCATCCGCAGCATCCAGCTCATCGCGAAGCTGCGCGAGCGCGGGCTGGATCTGCCCATGGTGGAGCTGCTGCGTCAGCCCACCATCCGCGCGCTGGGCAACCTGGTGCACGCGGCCCCGTCCAAGGCCGCGGCGCAGGCCATCCCGGGCTCGGAGCCCTTCAGCCTGCTGTCCGACGCGGACCGCGCGCGCCTGCCCTCGGACGTGGAGGACGCGTACCCGGTGGCCGTGCTCCAGGCCGGCATGCTCTTCCAGAGCGAGCTGGACCAGGCGTCCGGCATGTACCACGACGCCACCAGCTACCACCTGGAGATGGCGCTGGACGAGGCGAAGATGCGCCAGTTGCTGGCCGAGCTGGCCCGCCGCCACGCCATCCTGCGCACGTCGTTCGACCTCACCGGTTACGAGCAGCCGTTGCAGCTCGTGCACCGCGAGGCCCAGGTGCCGCTGGAGCTCCACGACGTGCGCCACGTGCCCGCCTCCGAGCAGGACGCGCTGCTGCGCAAGCTCGTGGAGGAGGACCGCTGCCGTCCGTTCGACTGGAGCCGCGCGCCGCTCCTGCGCTTCGCGATCTACCGGCGCTCGGAGAAGACGCTCCAGTTCTCGCTCATCTTCCACCACGCCATCCTGGATGGCTGGAGCCTCGCGACGCTGCTGTCGGAGCTGTTCCGCGGCTACGTGAACCTGCTGCGCGGCACGCCGGCCCCGGAGGCGGCGCCGCTGGCCGTCACCTACCGCCAGTTCGTCGCGCTGGAGCACCAGTCGCTCACCTCCGGCGAGGGCGAGCGGTTCTGGAAGTCGCGCCTGTCGGAAGTGGACCGTCCTGCTCCCCGCGCGCCGCTGCCCGCGGGCCAGGAGCCGGTGCTGAGCATGCGGCAGGTGGACGTGCCCGCCGCGCTCCAGGAAGGCCTGCAGCGCGTGGCGCAGGCGGCCAACGTGCCGCTCAAGACCGTGCTGCTGGCGGCGCACCTGCGCGTGCGCGCGCTCATGGAGGGACAGCGCTCGGTGGTGACGGGCGTGGTCTCCAACGGCCGTCCGGAGACGGCCGACAGTGAGCGCATGGTCGGCCTGTTCCTCAACAGCATCCCGTTCCCGGTGACGCTGGAGGACGGCACGTGGCTGGACCTGGTGCGCCAGGTCTCCAAGGCGGACGGCGACATCTGGCCGCACCGCCGCTACCCCATGGGCCGGTTGCAGCAGCAGTTGGGGGGCCAGCGGCTGTTCGAGACCATCTTCAACTTCGTCCACTTCCACGTGGCCGGAGGCCTGTCGCAGCTCGAAGGCGTGCGCCTGCTGGAGGAGACGCCGTCCACCGCGTGGATGGAGCTGCCGCTGAGCACGCTGTTCCTCCAGCGCCCGGACACCGGCGCGCTGATGCTCGTGCTGCGCACCAACGGCACGCAGCGCGACGCGGACCAGACGGAGGCGCTGGCGGGCTACTACTTCCGCGCCCTCGAAGCGATGGCCGCCAACCCGCACGCGCGTCACGAGCACGCGCGGCTGCTGCCGGACGCGGAGCGCCAGAAGCTGCTGGTGGAGTGGAACGCCACGGGCTCCCAGCCCGCGGGCGACACCTGCGTCCACGAGCGCTTCGCCGTCTACGCGGCCCGCACGCCGGACGCGGTGGCGGTGGCCTGCGACGACGGCCAGCTCACCTACGGGGAGCTGAACCGCCGGGCCAACCAGCTCGCGCACTGGCTGCGCGCGCGCGGCGTGGGCCCGGATGCGCGCGTGGGCCTGCTCACCGAGCGCACCCCGGAGGCCATCGTCGGCATGATGGGCATCCTCAAGGCCGGCGGCGCGTACGTGCCGCTGGATCCGTCGCATCCGCCGGAGCGCCTGCGCACGGTGCTGGAGGACGCGTCGGCTTCACTCGTCGTGACGCAGGCCTCGCTCGCCGCGCACGTGGCGGACGCCTCCAGGGGACACGTGTGCCTGGACTCCGACGCCGCGATGCTGTCGCGCGAGCGTGAGGACGACCCCACGCGCCTGGGCGACGCGAGCTCCCTGGCCTACGTCATCTTCACGTCCGGCTCCACGGGCCGGCCCAAGGGCGTGGCCATCGAGCACCGTCAGCTCAACCACTACGTGGAGGGCGTGACGCTCCGGCTGGAGCTGCCCCCGGCGGCGAGCTTCGCGTCGGTGTCCACGCTGGCCGCGGACCTGGGCCACACCGCCGTCTTCCCGACGCTGAGCGGCGGCGGCACGCTGCACCTCATCTCCCGCGACCGCGCGTCCGACCCGGCCGCGCTGGGCGACTACTTCCAGCGCCACGCGGTGGACTGCTTGAAGATCGTCCCCTCGCACCTGACGGCGCTCCTGTCGTCGCCGTCGCCCGAGCGCGTCCTGCCTCGCAAGCGGCTGGTGCTGGGCGGTGAGGCGTCCGACCCGGCGCTCGTGGCGCGCGTGCACGCGCTCGTGCCCGGGCTCGAGGTCTTCAACCACTACGGCCCCACGGAGACCACGGTCGGCGTGCTGACGTGGAAGGTGGAGCGGGGCACGCAACTGTCGGCCACGGCCTCCGTGCCGCTGGGCCGTCCGCTGCCCAACGCGCGGATGTACGTGCTGGACGCGGCGCTCCAGCCCGTCCCCGTGGGCGTGCCCGGCGAGCTGTTCATCGGCGGCGCGGGCGTGGCCCGGGGCTACCTGGGCCGGCCGGACCTCACGATGGAGCGCTTCCTCGCGGATCCGTTCCACCCGGAGCCGGGCGCGCGCGTGTACCGCACGGGCGACCGCGTCCGCTACCTGCCGGACGGCGCGCTGGAGTTCCTGGGCCGCGTCGACTTCCAGGTGAAGGTGCGCGGCTTCCGCATCGAGCTGCCGGAAATCGAAGCCGCGATGAGCGGCCTGCCCGGCGTCGCGGAGGTCGTCGTGCTGGCGCGCGAGGACGTGCCGGGCGACAAGCGCCTGGTGGCCTACGTCGTCGCGGTGCCCGGCCACACGCTGGAGGCCGGGGCGCTGCGCCAGGGCCTGAAGTCGCGGCTGCCGGACTACATGGTGCCGTCCGCCTTCGTCGTGCTGGACGCGCTGCCCCTCACGTCCAATGGCAAGGTGGACCGCCGCGCGCTGCCCGCGCCGGAGAAGGAGACCGAAGCCGGCCGCGCCCACGTGGCCCCGCGCACTCCCACCGAGGAGCTCATCGCGGGCCTGTGGTCCAAGCTGCTGGGCGTGGAGCGCGTGGGTGTGAAGGACGACTTCTTCGCGCTCGGCGGCCACTCGCTGCTGGCGACGCAGATGATCTCCCGCATCCGGAGCGCGTTCCGCGTGGAGCTGCCCCTGCGCGCGCTCTTCGAGGCGACCACGGTGGAGACGCTCTCCGCCCGCGTGGACGAGGCGGTCCGCCAGGGCTTCGGCCTGGAGGCGCCGGCCATCGTGCCGCTGTCTCGCGAGCACACGCTGCCGCTGTCGTTCGCGCAGCAGCGCCTGTGGTTCCTGGACCAGTTGGAGCCGGACAGCGCGTTCTACAACATCGCCGCGCCGGTGATGCTGGACGGCGCGCTGGAAGTGGCCCCGCTGGAGCAGGCCTTCACGGAGCTGGTGCGCCGTCACGAGGTGCTGCGCACCACCTTCCGCGCGGAGGGCGGCAACCCGGTGCAGGTCGTCCACCCGGCGGCCCCCATGCCGCTGCCGCTCGTGGACCTCACGCACCTGCCGGAGGGCGAGCGCGAGGCGAAGGCGCAGCGGCTGGCGGACGAGGACGCGGGCAGGCCGTTCAACCTGGCCACGGGCCCGCTCTTGCGCGCCACGCTGGTGCGCATCTCGGACGTGCGCCACATGCTGCTGCTCACGGTGCACCACATCGTGTCCGACGGCTGGTCGCGCGGCGTGCTCGTGCGCGAAGTGGCCGCGCTCTACGAGGCCTTCCGCCAGGGCAAGCCGTCGCCCCTGCCGGAGCTGCCGGTGCAGTACGCGGACTACTCGGGCTGGCAGCGCGGCTGGCTCCAGGGCGACGTGCTGAAGAAGCAGGTCGGCTACTGGAAGCAGCAGTTGTCCGGCGCGCCCTCCGCGCTGGAGCTGCCCACGGACTTCCCGCGCCCGGCGGTGCAGACGTACCGCGGTGAGACGCTGCCCTTCACGCTGCCGCGCGAGCTGTCGGAGGCCCTGCGCGCCCTGGCGCTGAAGGAAGGCGTCACGCCGTACATGCTGCTGCTCACCGCGTGGCAGGTGCTGCTGGCGCGCCACGCGGGCCAGGACGACGTCACGGTGGGCTCGCCCGTGGCCGGCCGTGGCCGCATGGAGACCGAAGGACTCATCGGCTTCTTCATCAACACGCTCGTGCTGCGCACGCGGCTGGAAGGGGACCCCTCGTTCCGCCAGGTGCTCGCGCGGGTGCGGGAGTCGGTGCTGGGCGCGCACGCGCACCAGGAAGTGCCCTTCGAGAAGCTGGTGGAGGAGCTGCAGCCGGTGCGCGACACCAGCCGCTCGCCGCTCTTCCAGGTGTGGTTCGTGCTGCACCAGGAGCTGGCGGCGAAGCTGTCCGTGCCGGGCCTCACCCTGAGCGCCTACGAGGCGGAGGCGCGCACCGCGAAGTTCGACCTGGCCCTGTCCATGCTGGACGCGGCGGACGGCTTCGTGGGCCGCCTGGAGTACAACTCCGACCTGTTCGCCCGCGCGACCGCGGAGCGGATGATGGCGCGCCTGCACGTGCTGCTCTCGGGCATCGTCGCGACGCCCGAGTCGCCCGTGGGCGAGATGCCCCTGCTGTCCGCCGAGGAGCGGCACCAGGTGCTGGTGGGCTGGAACAGCGCGCGCGCGGAGCTGCCGCGCGAGGCGACCATCCACTCGCTCATCGAAGCGCACGCGGAAGCAACGCCGGACGCGGTGGCGCTCGTGTACGAGGACCAGTCGCTCACGTACGCGGAGCTGGATGTGAAGGCCAACCAGCTCGCGCACCACCTGCGCCGCCGCTACGTCGGGCGCGAGGTGCGCGTGGCGCTCTGCCTGGAGCGCTCGTTGGAGCTCGTGGTGGGCATGCTCGGCATCCTCAAGGCCGGCGGCGCGTTCATCCCGTTGGATCCGTCGTACCCGGTCGAGCGGCTCGACTACATGCTGGCGGACTCGGGCGCGCCGGTGCTGGTGACGCAGGAGTCGCTGATGGACTCGCTGCCCACCGACGGCCGCCTGACCATCCAGTTGGACATGGACGTGGACGCCATCGAGCGGATGCCGGAGGAGGCGCCGCGCTCGGGCGTGTCCGCCCACAACCTGGCGTACATCATCTACACGTCCGGTTCGACGGGCCGCCCCAAGGGCACGCTGCTCCAGCACGAGGGCCTGGTGAACACGGCCCTGCGCGCCGCCGCGGCGAAGCGGGTGGGGCCGGGCAGCCGCGTGTTGCAGTACGCGGCGTCCAGCTTCGATGCCAGCGTGTGGGAGATCTTCAGCACCCTGGCCGCGGGCGCCACGCTGGTGCTGGCGCCGCGCGACCGGCTGATGCCGGACGAGCCGCTGCGCACGCTGCTGAAGGAGCAGGGCATCACCACGGCCACGCTGACCCCGTCGGTGCTCGCGCAGTTGAGCACGGAGGGGCTGGAGGGCCTGCGCAGCGTCGTGTCCGCCGGTGAAGCGCTGAGCGTGGAGCTGGCGCGCAAGTGGGGCGCGGGGCGCCTCATGATCAACGCCTACGGCCCCACGGAGGCCACGGTCTGCGCGACGCTGACCGAAGGCGGCGTGAACCCGGAGCGGATCACCATTGGCAAGCCCTGGGCGAACGCGCAGGTGTACGTGCTGGACGCGTCGCGGCGTCCGGTGCCGGTGGGCGTGGCCGGTGAGCTGTACATCGGCGGCGTGGCGCTGGCGCGCGGCTACCAGGGCCGGCCGGACCTGACGGCGGAGAAGTTCGTGCCGCATCCGTTCAGCCAGGAGCCGGGCGCCCGCGTGTACCGCACGGGCGACCGCGTGCGGTGGCTGGCGACGGGCGAGCTGGAGTACCTGGGCCGCATCGACTTCCAGGTGAAGGTGCGCGGCTTCCGCATCGAGCTGGGCGAGGTCGAGTCCGTGCTGCTGCACCACACGGACATCCGTGAGGCGGCGGTGGTGGTGCGCGAGGACGCGCCGGGCGACAAGCGCCTGGTGGCCTACGTCGTCGCGCAGGAGGACACCGAGCTGGACGTGGCGGAGCTGCGGCGTCACCTGAAGGGCGAGGTGCCGGAGTACATGGTGCCGTCCGCCTTCGTGGTGCTGGACGCGCTGCCGATGACGCCCGCGGGCAAGGTGGACCGCAAGGCGCTGCCCGCGCCGTCCGACGCCCGCACGGAGCGCAGCGAGGAGGAGTTCGCCGCGCCGCGCACGCCGACGGAGGAGCTGCTCGCCACGGTCTGGACGGAGGTCCTGGGCGTGGAGCGGGTGGGGGTGCGCGACAACTTCTTCGACCTGGGCGGGCACTCGCTGCTGGCCACGCAGGTCGCCTCGCGCATCCGCGAGGCGTTCGGCGTGGAGCTGCCGCTGCGCGCGCTCTTCGAGGCGCCCACCATCGCGGACCTGGCCCAGCGCGTGGATCACTCCGTGCGTTCGGAGCAGGGGCTCCAGGCGCCGCCCATCGTGCCGCTGCCGCGCGAGGGCTCGCTGCCGCTGGGGCTTGCCCAGCAGCGCCTGTGGTTCCTGGACCAGATGGAGCCGGACAGCGCGTTCTACAACATCGTGCTGCCCGTCCGTCTGGAGGGCGAGCTGGACCTGGGCGTGCTGGAGCGGACCTTCACGGAGCTGGTGCGCCGGCATGAATCGCTGCGCACCACGTTCCACGCGGAGGGCGACCAGCCCGTGCAGCGCATCCACGCGCCCGCGCCGGCGTCGCTCAACGTCGTGGACCTGAGCGGCCTGCCGGACGCGGAGCGCGAGGCCGAGGCGAAGCGCCTGGCCGACGCGGAGACCAACCGCGGCTTCAAGCTGGACACGGGGCCGCTCATGCGCGCCCTCGTCCTGCGCATGTCCCAGACGGAGCACGTGCTGCTCCTGTCGCTGCACCACATCATCACGGACGGCTGGTCCATGAGCCTGCTCGTCCGGGAGATCGCCGCCATCTACGCGGCCTTCCGCGAGGACAAGCCGTCGCCGCTGCCGGAGCTGCCGGTGCAGTACGCGGACTACGCGGGCTGGCAGCGCGAGTGGCTGCGCAGCGACGTGATGGGCAAGCACGTGGAGTACTGGCGGCAGCAGCTCTCCGGCGCGCCCTCCGCGCTGGAGCTGCCCACGGACTTCCCGCGCCCGGCGGTGATGACGTACTCGGGCGGCGGCGTGGCGGTGAAGGTGCCGCAGGCGCTGTCGCAGCGGATCAAGGCGCTGTGCCGCGAGAAGGGCGTGACGCCGTTCATGTTCCTGCTGGCGGCGTGGCAGGTGCTCCTGGCGCGCCACGCGGGCCAGGACGACATCAGCGTGGGCTCGCCGGCCGCGGGCCGCGGGCACTCGTCGACGGAGGGCATCATCGGCTTCTTCGTCAACACGCTGGTGCTGCGCGCGAAGCTGGAGGGCAACCCGTCCTTCCGCGACGTGCTGACCCAGGTGCGTGACACGGTGCTGTCCGCGCACGTCCACCAGGAGGTGCCGTTCGAGAAGCTGGTGGAGGAGCTGCACCCGGTGCGCGACACCAGCCGCTCGCCGCTCTTCCAGGCCATGTTCGTGCTCCAGGCGGAGGAGCTGTCCGGTCAGGTGTCCGTGGCCGGCCTCACGCTGAAGACGTTCGAAGCGGAAGCGCGCACGGCCAAGTTCGACATGTCCCTGTCGCTGGCGGACGCGTCCGAGGGCTTCCTGGGCCGGCTCGCGTACAACTCCGACCTGTACTCCCGCGCCACCGCCGAGCGGCTGGTGCAGCACCTCGTGATGATGCTGGAAGGCATCGCCGCGGACATGGACCAGCGCGTGATGGCGCTGCCGCTCATGACGGAGGACGAGGCGCGGCAGGCGCTGGTGGTGTGGAACGACACCCGCGTGGAGTTCCCGCGCGAGGCGTGCATCCAGTCGTTCATCCAGGCGCATGCCCGCGCCACGCCGGACGCGGTGGCGCTCGTCTACGAGGACACGTCGCTCACGTTCGCGGAGCTGGACGCGAAGGCGAACCAGTTGGCGCACCACCTGCGCACCCTGGGCGTCGCGCCGGAGGTGCGCGTGGCGCTCTGCCTGGACCGCTCGCTGGACCTGGTGGTCGGCATGCTGGGCGTGCTCAAGGCCGGCGGCGCGTTCGTGCCGCTCGACCCGGCGTACCCCATCGACCGGCTCGACTACATGCTGGAGGACAGCGGCGCCACGGTGCTCGTGACGCGCGGCGAGCCCATGCCGGGCCTGCACGCGGAGGACCGCGTGGGGCTGCACCTGGATGACGTCCGCGACGTCCTCCAGGCCCTTCCCACCACGGCGCCGTCCGTGAACATGACCTCCGCCAACCTGGCGTACGTCATCTACACGTCCGGCTCCACGGGCCGTCCCAAGGGCACGCTCCTGCAGCACCAGGGCCTGGTGAACACGGCCCTGCAGGCGGGCCGCGCGCACCGCTACGCGCCGGGCAGCCGCGTCTTGCAGTACGCGGCGTCCAGCTTCGACGCGAGCGTGTGCGAGGTCTTCGGCACGCTCGTCGCCGGGGCCACGCTGGTGCTCGCGCCGCGCGACCGGCTGCTGCCGGACGAGCCGCTGCGCACGCTGCTCCAGCAGCAGCGCATCACCGCCGTCACCCTGACGCCGTCGGTGCTCGCGCAGTTGGGCACGGAGGGGCTGGAGGGGCTGCGCACCGTCATCTCCGCGGGCGAGGCGCTGAGCGTGGAGCTGGCGCGCAAGTGGGGCGAAGGGCGCTTGATGATCAACGCCTACGGCCCCACGGAGGCCACGGTCTGCGCGACGCTGACCGAGAACGGCGCGAACCCGGAGCGGCTCACCATCGGCAAGCCGTGGGCGAACGTTCAGGTGTACGTGCTGGACGCCGCGCTCCGGCCGCAGCCGGCGGGTGTCCCGGGCGAGCTGTACGTGGCGGGCGTGGGCCTGGCGCGTGGCTACCAGGGCAGGCCGGACCTGACGGCGGAGCGGTTCATCCCGAACCCGTTCAGCCAGGAGCCGGGCGCGCGGCTGTACCGCACCGGCGACCGCGTGCGGTGGACGTCCTCGGCGGAGCTGGAGTACCTGGGCCGCATCGACTCGCAGGTGAAGGTGCGCGGCTTCCGCATCGAGCTGGGCGAGGTCGAGTCCGTGCTGCTGCACCACGCGGAGGTGCGTGAGGCGGCGGTGGTGGTGCGCGAGGACGCGCCGGGCGACAAGCGCCTGGTGGCGTACGTCGTGCCCCGGCAGGGCACGCTGGACGCGGTGGAGCTGCGCCGCCACCTGAAGACGGAGGTGCCGGAGTACATGGTGCCTTCGGCCTTCGTGGTGCTGGAGGCGCTGCCGCTGACGCCCGCGGGCAAGGTGGACCGCAAGGCCCTGCCCGCGCCGACGGGCGAGGTGTCGCGCTCGCGCGCCTTCGTGGCCGCGCGGACACCGACGGAGGAGCTGCTCGCGGCCCTCTTCGCGCAGTTGCTTTGCGTGGAGCGCGTGGGCGTGGAGGACCACTTCTTCGAGATGGGTGGCCACTCGCTCATGGCCACGCGGCTGGCGTCGCGCATCCGCGAGGCCTTCGACGTGGAGCTGCCGCTGCGGACGCTCTTCGAGGCGCCCACGGTGACGGACCTGGCCCGGCGCGTGGACACGCTCGTGGCGCAGGGCAGGGGCGTGAAGGCGCCGCCGCTCGTGGCGCTGCCGCGCGCGGAGCGGATGCCGCTGTCGTTCGCCCAGCAGCGCCTGTGGTTCCTCAACCAGTTGGAGCCGGACAGCGCCTTCTACAACCTCCCGCTGCCGGTGCGGCTGGAGGGCACGTTGGACGTGTCCGCGCTGGAGCGCGCCTTCACGGAGCTGGTGCGCCGCCACGAATCGCTGCGCACCACGTTCCCCATGCGTGACGGCCAGCCCGCGCAGGTCGTCCACCCGGCGGTGACGGTGTCCCTGCCGGTGGTGGACCTGTCCGCGCAGCCCGAGGCCGAGCGTGAGGCCGAGGCCCAGCGCCGGGCCAACGAAGAGGCGCAGCGTCCGTTCCACCTGGCGAACGGCCCGCTCCTGCGCGTGAAGCTGCTCAAGCTGGAGGCCCAGCGGCACGTGCTGCTCGCGACGATGCACCACATCGTCTCCGACGGCTGGTCCATGGGCGTGCTGGTGCGGGAGATGGCGGCCCTCTACGAGGCCTTCGCCTCCGGCCGCGCGCCGTCCCTGCCGGAGCTGCCGGTGCAGTACGCGGACTACGCGGGCTGGCAGCGCGGCTGGCTGCAGGGTGACGTGCTGGCCCAGCAGATGGCGTACTGGAAGCAGCAGCTCACCGGCGCGCCCGCCGCGCTGGAGCTGCCCACGGACCGCCCGCGTCCGGCGGTGCAGACGTACCGGGGCGCCAGCGTGAACCTGCGCGTGGGCAAGCCGGTGACGGACACGCTGAAGGCCCTGGCCCTCAAGGAGGGCGCCACGCCCTTCATGGTGCTCCTGGCCGCGTGGCAGGTGCTGCTCGCGCGCTACTCCGGTCAGGACGACGTGAGCGTGGGCACGCCCATCGCGGGCCGTGGCCGCACGGAGACCGAAGGCCTCATCGGCTTCTTCGTCAACACGCTGGTGCTGCGCACGAAGCTGGACGGCAACCCGTCCTTCCGCGCGCTGCTGGCCCAGGTGAAGGAGACGACGCTGGGCGCGTACGCGCACCAGGAGGTGCCGTTCGAGAAGCTGGTGGAGGAGCTGGCGCCCACGCGCGACACCAGCCGCACGCCGCTGTTCCAGGTGCTGCTGTCGTTCCAGAACGCGCCGGTGCCGGAGCTGGAGGTCAAGGGCCTCACGCTGCGCGCCGTCCCGCTGGAGCACCGCACCGCGCAGTTCGACCTGAACATGACCCTGTCGGAGGTGGACGGCGAGCTGCGCGGAGCCATGGAGTATAACTCCGACCTGTTCGACGCCGGCACCGCCGAGCGGATGCTGGAGCACCTCCGCGTCCTCCTGGAGGGCGTGGCGTCCCGGCCGGACGTGCCCGTGCAGCGCCTGCCGCTGCTCACCGAGGGCGAGAAGACGCAGCTCCTGACGACGTGGAACGACACGCGGGCCGACTTCCCGCGCGACGCCTGCATCCACCAGCGCTTCGAGGCGCAGGTGGCCCGCACCCCGGACGCCATCGCCGCGACCTTCGAGGGTGAGACGCTCACGTACCGGCAGTTGGACGCGAAGGCGAACCAGTTGGCGCACCACCTGCGCCGGCTGGGCGTGGGGCCGGAGGTGAAGGTCGCCCTGTGCCTGGAGCGCTCGCTGGAGATGGTCATCGCCGTGATGGGCGTGCTCAAGGCCGGCGGCGCCTACGTGCCGCTCGACCCGAAGTACCCGCTGGATCGCCTGTCCTTCATGCTGGAGGACACGCAGGTGCCGGTGGTGCTGACGCAGGACTCGCTGGCGGACGAGCTGCCCGTCACCACCCAGCAGCTCATCAGCCTGGATGGCGACTGGAAGCGGAGCATCTCCCGCGAGCGCGAGGACGCGCCCGTGACGGCGGTGTCCGCCGGCAACCTGGCCTACGTCATCTACACGTCCGGCTCCACGGGCCGGCCCAAGGGCGTGGCCATCGAACACCGCGGCGTGTCCAACTACCTGACGTGGTGCTTGTCCGCGTACGGGCTGGACACGGGAGCGGGCGCGCCGGTGCACTCGTCGCTCGCGTTCGACCTCACGGTCACCAGCATGCTGGCGCCGCTGGTCGCGGGCCGGGGCGTGGTGATGGTGTCGGAGACGCGGGGCGTGGAGGGCCTGGCGGACGTGCTGCGTGAGGGCACGGGCTTCAGCCTGGTGAAGCTGACGCCCAGCCACCTGCGGCTGTTGTCGGACCTCCTGGGCGCGGACGCGGCGGCGGGGCGCACGGGCGCCTTCGTCATCGGCGGCGAGGCGCTCTTCGCGGAGGAGCTGGCGTTCTGGCGCAAGCACGCGCCGGCCACGCGGCTCATCAACGAGTACGGCCCCACGGAGACGGTGGTGGGCTGCTCGGTGCACGTCGTGGCCCCGGAGGACTCGGGCTCCGGCGCGGTGCGCATCGGCAAGCCGCTGCCCAACACGCGGATGTACGTGCTGGATGCGCAGTCGCAGCCCGTGCCGGTGGGCGTGCCGGGTGAGCTGTACATCGGCGGCGTGCAGGTGGGCCGCGGCTACCTGGGCCGCCCGGAGCTCACGGCGGAGAAGTTCGTCCCGGATGCGTTCAGCACGGATGCCGGCGCGCGGCTGTACCGCTCCGGCGACCTGGCCCGTTGGCGCGCCGACGGCACGCTGGAGTACATGGGCCGCGTCGACCACCAGGTGAAGGTGCGCGGCTACCGCATCGAGCTGGGGGAGATCGAATCCGCCCTCATGGGCGCCTACGGCGTCCGCGAGTCCGTGGTCGTCGTCCGCGAGGACGTGGCCGGCGACAAGCGGCTGGTGGCCTACGTCGCGGGTGACGTGGAGGTCCTGGATCGCAAGGGCCTGCGCGAGCACCTGGAGCGCACGCTGCCGGAGTACATGGTGCCGTCCGCCTTCGTGGTGATGGAGGCGCTGCCGGTGACCTCCAACGGCAAGGTGGACCGCAAGGCGCTGCCCGTCCCCAGCGACGAGCGCGCGCAGGACGAGGCGTTCATCGCGCCGCGCACCCCCACGGAGCAGCTCCTCGCCGGAGCGTGGAGCGAGCTGCTCAACGTGGAGCGCGTGGGCTCGACGGACGACTTCTTCGAGCTGGGCGGACACTCGCTGCTGGCCACGCAGGTGCTGTCGCGCGTGCGGAGCATCTTCCGGATCGACCTGCAGTTGCGGGACGTCTTCAACGCGCCCACGGTGCAGAAGCTGTCCGTCCTCATCGACCAGGCGCTCCAGGCCGGCGCGGGCACCCAGGCGCCCGCCATCGTGCCGCTGCCGCGCGAAGGCCGCCTGCCGCTGTCCTTCGCCCAGCAGCGCCTGTGGTTCCTGCACCAGTTGGACGCGTCCAGCCCGGCCTACAACGTGCCCATGGTCCTTCGCCTGAAGGGCTCGCTGGACGTGACGGCGCTGGAGCAGAGCTTCACGGAGCTGGTGCGCCGGCACGAATCGCTGCGCACGTCGTTCCATCTGGACCATGGCCAGGCCACGCAGGTCATCCACCCGGCGGTGTCGCTGCCGCTCCCGGTGGTGGACCTCTCCGACATCCCGGACCCCGAGCGCCATGACGAGGCGCGCCGGCTCGCGGACGAAGAAGCGGTGCACCCGTTCCAGTTGGCCACCGGTCCGCTGCTGCGCGTGAAGCTGCTCAAGCTGGATGAGAAGGAGCACATCCTCCTGCTCGTCATGCACCACATCGTCTCCGACGGTTGGTCCATGGGCGTGCTGGTGCGCGAGATGGCCGCGTCCTACGAGGCCTTCTCCAACGGCGGCACGCCGTCCCTGCCGCAGTTGCCGGTGCAGTACGCGGACTACGCGGGCTGGCAGCGCGGCTGGCTCCAGGGCGAGGTGCTGGAGAAGCAGCTCGGCTACTGGAAGCAGCAGCTCACCGGCGCGCCCTCCGCGCTGGAGCTGCCCACGGACCGTCCGCGTCCGGCGGTGCAGACGTCGCACGGCTCCAGCGTCCCGGTGAAGGTCGGCCGGGAGCTGACGGAGACGCTCAAGGCGCTGGCGCTGAAGGAGGGCACCACGCCCTTCATGGTCCTCCTGGCCGCGTGGCAGACGCTGCTGTCCCGCTACTCCGGACAGGACGACATCAGCGTGGGCACGCCCATCGCGGGCCGCCAGCGCGCGGAGACGGAGGGCCTCATCGGCTTCTTCGTCAACACGCTGGTGCTGCGCACGAAGCTGGACGGCGACCCCACGTTCCGCGAGCTGCTGGGCCGCGTGCGGGAGACGACGCTGGGCGCGTACGCGCACCAGGAGGTGCCCTTCGAGAAGCTGGTGGAGGAGCTGGCGCCCACGCGCGACACCAGCCGCACGCCGCTGTTCCAGGTGTCCATGACGCTGCAGAACGCGCCGGAGGGGTCGTTCCACCTGACGGGCCTCACCCTGGAAGGCGTGGAGGTGGAGCACCGCACCGCGAAGTTCGACCTGTCGCTGGGCCTCACGGAGACGGCGAACGGCATCGAGGGCGGGCTCGAGTTCAACACCGACCTGTTCGACGCGAGCACCGCCGAGCGGCTCGCCCGTCACCTGGGCGTGTTGCTGGAGGGCATCGGGGCGAACCCGGACGCGCGGCTGCACCAGTTGCCGCTGCTCGCGGAGGAGGACCGCGAGCAGGTGGTGGCCGGCTGGAACACCCACGCGCGCTTCCCGGTGGACGCGTGCCTGCACACGCTGTTCGAGCGTCAGGCGGCGCGCACCCCGGACGCCGTCGCGGTCACCTACGCCGAACAGCGCCTCACGTACCGCGAGCTGGACACGCGGGCGAACCAGTTGGCGCACCACCTGCGCACGCTGGGCGTGGGGCCGGAGGTGCTGGTGGGCCTCGCGGTGGAGCGCTCGCTGGAGCTGATGGTGGGCCTCTTGGCCATCCTCAAGGCCGGCGGCGCGTACCTGCCCATGGATCCGGCGTACCCGCGCGAGCGCCTGGAGTTCATGGTGGAGGACGCGCGCGTGCCGGTGGTGCTCACGCAGCAGCACCTGCTGGACGTGGTGCCGTCGGGCGCGGCGAAGCGCCTGTGCCTGGACTCGGAGGCCGCCGCGTGGGCCTCCGCGCCCACCACGACGCCGGACAGCGGCGTGGCGCCGCATCACCTGGCGTACGTCATCTACACGTCCGGCTCCACGGGCCGTCCCAAGGGCGCGCAGATTGAACACGCCCAGGTGGTGCGCCTCTTCGACGGCACGAAGCACTGGTTCGACTTCGGCGCGAAGGACGTGTGGACGCTGTTCCACTCGTACGCCTTCGACTTCTCCGTCTGGGAGATGTGGGGCGCGCTCCTGTACGGCGGCAAGCTGGTGGTGGTGCCGTACGAGGTCAGCCGCACGCCCGCGGACTTCCACGCGCTGCTCAAGCGCGAGGGCGTCACGGTGCTCAACCAGACGCCGTCCGCGTTCCGTCAGCTCATCCAGCACGAGGAGCGCACGGGCGACCACGAGGGCCTGTCCCTGCGCACGGTCGTGTTCGGCGGCGAGGCGCTGGAGTTCGGCAGCCTGCGTCCGTGGTACGCGCGCCACGCGGACAACGCGCCGGTGCTCGTCAACATGTACGGCATCACGGAGACGACCGTTCACGTGACCTACCGCGCGCTCAAGGCGGCGGACGCGGAGGGCGGGCGCGGCAGCGAGGTGGGCGTCGCGATCCCGGACCTCCAGGTGTACGTGCTGGATGCGCACGGGCAGCCGGTGCCTCCGGGCGTCACGGGGGAGATGTACGTGGGCGGCGACGGCCTCAGCCGCGGCTACCTGGGCCGGCCGGAGCTGACCGCGCAGCGCTTCATCCCGGATCCGTTCAGCACCGTTCCGGGCGCGCGGCTCTACCGCTCCGGCGACCTGGCGCGGTGGCGTCCCAACGGCACGCTGGAGTACCTGGGCCGTGCGGACTTCCAGGTGAAGGTGCGCGGCTTCCGCATCGAGCTGGGCGAAATCGAAGCGGGCCTGCTCTCGCACCCGAGCGTGCGCGAGGCCGTGGTGCTGGTGCGCGAGGACGTGCCGGGCGACAAGCGCCTGGTGGCGTACCTGGTGGGCGCGCCGGGCCAGGCCGTGGCGGGACCCCAGGAGCTGCGCGAGCAGTTGCGGCGCACGCTGCCGGAGTACATGGTGCCGTCCGCCTTCGTGACGCTGGACACGCTGCCGCTCACGTCCAACGGCAAGGTGGACCGCCGCGCGCTGCCCGCGCCGGACACCACGCGCGCGGAGGCCTCCACGCTGGTGGTGGCGCGCACGCCGCTGCAACTGCAGTTGGTCCGCGTCTGGGAGGAGACGCTGGGGATGTCGCCCATTGGCATCCGCGACGACTTCTTCGACCTGGGCGGCCACTCCATGCTGGCGGTGCAGCTCATGGGCCGCATCCAGCAGCTCACCGGCAAGAACCTGCCCCTGGCGTCGCTGTTCCAGGCGTCGACGGTGGAGCAGTTGGCCGCGCTGCTGGAGGCGGATTCACGCGCCTGGTCGCCGCTGGTGGCGCTGAAGCCGGAGGGGACGAAGCCTCCGCTCTTCGCCATCCACCCGGCGGGCGGCGGCGTCCTCTGCTACGTGGACCTGGCGCGCGAGCTGGACGCGGATCAGCCGTGCTACGGCCTGCAGGCCCGGGGCACCGAGGGCGAGGAGCCCCTGGGCACCGTGGCGGAGATGGCCGCGCTGTACCTGTCGGCCGTGCGCGAGGTGCAGCCGCACGGGCCCTACCACCTGGCGGGCTGGTCGCTGGGCGGCATCATCGCCTTCGAGATGGCGCGGCAGTTGCGCGCCGTGGGCGAAGAGGTGGCGCTGCTGGCGAGCATCGACGCGTACACCGTGCAGCACATGGTGCCGGACAAGACGCCGGAGCAGGTCCTGGAGGACATGCTCACCTCCGAGCTCACCATGATGCTGGCCGCCACCACCGGCCGCGATCCCATGGAGCTGCGCGAGCGCATCTCGAAGATGACGCAGGCGGAGCGTGTGAACTACTTCTACGAGGTGGGCAGCCAGGGCGACACGCAGATCGCCGACGTGGGCGTGGAGCGCGTGCGCAACCTGTACCGGGTGTTCGAGTCCACCTCGCGCGCCTTCACGCAGTACGACGCGAAGCCGCTCGACGGGAAGCTCGTGCTCCTGCGCGCCAGCCAGCGGCCGGACACGCGTGAGCACACCGGCTGGGAGGAGCTCGTCACCGGCGGTGTGGAGATCGTGGACATGCCGGGCACGCACATGACGATGATGCGCAAGCCGCTGATCACCAACGTGGCGCGGGAGCTCCAGTCCCGCATCGTCACGCACACGACGCCGGTGGACGACCTGAAGAAGAAGCTCGGGTAGCGGCGGGGCAGGGGAGCGGGCGTGGCGCGGGCTTCGGGGTTATCCTCGGGGCCCGTGCTCCTGCCCGTCCTCACCGGTGTGTGGTTGTCGCTGTCCGGCGCGCTCGGCACGGAGCTGCGGCGGGACGGCTACAGCTTCCGGCCTCCGGACACGTTCCGCATGACGCGCTGGGAGCGCTACACCGGCTCGCAGGTGGGCGCGGTGTCGGAGGACGGCGTGCGCACGCGCGGCCTGTCCGCGGCGCTGGCGGATGGGGAGGGCCCGGACGCGGCCACGTTCCTCATCGCCGTGGTGGACGGGGGCTTCTCCGCCAGCCCCTCGGAGCGCGATGCGTTCTCCACCGCCGTGGTCCAGCACTTCCAACGGGAGCTGGGCGTGGCGCTGACGCCGGAGCGGGTAGACCGCGTGGGCGGGCCCGTGCCCCGGGTGGAGGTGCTGGGGACGCTCCGCGAGGCGGGGCAGGTGCGCACGGTGCTGGTGACGGGGCTGGCCTCCGAGGGCCGGCACGCCGTGGTGACGGTCAGCGCGCCCGCCGCCCGCTGGGACGCCCTGGCCCCCGGGGTGCGCGCGTCACTGGAGACCTTCCGCATGGAGGCCCCGGTGGCGGGCGTCGTCTCCCGGCGGCTCGCGGGGGCGCTGGCGGGCACCCTGGCCGGGGCCCTGGTGGTGTCGTACGCGGCGTGGCGCCGCCGCCGGCAGGGGGAGGAGCCGGCCGGTCCGTAGCGCGGCCTGGCAGCAGGGCCAAGGCGTCCCCCGGTGGGGCTCGCGGTGGGATACGGTGCCGCCGCCCATGTTCTCCCTTCTCCTTGTCGCCGTGCTCGCGCAGGGGCCCTCGGCCCCGCCGGAGCCTTCGGCGTCCCCGGCCCCGCCGGTCCTCCCGGTGCCGGACGCCGGCGTCGCGGACGCGGTGGTGCCGCCCCTGCCGGTGGCGTCGCTGCCTCCCGCCACGCACGAGCTGTTCCGCCGCATCCAGGGCCGCGTCGCGCAGGTGCGCATCATCGAGCGCCGCTCCGGGACGAAGTCCTCCATCGGCTCCGCGTTCTTCGTCAGCGCGAAGGGCCACGCCCTCACGAACTACCACGTCGTCTCCGACCTGGTGCTCCACCCGGAGGACTACACCGCGGAGCTGGATCGCGGCGACGCGACGGTGCCGGTGCGCCTGCTCGCGGTGGACGTGGCCAGCGACCTGGCCGTCATCCAGGTGGACTCGCCCGTCAGCGACTTCTTCAAGCTGGAGGAGCATGAACCGCCGCAGGGCACGCGCCTGTTCGCCATGGGCAACCCGCGCGACCTGGGCACCACCATCGTGGAGGGCACCTACAACGGCCTGGTGCGCGACGCCCTCTACGAGCGCGTGCACTTCACCGGCGCCATCAACCCCGGCATGAGCGGCGGGCCCACGCTCAGCGGCGAGGGCGGCGTCGTGGGCGTCAACGTGGCCACCATGGGCAACCAGGTGGGCTTCCTGGTGCCGGTGGCCCGCGCGCGGGCGCTGCTGGACCGGGCGCTGGAGCAGGGCGCTCCGCCGGACCCGGCCGCGCTGATGACGTCCGTGAAGGAGCAGTTGCTGGCCAACCAGCAGCGCATCACCGACCGGCTGATGGCCACGGACCTGCCGAAGCAGTCGCTGGGCGAGTACCGCGTCCCCGGCCGCTGGAGCCCCTTCCTCAAGTGCTGGGGCGACACGCCGCATGATCCGGAGACGCCCTACACGGTCACGAGCTACCAGTGCTCCTCCGAGGAGGACATCTTCCTGTCCTCCAGCCACCGCACGGGCGTGGTGGCATACCTGCACCAGCACGTGGAGAGCCAGAAGCTGGGCGCCATGCGCTTCTCCGCGCTCTACAGCACGCTCTTCTCCCAGGACCCGGACGCGGTGGCGGCCACGCGCGAGGACGTCACCAACTTCCGCTGCAAGTCGGAGTTCGTGGACGTGAAGGGCCTCACGGTGCGCGCCGCCATCTGCCTGCGCGCCTACCGCCGCTTCCCGGGCCTCTACGACCTGGTGCTGCGCGCGGCCACGCTGAACGCGACCACGCACGGCGTGGACACCAGCCTCACGCTGGGCGGCTTCTCCGCGGAGAACGCGCGCAAGCTGGCGCGCCGCTACCTGGAGGGCCTGTCGTGGACGAAGTGATCTTCCTGGAGGTGCTGGAAGGGGACGCCGTCCAGGCGCGGCACAAGCTGGACCGGTTCCCGGTGACGGTGGGGCGCGGCTACGCCAACGACGTCATCCTGGACGACCCGAAGGTCTCCGCCGAGCACCTGCGCCTGGAGCGGCGCGAGGACGGCGCGGTGGTGCTGCACGACGTGGGCAGCGTCAACGGCACCTTCAGCGTGGATCCCTGGGCGGCGCTGAAGGAGCGGGTGCTCACCCCGGACACGCGCGTGTCCGTGGGAGACACGGTGCTGCGCTTCCGCCCGCGCAACTTCGTGGTGGAGGACACCGTCGTCAACGAAGCCTCCGCCGCGCCACGGGAGCGCCTCTTCGAGCGCCCCCGCGCCTTCGCGCTGGCGATGCAGGCGCTGGTGGTCATGTCCTTCATCTCCGAGCGGGTGACCCAGTTCGGGAAGACGGACTGGGGTGACCTGCTGTTGTCCAGCGTGCTGCCGCTGGGACTGGCGCTCTTGTGGGCCGGAGGCTGGTCGCTGGCGAGCCGCATCGCCCGGCGCAGCTTCCACTTCCGCGTGCACGCCACCCTTGGCGCGCTGCTGCTGCTGGGCTTCGCGGTGTCGCCGCCCCTGTTCGCGCTGTTGAGCTTCAGCTTCTCGCTGGGCGCGTGGCTGGGCTTCGTGCGCACGCTGGGGGTGCTAGGGCTGGTGGGGTGGGGGCTCTACTGGCACCTGCGCTACGTGACGCGCTGGAGCTCGAAGCGGCTGGTGCGCGGGCTCGTCATCGCGTCGCTGGGCGTGCTGGCGCTGACCAACGTGTCGGAGTTGCTGGGCAACGAGCCCTTCAGCGAGGCGCTGGAGTTCCCCCGCTCGCTCCTGCCGCCGGTGCTGCGCGTGGCCCCGGCGCACTCCATGGACTCGTTCTTCGAGGACGTGCAGCCGCTGGAGAAGAAGGTGGACGCGCTCGTGAAGGAGCGCTGAAGGCGCGTCCACCCCTGGCCGCCGCCTACAGGCCGCGCACCGCGTGCGGCTTGTAGGGGGCCTCCAGCGCCTTCACCTCCTCGGGCGTGAGCTTGAGGCTCATGGCCTTCACCGCGTCCTCCAGGTGCGCGGGCTTCGTCGCGCCGATGATGGGCGCCGTGACGACGGGCTTGGACAACAGCCACGCCAGCGCCACCTGCGCGGGCGGGGCCTTGCGTCCTTCCGCCACCTGCTTCACCGCCTCCACCACGTCCCAGTCCCCGGGCTGGTTGTAGAGCATGGGCGACAGCGTGTCGGAGCCCGCGCGCGTCGTGGCCTCCTTGTCGTCCAGCGACTTGCGTGAGCCGGCCAGCAGCCCCCGCGCGAGCGGCGACCACGGGATGACGCCCACGCCCTCCGCCTCGCAGAGGGGCAGCATCTCCCGCTCCTCCTCGCGGTAGACGAGGTTGTAGTGGTTCTGCATGGACACGAAGCGCGCCCAGCCGTTGCGCTCGGACACGCTGAGCGCGCGCATGAACTGCCACGCGTACGCGGAGCTCGCGCCCAGGTAGCGCACCTTGCCCTGGCGCACGAGCTGATCCAGCGCGGACAGCGTCTCCTCGATGGGCGTGTTCGGGTCCATCCGGTGGATTTGATAGAGGTCGATGGTCTCCACGCCCAGCCGCCTGAGGCTCGCCTCGCACGCCTGGGTGATGGCCTTGCGCGACAGGCCGCGCTCGTTCTGGCCGCTGCCCATGGGGAAGTAGACCTTCGTGGCCAGCACCACCTCGTCCAGCTTCGCGTACTTGCGCAGCGCGCGGCCCGTCACCTCCTCGCTGACGCCGTCCGAGTACATGTTCGCGGTGTCGAAGAAGGTGACACCCAGCTCCACCGCGCGGCGGAAGAAGGGCTGCGCCGCCTCTTCGTCCAGCACCCACGGGCGCCACTTCGGGGTGCCGTAGCTCATGCAGCCCAGGCAGATGCGGGAGACCCGCAGGCCCGTGTGTCCCAGGTTCGTGTACTTCATGGGTCCGCTCCTTCGGCTTGAGTGCCAGGGATGTTCGCAAAAGACGACGGGCAGGTCCCCGGTGAAGGGAACCTGCCCGCGTCACTTCAAACCCTGGACCTCGTTACGCCCGGACTTCCGCCGGGGGCGTGTCCGTGGTGGGAGCCTGGATGGCGGCGCCCTCCTTGAACGGAGACGTCTCCAGCGCGGCGCTGAGGACCTCGTCCATCTTCGTGGCGAAGATGAACTCCAGCTCGTTCTTCGCCTGATCCGGCACGTCGATCAGGTCCTTGCGGCAACGCTCCGGCAGGATGACCCGCTTGATGCCCGCGCGGTGCGCCGCCAGGACCTTCTCCTTGATGCCGCCCACCGGCAGCACCAGGCCACGCAGCGTGGCCTCGCCCGTCATCGCCGTGTCGTGCCGCACCCGGATGCCCGTCAGCAGGCTGGTGAGCGCGGTCAGGATGGTGACGCCGGCCGAAGGACCATCCTTGGGGATGGAGCCCGCGGGGAAGTGCAGGTGGATGTCCGTCTTCTCCAGGAAGTTCGGGTTGATGCCGAGCGCCTCCGCCTTGCTGCGCAGGTAGCTCAGCGCCGCCGTGGCGGACTCCTTCATCACGTCGCCCAACTGGCCGGTGAGCGTCATGCCGCCCTTGCCCGCCATCTTGGTCGCTTCGATGAAGAGCAGGTCGCCGCCCGCCGCGGTCCACGCGAGGCCCGTCGCCACACCGGGAACCTCCGTGCGCTCCGCGACCTCCGAGTAGAACGTCTCGGGCCCGAGGATCTCCTTCACGCGCTCCGCGCCGATGACCTGCTTCTCCAGCTTGCCGCCGGCCACCTCCACCGCCACCGCGCGGCAGATGTCCGCGATGCGGCGCTCCAGGTTACGCACGCCCGCCTCGCGGGTGTACGACGTGGTGAGGATCAGCAGCGCGTCGTCCTGCACCTCGATGTGGTCCCCGTTGAGGCCGTGCTCCTTGAGCTGCTTCGGCACGAGGTGGATGCGGGCGATGGCCTGCTTCTCCTCGAACGTGTAGCCCGTCAGCTCGATGATCTCCATGCGGTCACGCAAGGGACCGGGGATGGGATCCAACTGGTTCGCCGTGGCGACGAACATGACCTTCGACAGGTCGAACGCCACGTCCAGGTAGTGGTCGCTGAACGTGCTGTTCTGCTCCGGGTCCAGCACCTCCAGCAGCGCCGCGCTCGGGTCGCCGCGGAAGTCCGCGCCCAGCTTGTCGATTTCGTCCAGCATCATGACCGGGTTCTTCGTCCCGGCCTTCTTCATGCTCTGGATGAAGCGGCCCGGCAGCGCGCCCACGTACGTGCGGCGGTGGCCACGGATCTCCGCCTCGTCACGCACGCCGCCCAACGACAGGCGCACGAACTTGCGGCCCGTGGCCTTGGCCACGCTCTGGCCCAGCGACGTCTTGCCGACGCCCGGGGGACCGACGAGGCACAGGATGGGCCCGCGCATGTCGTTCTTGAGCTTGCGGACGGCCAGGTACTCCAGGATGCGCTTCTTCACCTTCTTGATGCCGAAGTGATCCTTGTCCAACTGCTGGCGCGCGTTCTCGATGTCGAGGTTGTCCTCGGACACCTTCGACCACGGCAGGTCCGCGATCCAGTCCAGGTAGGTGCGCGCGACGGTGTACTCGCTGGAGGCCGCCGGGATCGTCTTCAGGCGGTTGAGCTCCTTCTGGGCGACCTTCTCCACCTCGGGGGGCAGGGCGGCCTTCTTCAGGCGCTCCTGGAGCTCGTCGAGCTCCTCCTCCTCCTCGCCCATCTCGCCGAGCTCTTCCTTGATCGCCTTGAGCTGCTGGCGCAGGTAGTACTCGCGCTGGGTCTTCGACATCTCGCCCTTCACGGCGGAGTCGATCTTGTTGGAGAGCTTGAGGATCTCCCGCTTGCGGTTGAGCAGCTCCAGGACGAGCTTCATGCGCGCCTTGAGGTCGACCGTCTCCAGCACGGCCTGCTTCTCCTCGATGGGCACGTCCACGTTGGCGGCGATGAGGTCCGCCAGGTGGCCCGGGTGCGTGATGCTCTCCACCAGCTCCGTGGCGGCGGCCGGCAGCTCGGGCATCAGCTCGATGACCTCGCGCGCCAGCTTCTTCAGGTTGATGCCCAGGGCCTCCACCTCGACGTTCTCGCTGGAGGTCTTGTCCTCCACCGCGTCGACGCGGGCCTTGAGGTAGGGCGCTTCCTGGACCAGCTCCATCACGCGGAAGCGCGCGAGGCCCTGGACCACGAGCGAGTAGTTGTCCTCGCCCATCTTCAAGAGCTTCACGATGCGGGCGACGGTGCCCATCGTGTACAGGTCGGACGCGCCCGGATCCTCTTCCTCGGCGCGGCGCTGCGTCACGACGCCGATGACCTGGTCGTCACGGACGGCGTCCTTGATCAGCGCGATCGTCTTCTGGCGGCCGACGGCCAGGGGCAGCACGCCGCCGGGGAAGAAGACACTGTTGCGCAGCGGCAGGATGGGCAGCACCTGCGGGATGTCTTCCTTGTTGATGAGCCCCGGAGGGGCCATCGCGGTGGGCATGGCGCTGGCCGCGGTGCCCTTCTTCTTCTCGTCAGACATAGGAGTTCGGCCTCTTCCTTGCTTGAACCCGGTCAGCAAGCGGCCGGGCCGGTGAACCATCCGGTTGTTTTCTGCGGCGGATGAACCAACGTAACAACCAAACGGGACATGGCAAACGCGATGTGCGTTATTTCCGTGCCTCGTCTTCTGTACGACGCTCCTCTATGTAACGGCCCAGAAGTCTCGCGTCCGGCGAAGGGGTGGGGCATGCTCGCCCCCTCTCACGCCTGATGCGGTGCGCGAGCGCGCGTCCCCGCACTGGAGGACGATGTGAAGCTCCACACCTGCGCCCACCTGGTCTCGCTGTCCGCGCTCCTGGCGCTCGGTTGCCACTCCCCCGTGGATGACGACGGCTCCACGGTCCCGGACGCCTGCGAGGCGACCCCTCCGGTGGTGGCCCCCCAGAAGACGGACATCCTCTTCGTCATCGACAACTCGGGATCCATGAGCGAGGAGCAGCAGGGCATCGCGACGGAGCTGCCCGCCTTCCTGGCCGCGCTGAAGGAGGGCAACGGCGTGTCCCAGGACTTCCGCGTGGGGGTCATCACCACCTCCGTGTACCAGCGCCAGCTCTTCCCGGACGGGGGGGACGTCATCCGCTCCTTCCCGGATCAGGAGGGCCGCCTGCAGCCGGTGCGGGACGACGCGAACCAGCCCACCGCCGAGCGCTTCATCGAGGGGTCGGATCCGCTGCTGCTGCCCAAGTTCCAGCGCCTGGTGGACCAGGGGACCTCCGGCAGCGGTCAGGAGGCGCCCTTCGAGGCGGTGCGGCTGGCGGTCGCCTCGCCCCTGGCCACCCAGCCGCTGGAGGAGGGGGGCAACGGGGGCTTCCTGCGGGACGACTCCCGCCTGCTGGTGGTGGTGGTGTCCGACGAGGAGGATTGCAGCTCCAAGCAGCGGCCGCCCCCGGTGGGGCTGGGCGTGGACCGGACCGTGGACTCGTGCACGGAGCAGGGGGACAAGCTGACCCCGGTGGGGGAGTACTACCAGGACTTCCAGGGCCTGCATGACAGCCGGGGCGCGTCGCGCGAGGTGCTGTGGGCGACCATCGGGCCGGTGGCGGTGACGGACAAGCGCGCGGAGCTGACCGTGGATACGACGGGCGGCACCGCCTACGTGCGCAACGTCGACTGCCCGACGTCCTACGGGCCGGGCTACCGGCAGAGCGACATGGCGAAGGCGTTCGACGCGACCCGGGCGAACCTGGACTCCATCTGCAAGCCCAGCTACCGGCAGACGCTGCTGGACATCGCGGACCTGGCCACGGTGGCGCAGAGCGTGGCCGTGGTGAACCTGCCGGATCCGCGGCTGGCGGTGGTGTACGTCACGCGCGCGGACGGCTCCGTGCAGACGTGCACGGCGGCCAACGGCGACTTCCGCTACGAGCCGCCCAGCGGCGACCGCTCCGCGCGCATCTTCTTCCTGGGCCCGTGCCTGCGGCGCGTGGGCGACACGAAGGTGGAGGTGAAGGTGCTGTGCGCCGGGTAGCCCGGAGCTGATCCGCGCTCGCCTCACCCGGAGGGCCCCGCGAAGGACGCGGGGCCCTTTTTCGTGGCCCCGCACGTGACCTGTCATGTCCGGTGCCAGAAAAACCATGCGCGCGGATCCGCCCCGGTCCGTCGAGCGGAGCACCCGACGCGACAGGTCCGGCGCGCCCGGAACGCCGCCTGCTCGGGTGTCAGACGGCTTCGGATACTGGCCCCATGCGCGCGCCGGTGGCGGGTGCGCGACTCGAGGAGGCCCCATGGGCGCGGCGGTCGAACGGTCGGGGTTGGCGGTGGTGGAGGAGCTGCGCGAACGGATCCGCCAGTTGCAGGCGGCGCCCCGTCGCGCGCTGTCGGTGCTGCGCACGGGCGTGGACGCGGTGGACGCGCTCCTGCCGCAAGGGGGCCTGCCGCTGGGGACCTCCGTGGAGCTGTGCGGCGAGGCGGCGTCGGGGCGCACCAGCCTGGCGCTGCGCGCGGTGGCGTCCGCGCACCGGGAGCTGCGCCTGTGCGCGTGGGTGGACGGCCCGAAGGAGCTCTATCCCCCCGCGGCGGCGGCGCTGGGCGTGGACCTGGAGCGGCTGCTCGTCGTGCGGCCCCAGGCCTTCGCGCAGCGGGTGTGGGCCGCCGTGCAGCTCGCGCGCAGCGGCGCCTTCACGGCGGTGGTGGTGGACCTGACGCTCGGCGTGGGCGCCCCGGGGCGTCCGGAGCGGCTGGCCCTGACGGAGGCGCGCAAGCTCGCGGACGCGGCGGCGCGGGGCGGGGCGCTGGTGCTGCTCCTGACGTCGCCGGAGGCGCCCGCGGACGGGCTCGCGCGGCTGCGGCTGGAGGCCCGGGGCGTCCAGGGCTGGTCCGTGGAGCTGGAGCGCAGCCGGGGCGGGGGCGTGGGGACGCGCGTCGTGAGCCCCTGGCGGGAGCTCTACCCGGAGGTGGGGCTGGATGCCGGGGCGCGGCTGCTGGACGTGGACGTGGAGGCGTCCGGGGACGCGGGGCCGGGCTTCTACCGGGACGCCGCCGACCGCGTGCGCAACGGCCTGGGCATCCTGGGCCAGCGCCCCGGCCGGGACGCGCCCATGCCTTCGCTGGGGAGCGCGCTGTCCCCGGCCGGCCGCTGACACGTAAGGAGGGGGGGCCATGCGGAGGGGCTACCTGTACGTCACGCGCTTCCCGGTGCAGCGCAAGGTCATTGAATCGCCCGCGCTCGCGGGACAGCCGCTGGTGCTGGTGGAGGAGGTGCGCGGCCAGCGCCGGGTGGCCTTCGCCTCCACGCGCGCGCTGAAGGTGGGCGTGCGGCCGGGGATGACGCTGACGGCGGCCACCGCGCTGGAGCCCGGGCTGCGGCACTTCCCGTACCGGCTGAAGGACGAGGCCCAGGCGCTGGCCGCGCTGGGGGAGTCGCTGCTCGGCCTGTGCCCCGGCTTCCAGCGCGACGCGCCGGACGGGCTGTGGTTCGACGCGAGCGCGGCGCACCTGGTGGGGGGCGAGCGGGAGCTGGGCGCGCGCGTGCTGGAGGTCTGCGGCGAGCAGGGCTACCGGGCGCACGTGACGGTGGCGTCGGAGGCGTTCACCTCGCGGGCGCTGGCGCGGCATGGCTCCCGGCGGGTGGAGGTGGTGCCCCAGGGGCAGGGCGCGAGGGCGCTGGCGCCCCTGCCGCTGGGCGCGCTGGAGGACGCGGCGGCGAAGGCCTTCTGCGCCCTGGGGCTGTCCACGCTGGGCGAGGTGGCGGCGCTGCCGGCCGGGGCGGTGACGGCGCGCGGAGGCGCGGCCGCGGCCCGGGCCCATGCCCGGTGCCGGGGCGTGGACGACACGCCCTTCACGCCGGAGCCGCTGGAGGAGGCGCTGGAGGACCGGGTGGTGCTGGACGCGCCCGCGGACACCTTCGAGCCCGTGCAGTTCGCGCTCAAGACGCTGCTCGACAGGCTGGGCGCGCGGCTGTCCGGGCGGCAGCGGGCGGCGGTGCGGCTCACCTTCTTGCTGCGCCTGGACCCCACCGGCGAGGCCGAGGTGCCGCTCCTGCTGGCGCGGCCCACGGCGCGCGCGAAGCTGCTGTTGGACCTGGCGCGGCACCGGCTGGGGGAGCTGCGCCTGGAGCGGCCGGTGGCGGAGGTCGCCGTGCGGGTGGACGCGCACGACGAGGACCTGGGCCAGCAACTGGCGCTGGGGGACGCGCCGGAGGGGGACGCGGCCCTGGAGGGCGTGCTGTCGCGGCTGGCGACGACGCTGGGCGAGGAGGCGCTGTTCGCCGCGTCCCTGGAGGCGGTGCACCGGCCGGAGTCCGCGCACACGCCCCGGGCCTTCCATCCTCCGGAGACGCGGCGCGGCCTGCTGTCCCCGTCCGGCGCGCTGGCTCCGGCGCCGGAGGGTGAGAGGCCCGGGGCCCCCATCACCGTCTGGCGCGAGGCGGGGGCCGCCCGGGAGCGGCCGTCGCGGCTGCTCGCCCGGCCGGCCCGCCTGGACGCGGAGGTGGCGGCGTCCGGGGAGCTGCTGGCGGCGCGGCTCGCGGGGCGGCGGCACCGGGTGACGGCGATGGCGGGGCCGGAGCGCCTGGGGGGTGAGTGGTGGACGGACACCCCGTACCAGCGGGACTACTACCGCGTGCACTTCGAGGGGCTGGGGCCCGCCTGGGTGTACCGGGACGGGCGGGACGGGGACTTCTACCTGCAGGGGTTGTTCGATTGAGGGGCGGGCGGGTGCGGTCGGGGTGGAGGCCCCGCCGCTTGTGGCCTAGCGTGACGGCATGCGCCCCGCACGACTCCTCCCGCTGCTCCTCGTGTCCCTCCTCGTCCTTCCGGCCTGCGCCGCCCGGCAGGTGCGCCCGGAGGGAGCCATCCGCAAGGTGGTGGTGGTGTCGGGCTCGCGCGTGGACGTGCTGCCCACGGGCTCGTTCCGCCAGGACATCATCGGTGAGAGCAACCCGCGCACGGTGCTGGCCCGCCAGACGGAGGCGGAGCTGCTCTCGCGCGGCTTCGAGGTCGTGGCCACGCGCCAGTCCCAGGCCCCGGTCCCGCTCACCGACGAGGTGGCGTCCTTCATCCAGCAGAACAAGGCCGAGGCCGCGGTGGTGGTCATCCTGGACTGGCTGGACGTGTCCGGCGCGGCGGTGCTGAACCGGGTGGACGTGGTGCTGCGGCTGGGCATGGTGGACCCCAACGGCCAGGTGCTCTGGACGGACACGTTCCGCTCGCAGCCCGTGGTGAGCGCCTACCAGTCCGCGACGGACTGGAACTCGTTCCTGCGCCGGGCCGTCATCGACGCGGTCAAGGTGGTGCCGTGACATGCGGGTGCTGGTGACGGGGGCGGCGGGCTTCATCGGCGCCCACGTCTGCGAGCGGCTCCTCTCCCGGGGCGACACGGTGGTGGGCCTGGACGCGCTGGACGCGGCCCCCGGGGACGTGGCGCTGCGGCGCTCGCGCCTCCAGCGGCTGGCCGGCGCGCGCGGCTTCACCTTCCTCGCCGGGGACATCACCGACGCGGCCCGGCTGGGACAGGCCTTCACCGCCGCGCGTCCGGAGGGCGTGGTGCACCTGGCCGCGCGCGTGGGCGTGCGGGCCCCGGACGCGGAGGCCCCGGCGTACGCGGACACCAACGTCACGGGCTTCGTGCGCGTGCTGGAGGCCTGCCGCGAGGCGCGCGTCCAGCACCTCGTCCATGCATCCTCCAGCTCCGTGTACGGCGCGGCCACGCCCGCTCCGTTCCGCGAGGACGCGCCCGTGGATCAGCCGCTCAACCTGTATGGCGCCACCAAGCGCGCCAACGAGCTGATGGCGCACGCGTACAGCCACCTGCACCGGCTGCCCACGAGCGGCCTGCGCTTCTTCACGGTGTATGGCCCGTGGGGGCGCCCGGACATGGCGCCGCTGCTCTTCCTGCGCGCGCTGGCGAAGGGGGAGCCCCTGCGGCTGCACGGCGACGGCCGGATGCGGCGCGACTTCACCTTCGTGGACGACGTGGCGGAGGCCGTGCTGCGCGTGCTGGACCGGCCGCCGTCGGAAAGCCCCCCGCACCGGCTGCTCAACGTGGGCCATGGCGAGCCGGTGGCGCTGGGGGACTTCGTGGGCCTGCTGGAGCGGCACTGGGGCGCGAAGGCCCGCGTGACGTCCGTGCCCCCGGCGCCCGCGGAGATGGTCTCCACGTGGGCGGACACCTCACGGCTGGAGGCGCTGACGGGCTTCCGGCCGCGCGTGTCCGTGGACGAGGGCGTGGCCCGGCTGGTGGCGTGGTACCGCGAGTGGAGCGCCACCTCCCGCTGAAGCCCGCGTGAAACGGCGGCGGGCGCCGCCCGGGGCTCGTGAAGGCCCCGGCCGACGCCCGCGTGTCCTACGTGCCGTGGGGAAGGGCTACGGCAGCACCGCGAGGAAGTTCTCGACGAAGGCGTTGTTGTCCTCGCGCAGCTCCATCACCGACCGCTGCGAGTCCACCAGCGCGCCCAGGTAGAACAGCCCGGAGCTTTGGTAGCCGGGCAGCGTGGACGTGGAGGTGAAGAGCTGGCGCGCCGCGCAGACCCCGGCCTCCAGGTAGCCCACGTCCAGAGCGCCCAGGGGCACCTGGGTGGAGGAGGACGGGAACTCGTCGAAGAACGCCAGGGTGGGCTGGGTGGAGAGGAGGAGCTCCACCTGGCTGGTCCCCGCCGAGGGCTGCGTGCCCTGGTTGCAGACCGTCACGGTGATGGAGAACATCTCACTCCCACGCACGGCGAACGGCGCGGCGACCTCCGTGACGACCAGGTCCGGCGCGAACCCCACGCCCATGCGGCCCCGCACGAAGGCGTTGTTGTCCGTGCGCAGCTCTTCACCGGAGTACCCGGCGCGCACGACGGCTCCCACGAAGAGGGGCGCCTCCGGCTCCGCGGGGGGCGTGTTGGCCTGGAAGGTGCCTTCCCGCGTGATGCACGCGTTCTCCGGCAGGCCCGGGATGTCCACCGTCCCCGCCAGGGACACGCTGGAGCCCGGCGCGGGGAACCCTCCGGGGAGGTCCAGCTCCGGCGGGGTGGCTTCCGTGGAGAGGAAGAACTCCACCATCCGCGAGGAGGAGGGCTGCGTGCCCTGGTTGCAGACGGTCACGGAGACCTGCGCCTGGCCCGAGGGCTCGATGTTCGCCGGCCCGCCCATCGCGGTGATGACGAGGTCCGGCGCGGACCCCACGCCGACGCGCGGCCCGACGAAGGTGTTGTTGTCCTTGCGCACCTCCTGGATGTTCCAGTTCCGGTCCACCATGGCCCCCACGTAGTACGTCCGCGGCTCCGGCCCCGTGCTCCCGTAGAGGTTTCCAGGCACCGGCGTGGTGATGCAGGCGTGCGCTCCCAACTGGGGGAGGGAGACCTCGCCCAGGAGGTTTTCGGGAGGCGGCGGAGCCCCGTACTGCGCTGGCAGGGACAGCTCGGGTTGGCTCAGCAGGTGCAACGTCACCTGCGGGCCGTACGACGTGGCCTGGGAGCCCTGGTTGCAGACGGTGACGGTGCTGGTGAAGGGCCGGCCCTCCTGGATGCTGGCGGGCGGCGTCACCGCGGTGATGACCAGGTCCGGCTCCCACCCCACGCCCAGACGCCCCCGCACGAAGACGTTGTTGTCCTCGCGCAGCTCCATCCGGTTCAGGGCCGGATCCACGGCGGCGCTCAGGTACAGGGGCTGCCCCGGCGTGCTCCCATAGGGCTGGTCGACGGACACCATCCCCATGGAGCTCACGCACTGCCCGGCCTGGAGCGGCGCGACGTTCAGGTACCCCGCCACGCTCTGGTTCGGGTAGGGGAACAGCCACGAATGGCCCTGATCCGGCAGGGCCCAGGTCTCCTCCGGGGACACGACGAGCGCCACCTCGGTGGAGTTGGAGGGATCGGTTCCCAGGTTGCAGACGCGCACGGTGGCGGCGAACGGCTCCCACGGCGCGACGGTGGCGGGGGCCTCCAGCGCGGTGACCGCCAGGTCCGGCCCGTAGCCCACGCTCAGGGGGCCCGCCACGCGGGTGTTGTTGTCCCAGCGCAGCTCGTACGACATCGCGTCCGGGTTGACGACGGCCCCCAGGTACAGCGGGTGGAACGGCGCCGCGTAGGGCGGCGGGTTCGCGAAGCCGGTGACCTGCCGCGTGGCGCAGGCGCCCGCGCCCAGCGGCGGCAGGGACACGTCACCCACGAGCACCTGGCCGCCCCCCATCTGCGCGGACGGGAAGGGCAGGGGGTTGGGCGCCAGCAGGGTGTCCTCCGTGCTCACGTAGACCGCCACGCTCGCGGATTGGTTCATCGACGCGGTGCCCACGTTGCAGACCTTCACGGTGCTGGTGAGGGTGCTCCCGGGCCGCACGCTGGCGGGCCCCTGGAGCTCCTTGACGACGAGGTCCGGCCCGTAGCCCAGGCCCAGGATGCCCGCGGCGAAGCCGTTGTTGTCCAGGCGCGGCTCGAACCCCTGCAGGTCCACGACCGCGCTCAGGTTCAGGGGGCGCGCGAACGGCGACGGCCAAACGTCCACCGGACGCGTGGCGTAGAACGTGGAGCGCTGGGTCGTGCACTGCCCGGGCGCCAGCGGCAGGTCGGGCTGGGCGCGGCCCTGGAAGGCGTAGGCCCGCTGCGGCTCCGAGTACACGGGAGGCGCCGGATACGGCCGCGACACGGGCGGCGCCGTCTCCGTGGAGAGGAACAGCGACACCCCGTAGTAGGACGCGGGGGAGTTGCCCTGGTTGCAGACCGTGTAGGTCGCGGTGAAGGCCTGGCCATCCTCGAGGTTCGCGGGCGCCTTCAGGTCGGTGATGACCAGGTCCGCCTCCGGCCCCGTGCCCACCAGCCCCTGGGTGAACGTGTTGTTGTCCTCGTTCAGCTCCTGGACGTTCCTGAACGTGTCGATGGCCGCGCCCAGGTACAGGGGCTGCCCCGGCTGCGCCCCCCAGGGCAGGTTGCGCTGGGCGCCCACCATCAGCGTCCGGCACTGGCCGGCGGCGAGGAAGGGCACCTCCGTCTCGCCCACCGACACCTGGGTCGACGTGGGGTACGGCCCGTACTGCGGCGGGAGCGCCACCGTGTCCTCCGTGGAGAGGAACAGCTCCAGGCGGGTGTAGCCCATCATGTCGCTGGTGCCCACGTTGCAGACCTGCGCCTCCACGGGGAACGAGTAGTGCTCCGGGAGGTTGGCGGGCCCCTTCAGCGCCCGCACCACCAGGTCGGGGCCATGGCCCACGCCCACGGCGCCCTTCGTGAAGGTGTTGTTGTCGTCACGCAGCTCGGAGATGGACTGCATCCCGTCCACGCGCGCGCCCAGGTACAGCGGCGCGTCCGGCTGGAAGGCCCCGGGCAGGGACGCGTTCCCGAACAGCGGCAGCGTGGCGCACCGTCCGGCATCCAGCCCCGGTGCGTACGCCTCCCCGGCGAAGGACTCCGTCGGGGAGCCGGGCTCCTGCGAGGCGGACAGCGAGGCCTCCGTGGAGAGCAGCATGTCCACGCGAACACCCGAGGCCGGGTCCGTGCCCACGTTGCACACCGTCACGGAGCCGGAGAACGGCAGCCCCGGATCGATGTTGGAGGGCCCCGTCATGCCGGTGACCACCAGGTCGGCATTGAAGCCCACGCTCATCCGGCCCGCGACGCGCGTGTTGTTGTCCTCGCGCAGCTCGGTGTGCTGCTGCTGAGGGTCGATGATGGCGCCCACGTACAGCGGCTGCTCGGGCTGCGTGGCCGCCGGGGGAACCTGGGCGAACGGCTGCGTCCGGACCGTGAGGCAGCGGCCCGCCTCCAGCGGCGGCACGGGGACGACGCCCATCGGCGCCTGGACATCCACCGGCGCGCCCGGCGTGGGCAGGCTCAGGGTGTCCAGCGTGGAGATGTAGAGCTCCGCCTCGGAGTCGGACGAGGGCGCCGTGCCCACGTTGCAGACGCGCACGTCGGCGAGGAAGGGCGCTCCCGGACGGGCGCTCGCGGGGACGCTCACCTCGGAGACCACGAGGTCCGGGCCCAGGCCCAGGCCCATCAGGCCGCGGACGAAGCCGTTGTTCGTCTCATCCAGCTCCTGCACCCGCTGCTGCGTGTCGATGCTGGCGCCCAGGTAGAAGGCGGTGCCGGGCTGCCCCGGGGGCGGCAGCGCGTTGGCGGTCACGGTGCGCGTGACGCACTGCTGGGCCTCCAGCGGCCCCACGTCCGTCTCGCCCACGGTGATCTGCTGGGTCGGGGGCGGAGCGTTGGGGTCGGGCACCTGCTGGGTGGCGGTCGTGGACAGGTACACCTGCAGGAACGTGCCGCCGCTCTGGGGAAACGCGGCCGCGGAGCCCTGGTTGCAGACCTTCACGGTGGCGGTGAAGGGGTCCCCGTCGCGAACGCTGTCAGGGGCGCGAAGCGCGGTGATGACCAGGTCCGAGCCGTGGTCCAGGGAATGGCTTTGACCGCGGGCGGGGTTCGCGCCGGACGACGCGCCCTCACTTCCACAGCCGGTGATGACGAGCGTGCCAGTGATGAGCAGGCATGCGCGTCTCCAGGACGGCGAGAGCCGTTGCATGTGTTCTCCTTGGGGGTGTGTGAAATCCGTGAAGCGCCGGCAGCCGGGCCGGGACCGACGCCGTGAGGGCACTAAAGCGCTGCCCTCGCCGGCGAAAAGCCGATGCGGTTCAAACCAATCGTGACGGAGGCGTGGCCTGGGAAAGGCAAACGCCGGCCGGGGTTCGTGAAGACCCCGGCCCACGTCCCCACGCGCGCTGGCCGCCGGGCCCGGTTCAACGTCGCGGGGACATCCAGGGGATTCCCTTAACGGCGGACAGCCCGGGGTATTCAAACCCAACCCATCGTGGCCCTGAAAAAAGGCAGACGCCGGCCGGGACGCCTGGGCATCCCGGCCGGCGCATCCTGGTGAGGAGGTTTGTGATTCCTCCCGGAAGGCCTACTGCGCCTGGCTGATGGGCGTGGCCATCGTCAGCGCGTTGTTGTCCTCACGCAGCTCCAGCAGCGAGCCCGGCGCGTCCACCAGGGCGCCCAGGTAGAGGGGCTGTCCGGACAGGGCCGAGGAGGGGCGGACCACGAAGCCCTGCACGGGCAGCGTGGTGCACTGGCCCGAGGCCAGCGCGGACACCATGACGTTCCCCACGGGGCTCTGCACCTGGGTGTAGGGGGGCAGGCCCTGGCCGGGCACGTACAGGGACGTCTCCGTGGAGATGACCAGGTCCAGCGGCACGGAGCCGTACAGGGGCTGGTTGCCCTCGTTGCAGACCTGCACCTGCGCGCTGAACGAGCTGTACTGCGGCAGCCCCGTGGGCGCCGTCACCGCGCGCACCACCAGGTCCGGCCCGTTGCCCAGGATGAGCCGCGACGTCACGCGGGCGTTGTTGTCCTCGCGCAGCTCCATCACCTGGTTGGCGCTGTCCACGCGGGCCCCCAGGAAGAGGGGGCTGCTGGGGTCGGCGGAATAGGGCAGGGACGCGGGGCCGCTCAGCGGCGTCGTCACGCACTGGCCCACGGCGAGCCCCGGCACGGGCGCCACGTTCACCACGGTCTCGGAGGGCGCGGGAGGCGGCGACTGCGTGGACAGCGCCTCCTCCGTGGACAGGACGCCCATCACCTGCGCGGGGCCCGCCGGCTCCGTCCCCACGTTGCAGACCGTCACGTTCAGCGTGACGGGGCCGTAGGGGCTGGCGGTGGAGGGGCCGGTGATGTCCGTCACCACCAGGTCCGGGCCGTTGCCTGGCGTGATGGGGCCCGCGGCGCGCAGGTTGTTGTCCTCACGCGGCTCCACGAACTGCTGGTTCACGTCCGCCAGGGCCACCAGGTACAGCGGCTGTGACGGCGTGGCCTCCGGCGGGGGGATGACGGAGACCGTCTTCGGGTACAGCGCGCAGGCGCCCGCCGCGAGCGGCGACACCTCCACCGTGCCCACCGGCGCCTGGGACAACGGCGAAGGGGCCAGCGTGGGGGACACCGCCGTGGGCGTGGTGGACAGGAAGAGCCCCACCGTGGAGGGCCCCGTGGACAGGGTGCCCTCGTTGCAGACCTGCACGTCCGTCCACAGCGAGGTGCCGAACTTGACGCTGGAAGGCGCCGTCAGCGTACGCACGACGAGGTCCGGGCCGGACCCCAGGCCGATGCGGGACAGGGCGGACACGTTGTTGTCCTCGCGCAGCTCCGGCAGCGCCGCGCGCGGATCCACGACGGCGCCCACGGACAGCACCGGGTTCGGCATCACCGCCCCGGGAGGCAGGCCGGCGCTCCCGGTCACCCGCCGGGTGACGCACTCACGCGCCTCCAGCGCCGGCACCTGGGCCATGCCCATCAGCACGGCGGTCATGGGCGGCGGACCCGACGGAGCGATGTCCAGCGAGGACTCGTTCGTGACGTACACCTCCACGGGGACCTCGGCGGAGCGCGTCGTCCCCACGTTGCAGACCTTCGCGGACACCGTGAACGGGCCGTAGAGCGGCGCGAGGGAGGGGGCCTCCAGCGCGACGACGGTGAGGTCGGGCCGGGACCCCACGCCCACCCGCGAGTCCGCGCGGGTGTTGTTGTCCTCGCGCAGCTCCAGCACGCCCTGGGGCAGGTCCACGATGGCGCCCAGGTACAGGGCTCCATCCATGGGGCTGCCGTACGGGCTGTTGGCGGGGCCCTGCACCGTGCGGGTGGCGCACTGGCCCGCGCCCAGGTACGGCACGCTGAAGTTCGCCACCGGCATCTCGGTCATGGGGCGGGGCTGGGTCGACGGGGCCGCCAGCGACGGTGCCGAGGACAGGACCACCCGCACGTCGACCGTGTTGGCGGACTGGAAGCCCGTGTTGCACACCGTCGCCGTCGCCTGGAGCGGATCCCCCGGGCGCACGCTCGCGGGCCCCGTCACGGAGCGGATGATCAGGTCCGGGCCGTTGCCCACGCCCACCGGGCCCTGCACGAACGTGTTGTTGTCCTCGCGCAGCTCCAGCACGCTCCCCGGCGCGTCCGCGATGGCGCCCAGGTACAGGGGCGTGCCGGGCGGCACGGAGGTGGGCGGCGGCAGGACGGTGCCGCTGACGGGCACCGTGCGGCACTGGCCCTCGTTCAGGCTGCTCACGCTCGCGGCGCCCATCAGGACCTGCGTGGTGGGCGGCGGACCGGAGGGCGGCGGCACCGTCAGCCCGTTCACCGTGGACAGGTAGAGCTGCACGGAGCCGCTGGGGCTGGGATCCGTGCCCACGTTGCACACCGTCGCGGAGGCGGTGACGTACTGGCCCGGCGCCAGGTTCGCCGGCGCGTCCACCCGGGTGACGACCAGGTCCGGCCGCCAGCCCACGCCCATCAGGCCGCGGACGAAGCCGTTGTTCGTCTCGTCCGACTCGGACACCCCCTTCTGCGTGTCGATGCTGGCCCCCAGGTAGTAGGCGCCGTTGCCCGTGAAGCCCGAGGGCGGGCTGACGGAGATGCTCAGCGAACGGCTGACGCACTGGCCTGCGTACACCGGCCCCACGTCCGTCTGTCCCTGGGTGCTCTGGACGGTGAGCGGCGGCGTCCCCGGCCCCGGCACCTGCTGCGTGGACGTGGTGGACAGGTACACCTGGAGCGTGGTGTTGGAATACACATTCTGGTCACCGGCGTTGCAGACCTTCGCGGTGACGGTGATGGGCTGGCCGGGCTCCGCGTTGTCCGGAGCGCTCAGCTCCGTGATGCGCAGGTCCGGGCCGGGCAGGAGCGCGCGGGCCTGCTGCTCCAACGTGGGCGCTTCCTCTGGCACGGAGCCGTCCGTGCAACCCGTGAGCGCGAGCGCGCCCGTGATGAAGAGACACGAATACCGCCATGGCGGCGTACGCCGAGACATGCAGACTCCTGGGCTGGGGGGTGAAGGCGACGATACAGGCCCGGTGTGACATCCACCGGACCTGCACGTCTCTTCTAGGAATGAAACCCAGGCGGGGAAAACATGTTTCAGTCTTCCCCAACGGACTGTGTCTTCAATCCGCCCGCCGGTGTCTCACTCCACCTCGACGCGTCCGTTCGCCACGAGCCACCGCGTGGTGGTGCAGGAGCGGGCGAAGGGCGCGTCGTGGGTGACGAGCAGCAGCGCGCCAGGGTAGTCGTGCAGCGCCGCCTCCAGCCTCTCGATGGACGGCAGGTCCAGGTGGTTGGTGGGTTCGTCCAGCACCAGGGCCCAGGCGTGCTGGCCCAGGCCGCGCGCGATGGCCAGCTTGCGCGCCTCGCCGGGCGACGGCTGTTCGGACGCGAGCAGCCGGTGCGGATCCACCCCCAGCGCGGCCACCAGGGACATCACCCGGCCGCGCTCCTCCGGGGGCAGCTCGCGCACCGCGTCCAGCAGGGCGCGCGTCTCCTCCGCGCCCAGGTCCTGGGGCAGGTACAGGAGCTTCTCGCGAGGCACGCGCGCCTGCTCCAGCAGGGCCTTCAGGAGCGTCGTCTTGCCGGCGCCGTTGGGCCCCTCGATGCGGATGCGCGCCTCGCGGTCCACGTCCAGGCGCGTGGGGCCCAGCACCTCCACGTCGCCGGCCTTCAGGCCCGGTGTGTCGAACGTGAAGAGCCACGGGTTGGGCGAGCGCACGTAGTCCACGAACACGGAGCGGCCCACGGTCTTGTCCACGGTGAAGGTGCCCACCGCGGCCTCGGCGCGCTCCAGCTCCCGGCGCTTCACGGTGACCTGGTGGCCCAGGCGGGACTCGGCCCAGCTCGCCAGCGTGGACGGGCCCAGGCCGCGCGCGTCGCTGTCGTACTTGTTGCGCATCCGCCGCCCGGTGCTGCGCGACAGGGTGGCGCCCTGGTGCTCGCGCCGGGCGTTGGCCAGGAGCTGCGCGGCCCGGTCCCGCTCCGCCTTGGACTGCTGGTGGGCGGCGACCTCCGCCTCGCGCTCCGCCTCCCAGTGGCCCTTCGCGGCGGAGTAGGCGCCCGGGTACAGGTGCGCCTCGCCGCCGTGCACGCGCAGCGTGGCCTGGGTGAGCGTCTCCAACAGCTCGCGGTCGTGGGACACGACGACGCCCACGCCCCGGAAGCGGCGCAGCGCCGCCACCAGCCACGTGCGCGCCTCCGCGTCCAGGTGGTTGGTGGGTTCATCCAGCAGGAGCACGTCCGGCTCGCGGGCGAGCGCCGCGCCCACCTGCCAGCGCTTGCGCTCCCCGGGGGACAGCGTGGGCCAGCGCTCCAGCGCGGTGACGTCCAGGCCCAACTGGCCCTGGAGCCTGCGCGCCAGCGCGTCCCAGGCGTCCGCGAACGCGGTGATGTCGGGCGTGAGCGCCTCCACGCCCTGCGGGCACAGGCACACGAGCGGCGAGTCCGGCTCGAACTGGAGCTGCCCGGACGTGGGCGTCAGCTCCCCGGACAGCAGGCGCAGCAGGGTGGACTTGCCGGCGCCGTTGGGGCCGACGAGGCCCGTCCAGCCCGGGGCGAGGTGGAACTCCACGTCGGTGAGGACGGGGATGGCATCAGTGAACGAAAAGCAGACGCGGTGCGCGCGCACGGAGGAGGACGAGGGCATGTTGAAGCGACTCCTGAAACCGGAAGCCAGCGCGCACGTCCGGTGGGGACGCGCGGCGGCGGGGTACAGCCAGGGACCGGGTTTTCAGGCGAACAGCTTCAAGGTTCCGCGGACCTCGTTCAGGGGAAGAGCTCTGACCTCTCCCCACGTGGACAACCGACAGCCGGTGCTTCAGGTGGAGCATGTGGCACGGCCCGGGCGGATGACAAGGCCCGGGCGCGCGCGCCGTAACGCAAAGGGCACCGACGGGGAAACGCCGGTGCCCTGACTACGATTCCCGCGCTACTCGTCCGACGGCGGCTGCACCCGGCGCGTGGCGGGGAGGGTGGCGCTGGCGGCCGCGTTGCGGGCCAGGGCCTGGGCGCTCAGCGCGGCGGCCGACGGAGCGGGCGCGCGGAGCTGAGGCTGGGGCTGGGGCGCGGCGGCCGGGGCGTCGTCCTTGGCGAAGACCTCCTTCAGCGTGGCGATGGAGCCCAGCGCGGCGGTGGCCTCGTAGGGGACGAACATCTTGTTGTCGCCCTTGCCCAGCTCCTGGAGCGTCTCCAGGTAGCGCAGCGCGAGCACCTCCGGGGTGGCCCGGCCGGTGTGGATGGCCTCGAAGGTGAGGCGGGTGGCCTCGGCCTTGCCCTCGGCCTCCAGCATCACGGCGCGCTTGTGGCCCTCCGCGCGGGCGATCTCCGCGTCGCGCTCCGCCTCCGCGCGCAGGATGCGGGAGATCTTCTCGCCCTCGGCCTGGAGGATGGCGGCGGCCTTGTCACCCTCGGCCTTGGTGACCTCCGCGCGGCGCTCGCGCTCGGCGGTCATCTGCTTGGCCATGGCGGACTTGATGGCCTGGGGCGGTTCAATCTCGCGCAGCTCCACGCGCGTCACCTTCACGCCCCACTTCTCCGTGGCCTCGTCCAGCACCATGCGCAGCTTGGTGTTGACCGTCTCGCGGCTGGTGAGCGTCTGGTCCAGCGTGAGGCCGCCCATGACGTTGCGCAGGTTCGTCATGGTGAGCTGCTCGATGGCGAGCGCCAGGTTCTCCACCTGGTAGAGCGCCCGGCCGGGGTCGACGATCTGGTAGTAGATGACCGAGCCCACCTCCATGTTGACGTTGTCATGGGTGATGACCTGGACGGTCTCGAAGCCCATGACCTGCTCGCGCAGGTCCACCAGGGTGTTGCGCGTGAAGCGGTTGCCGGCGCGCATCTCCATGGCGCGGGGGCTGTCCATGAAGGGGATGAGGATGTTGAGGCCGCTGGAGGCCACGCGGTGGAACTTCCCCAGCCGCTCCACGACCATCACCTTGGCCTGGGGAACGATGCGCACCCCGGTGACGATGCCGAACACGACGGCGGCGGCGAGGAACAGCAGAACAATCGTCAGTCCCATCCTTCGTTCTCCTTCTTCTTGCGACGCGCCGGCTGTTGCAGCGCGACTTCGTTGGACGCCGACGGGCGTCGCACCCACAACTTGAGGCCTTCAATCTGCTCCACGGTGACGCGCTCGCCCTCGGGCAGGGGCCCGGACAGGGAGCGCGCCATCCACAGCTCGCCGTTGATGCGCACGGTGCCCCCGTGTCCGTCCGCCAGCGCCTCCGTGACCACGGCCTCCTGGCCCACCATCGCCTCCACGCCCGTCTTCAAGTGCACGGCGTCCCGCATGAAAACGTTCTTGAAGATCGTGCGGGACGCGCCGAAGAGGACGGCGGACACCAGGGTGAAGACGAAGAGCTGGCTGTTGAGGCCCAGGCCCGCCCCGGCCGTCAGGGAGGCCATCAGCGCGCCCACGGCGAGCCAGAGCGTCACGAAGCCGGAGAGCTTGATCTCCAGCGCGCCCAGGACGATCGCGGCAATCAGCCAGAGCTGCCAGGCGGTGGTGTCCATGGGGTCCTTGTTTGGCAGCGGCTTCGGCCCCCTGTCAAACCGGGCGACCGGGCATCCGGAATCAATCGAAACGGAGGGTAGGTTCCGGGCAAGACCCTAAAGGGGCCCAAGCCGGGGGAAAAGCAGATGCCATACCTGTCCATCCGTGGTGCGCGACTGTACTACGAGGACACCGGAGGAAGTGGGGAGCCGGTGCTCTTCAGCCACGGGCTGCTCTGGGACTCCCGGCTGTTCCACCGGCAGGTGGAGGCGCTGAGGGGGCACTACCGCTGCATCGTGTACGACCACCGGGGCCAGGGGCAGAGCGAGCCCCCGTCTGGCGACTCGGTCATCGACCTGCGCACGGTGTACGAGGACGCGGTGGCGGTCATCCAGGCGTTGGGGCTGGCGCCGTGCCACTTCGTGGGCCAGTCCATGGGGGGCTTCGTGGGCCTGAGGCTGGCCGCCAGGCACCCGGAGCTGCTGCGCTCGCTGGCGCTCCTGGACTCGTCCGCCGCGGCGGAGCTGCCGCTGACGCTGGCGCGCTACCGGGTGCTGACGACGCTCACGCACTGGCTGGGGCTGAGGCCGGTGGTGGACCGGATCATGTCGCTCTACTTCGGGCGCACGTTCATGCGGGACCCGGAGCGGGCCGCGGAGCGGGCGCTGTTGCGCCGGCAGTTGGTGGAGAACCCGCGCGCGGTGTGGCGGGCCATGCAGGGCGTCATCCACCGCCGCAGCGTGGAGGGGGAGCTGCACCGCATCGAAACGCCGACGCTGGTGCTGGTGGGGGAGGAGGACGCGGTGACGGTGCCGGCGGTGGCGGAGCGGCTGCACCAGCGCATCCGGGGCGCGCGGCTCAAGCGGCTGCCCTGCGGCGGGCACATGTGCATCCTGGAGCAGCCCCAGGCGGTCAACGTCGCGCTGGGAGACTTCCTGGAGGAGGTGGAGCGCACCTCGCTCCAGGAAGCGGTGCTGGCGGCGGTGGGTTAGCCCCGGGCCTCGGGCGCGCGGCAGGCGGCCTCCGGCACGTCGTCGGAGGGCGCGGGCTGCACGGAGGCCTGCGGCTCGGACGGGGCGGCCGGCGACAGGCCGCTGCAGATGCCGAACTCCGCGCAGGTGATCACCTCGCCACCGTTGTCACAGAGGTAGGCGCAGGACGAGGTCGGCTTGCACTGCAGTTCGCAGGGCCGGGGGGCGGCGAGCGCGGTCAGGGGCGCGAGGATGAGGCCAACGGCACCAGCGAGAAGGGTCTTGGAGAGCTTCATGGTGTGGCTCCTGTCTGCGTGGGTTGAACAGCGTCCAGCAGAAATCCATACGAAATCCCATCGCTGTCCGGGTCGTGGCGGGGTTCAAAAACTGCTCAATGACAGACGCCACGGAAAGATCCGCGAGGGCTGGATGGGGTGACGCGCCACTCCATCTGGATGAAAGGCCAGGCCCGGGGCGGAGGAGGGATGTCTGCCTTCAGCCCGCGCGCCTGGAACAACCCATGAAGTCGCCCTCTCGCTGGACGTCGATCCAATCTAGCGCCTGAACGCCCGCTCAGTATCCTGATCCGGCGTGAGCTACGCCGAGCTGGTGTGCCGGTCCCACTTCTCCTTCCTGCACGGCGCCTCCCATCCGGAGGAGCTGGTGGCCACCGCGGCCCGGCTGGGGCTGTCCGCGCTGGCGCTGACGGATCGGGATGGGCTCTACGGCGTGGTGAAGGCGCACCTGGCGGCGAAGGAGCACGGCGTGAAGCTGCTCCTGGGCGCGGAGCTGACGCTGGAGGACGGCCCGCCGGTGGTGGTGTACGCGCGGGACGCGACCGGGTACTCGAACCTGTGCCGGCTGGTGTCCCACGGCCGGATGACGCACCCCAAGGGCGAGGCGGGCGTGCCCTGGCGCAAGGTGGCGGAGCACGCGTCGGGGCTGCTCGCGCTGTTGCCGGGCCCCGCGCCGCTGGAGGCGGTGGCTCCGCTGGCGGAGGCGTTCCCCGGCGGCTTCCACGTGGGCCTGAGCCGCTCGCTGTCGGCGGGGGACGCGGCCCGGGAGGCGCGAGCGGAAGCGCTGGCCCGCGCGCTGGGCGTGCCGCTGGTGGTCCACAACGACGTGCACACGCACCACCGCGACCGGCAGGTGCTCCAGGATGTGCTCACGGCCATCCGCCACGGGGTGACGGTGGATCAGGCCGGCACGCGGCTGTTCCCGAACGCGGAGCGGACGCTGAAGTCCCCCGGAGAGATGGCGCGGCTGTTCGCGGATCGGCCGGAGGCGCTGGCGCGCACGGTGGAGCTGGCGTCGCGCTGCGAGGCGTCCCTGGACGCGCTGCACTACCGCTTCCCGGAGGAGGACCTGCCGCGAGGCCGCACGGCGGACGAACACCTGCGGGTGCTCACGGAGGCGGGGCTGCGCGCGCGCTATCCCGGGGGCGTGCCGCCGGAGGTGACGAAGCAGATCGACCATGAGCTGCGGCTCATCGCGGCGCTGGACTTCGCGGGGTACTTCCTGTCGCTGTGGGACATCGTGATGTTCGCGCGGGGGCGGGGCATCCTGTGCCAGGGGCGGGGCAGCGCGGCGAACTCGGCGGTCTGCTACGCGCTGGGGATCACCGCCATTGATCCGGTGCGCATGGGCCTGTTGTTCGAGCGCTTCCTCAGCATGGAGCGCAAGGAGCCGCCGGACATCGACGTGGACTTCGAGCACGAGCGGCGCGAGGAGGTGCTCCAGTACGTCTACGAGAAGCACGGCCGCCGGCACGCGGGCATGGTGTGTGAAGTCATCTGCTACCGGGGGCGGCTCGCGCTGCGCGAGGCGGGCAAGGCGCTGGGGCTGTCGTTGGATCAGGTGGACCGGCTGTCGCGGGTGGCGTCGTCGCACGGCTTCCAGGTGACGCCGGAGGTGCTCCAGGAGGCGGGGCTGTCCCCGACGGACGGGCGGGTGCTGCGGACGCTGTCGGTGGCGAAGGAGCTGGAGGGCGTGCCCCGGCACCTGTCCATCCACGTGGGCGGCTTCGTGATGACGCGCGAGCCGCTGGTGGACCTGGTGCCGGTGGAGAACGCGGCGATGCCGGGGCGCACGGTCATCCAGTGGGAGAAGGATGACATCAACGCGGTGGGACTCCTCAAGGTGGACCTGCTGGCGCTGGGCATGTTGACGGCGCTGTCGCGCTGCTTCGCCTTGATTCAAAAGCATTACGGCCGCGAGCTGTCCCTGGCCACGGTGCCGCCGGAGGACCCGAAGGTCTACGACATGCTGTGCGAGGCGGACACGGTGGGCGTGTTCCAGATCGAGAGCCGCGCGCAGATGAACATGCTGCCCCGGCTCCAGCCCCGGGAGTTCTACGACCTGGTGGTGCAGATCGCCCTCATCCGGCCGGGGCCCATCGTGGGCAACATGGTGCACCCGTACCTGCGCAGGCGGCACGGCCAGGAGCCGGTGACGTACCCGAGCGACGAGGTGCGGGGCATCCTGCAGAAGACGCTGGGCGTGCCGCTCTTCCAGGAGCAGGCGATGCGGCTCGCGATGGTGGCGGCGGGCTTCAGCGCGGGAGAGGCGGACGGCCTGCGGCGGGCGCTGAGCCACAAGCAGGCGGAGGCGCGCATCCTCCCGTACCGGGGCCGCTTCGTGGAGGGCTGCGAGGCGAAGGGCTACACGCGCCAACAGGCGGAGGAGTGGTTCGACCACTTCCGGGGGTTCGCGCACTACGGGTTCCCGGAGAGCCACTCCGCGAGCTTCGCGTTGATTGCCTATGCGTCCAGTTGGTTGAAGTGCCACTACCCGGCGGCCTTCACGGCGGCGCTGCTCAACTCCCAGCCCATGGGCTTCTACGCGCCGCACACGCTGGTGGCGGACGTGCAGCGGCACGGCGTGGAGGTGCGGCCGGTGGACGTGCGCCGCTCGAACTGGGACTGCACGCTGGAGGACGGGGCGGTGCGGCTGGGGTTGAGGATGGTGCGGGGGCTGGGCGAGTCCTCGGGCCGGGCGGTGGAGACCGCGAGGCGGGGGGACTACACGAGCGTGGGAGACCTGGCGCGGCGGGCGCGGATTCCCCGCCATGAATTGACGCGGCTGGCGTTGTCAGGGGCGCTGGCGTCGCTGTGCGGGGCGCGGCGGCAGGCGCTGTGGGAGATCCAGGCGCTGGGGCCGTTGGACGCGGACGACCTGTTCTTCGGCATGCCCATGGATGGCACCGCGGTGCAGTTGCCGCCCATGGGCGTCCGGGAGCGGGTGGTGGCGGATTACGACACGGTGGGGCTGTCGCTGGAGAAGCACCCCCTGGAGCTCTTGCGGCCCACGTTGAAGCGGATGGGGGCGGTGACGGCGGAGGGGCTGAAGAGGGTGTCTGCGGGGCGGCCGGTGAAGGTGGGGGGGATGATGATCTGCCGGCAGATGCCGCCCACGGAGAAGGGGATCTGCTTCATCTCGCTGGAGGACGAGACGGGGATCGCCAACCTGGTGGTGCCCTCGGAGGTGTATGCGCGGTGCAGGCAGGAGATCCACGGCGCGTTGTTCCTCGTGGGGGAGGGGATGCTGGAGCGCTCGGGGAAGGTGACGAACGTGAAGACGCGCAGCGTGGTGTCCGTGCGTCAGTGAGGCCAGGGAACAGCGCGCTACATCTGCACGTCTGTTCCTGTGATCCGTGGGTGAGGGGACGGGAGGACCCACGGGGGCATGGAACAACCCGTATTGCTGGCGATATAGGTTGCTTCTGTCTGGAGTGTAGTAGCGTGGATCAGAACGGGAGGGTTCTCAGTGCGCAACAGTCTTCGGTGGTTGGGGTCGCTGCTCGATCGCGTGGGCCTGTCGGAAGTGGTGGAGGAGGCAAGCGATTGGGTGCGGTACTACGCGCAGGGCAAGCCGCCCGTGAGCGAGCCTGCCGCGACCCGCGTCTCCCGCCCGGTGCACTCCGAGCCCCCGCGCGCGTCCGTGCATGAGGTGATCGAGTCCCTGCGCAACGCGATGCCGGAGCGCCAGGTGGACGCGACGGTGGTGGAGGTGCCGTTCGAGGGCCGCATGGAGCTGGTGCCCTCCGCCCGCCGCAAGACGGCGCCGAAGGCGAAGAAGGCCGCGAGCAAGAAGAGCGCGGCGAAGAAGGCCCCGGCCGCGAAGAAGGCGGCGCCCGCGAAGAAGAAGAGCGCGGCGAAGAAGGCCCCGGCCGCGAAGAAGGCGGCCACGTCCGGAGCCGCGAGCGAGGACGCGGTGTCGGTGCTGGAGACCGCGCTGCGAGGCCACGCGCGCCAGAAGGACCTGGTCTCCGCGGGCAAGGAGAAGGACCAGCTCCTGCGTTCGCTGATCCCGCTCTACCTGGCGAAGTCGCTGGACGTGGAGGTGACGTCGGGAACGACGTCGCGCTTCTGGAGCGGGCTGGGCGTGACGTACGCCGCGCCGAACGCGGCCAAGGCCCTGCGCCTGCACGCGGGCTACGCCCAGGACACCAAGAAGGGCAAGGCCATCACCGCCAAGGGCATCCGCTACGTGGAAGAAGCCCTCGCGCAGGCCGCGAAGTAGCTCCTGCCGGACCCGATGCCGCGTCATCGCTGCCCACCCAGACGCGGCATCCGCCGTGTTTGGGCATGGGCAGCGATGGCTTGCATGGTGTCTTGCGCCACGAGCGGGTTTCAGCCGGAGACTCAGGCTGACTCAAGCAAAGCCATTTCCTCTGCTGCCTTTGAGTGGCCGGAGGACGTGGCGCCCATGGCGACGCTGGATGGGCCTGCAATCCTGGCGTCCCATGCGGCCCTCCAGGACGTCATGAGCCGCTTTCCCAAGGCGCGCCGGAATGAATGCATCTTCACGGCGCGAGCCCTGGAGGTCGTCGTGGGCCAGGGGAAGGGCGTCTACATCGTTCGGGTGAACCGGCGCGTTGACCACTGTGAGGGAATCGGACCCGGTGGCAACTTCGAACTCGACTGGTTCGAACTCTACGCAGTCTCGCCCGAGGGACGAATCATCGAGCGATATCACTACATGCCTTGAATCAGCCTTCAATCCCTTGCGGACCGTGACCCCGGCACAGGCAGGTTGTCTGTCCTCCGGTACGTCCCCACCACGGAGTACTTCGTGTCCGCTGTGTGGTTCCGGCTCGCCGCGTGGAACAGCCGCGCATGGAAGAGCAGCACGTCCCCGGGGGACAGCCTCACGTAGCGCGCGCCATCGATGAGCGCCGCGTTCTCCGGCAGCTCCGGCCGCAGGAACAGCCGCGCGTCGTAGCGCTCCGGCGCGAACTGCATCCGGTGCGTGCCGGGCAGCACCTTCAATCCGCCGTTCTCCGGCGTCTCCGTGCCCAATGCCAACCACGTGGAGATGAGCTCCGGCCGCGCGAAGGCCCAATACCTCACGTCCTGGTGCCACCCCGTGTCCGAGGAGAAGCGCGGCTGCTTCGTCATCACGCAGTTGTGGTGCGCCCGCGCCTGCACCACCGGCCCGTCCAGGAGCTGCCCCAGCGCCTCCAGCATCCGCGCGTCGTCGAACCACGCCGCGAACAGGGGCGAGCGCCCATGCGCCTTCAGCAACCGCCGCACCGTCCGCCCGCCCTCGGCTTCGATGCTCGCCGGTGAGCCGGGATAGGCCACGTCGGCCTCGTACTCCACCGGTCCGTCACCGGAGGCCAACTGCTCCAGGATGACAGCCCGCATCCGCTCACACGTCCCGCCCTCCACGAAGGACGGCAGGACGAGATACCCATCGGTGGTGAAGCGCTGACACTGCTCGGGGCTCAGGACGGACATGGCGCCCGCTTCTTAACGGGGGCGCCCGCCACGTGCACCTGCCGCGATGCTCAGCCCAGCAGCCGCGAATCATCCAGGTCGATCTCATCCTGGATGAGGTCCACGCCGTTCTGTCGGAAGCGCCGCGCCGCCGCCCGGCTGCGCGGGCCGTGCCCGTGCTCCAGGCACCACTGCGCGTGCTCGCTGAGCAGCGCCAGCTCCAGCGTGCGCCCCAGCGTCAGGGAGAAGCGCCGCGCCCCGGCCTCCATCGTGGTGGGGTTCGCCATCGCGCCGGACACCCAGGCCCGCGCGTGCTCCAGCGCGTCGTGCGCCGTCTTCACGCACGGCCGCAGGCCCGCGTCCGTCACCTTGGACAGACGGCCCTCCACCTCGTGGAAGAACGCCTCCAGCGTGCCTTCCTTCGCCAGCGCGCGCAGCGAGTCCAATGACAGCACGTTCGTCGTGCCCTCCCAGATGGACAGCACCTGCGCGTCCGCCTGGATGCGCGGCAGGCCCGTGTCCTCCACGTAGCCCGCGCCGCCGAAGGACTCCGTCACCTCCGACGTGATGTGCACCACCTGCCGGCCCGTGGTCAGCTTCGCCAGCGGCGTCACCAGCCGCTGCAGCAGCAGCTCCTGCTCCGTCGCCGTGCGCGTCTCCAGCTTGCCCAGCAGCTCCACGGCGCGGAACGCCAGCAGGAAGCCCGCCTGGAACTCCGCCTCCAGCCCCGCCAGCGTGTCCATGTGCAGCGGCTTCTCCGACAGCGGCGCGCCGAACTGCACCCGGCGCTTCGCGTAGTCGTGCGCCAGCGCCATCGCGCGGCGCATGCTCCAGGTGGCGCCCATCGCGTTCCAGGTGCGCGTCACGTTCAGCATCATCGCCATGTTGCGGATGCCGTCCGTCAGCCCCGCCACCGGCGTCGCCAGCGTCCCGTCCAGCGTCAGCTCCGCCGTGGGCACCTTGCGCGTGCCCAGCTTGTCCTTCAGCCGGTTGATCTGGATGCCATTGAGCCGGCCCTGCGCGTCCCGCGTCTCCACGAAGAAGAGCGCCAGCCCCTTGCCGCCGGGGCCGTTGCCCGTGGGGCGCGCCAGCGTCAGCGCCATCTGCGCCGTCGTGGCGGACGTGAACCACTTGGTGCCGTACAGCCGCCAGCCCTCCGGGGACTGCCGCGCCTCCGTCAGCGTCAGCCCCACGTCCGAGCCGCCCGTGCGCTCCGTCATCCACTGGCCGGACGTCCAGAACGTCGCCGGATCCCGCGACGTCAGGTGGGGCAGGGCGTGGTCGATGAGCGCCTGGTTGCCCAGCGACAGGAGCGACCGCGCCGCGCCGTCCGTCATCGCCAGCGGGCAAGAGTAGACGTCCAGCGACGGCTGCACCAGGTAGTTCAGCGCGAACTGGTGCACGCGGCTGAGCGCGCCGCTCTTCTGCTCGTAGGCCACCGCGACCAGGCCCTTCTTCGCCGTCAGCGCCTCCGCCTCCTTCCACAGCGGGGACACCTCGATGTGGTCGATGCGCTGACCCCACGGGCTCCACTGCGTGAGCACGGGCTCGTTCAGCCGGTCGCGCTGCTGGAACTCGTAGAAGTACTTGCCTCCCAGCTCCCCCAGCTCGCGGAAGTCATCCTGGAGCGAGCGAAACAAATCGTTCGGAAGGGTGCGGGCGAGGTAGCCCTGCAGGAACGCGTCGTCGTCGTACTGATTGCCAAGACCCGGGGGCGCCTGGAAGAAGCTCATGGCCCGAAGTTAACACCGCCGGCACGACGGTGGGGTACAGTGGCCTCTCCCTCCCGCCGGAGCCGTGATGGCTGACTTTCCCCGCAGGCCCCCCCCTGGCCCAGGTCCGTCTTCCCTCGACGCCGAGCAGGATGAGAATCGCAGCATCACCCCGCTGGAGACGCCCGCCGCGCAGGCGAACCCCGTCCTGTCCGCGCCGCCCCGTCCGCGCGCGCCCGCCCCGGTTGGCGCGCCCCTGGGAGGAGAGCAGCGTCCGGAGCCCACCCGCTCCCGGCCGGCGCAGACCGCGCCGCTGCCCTCCGTCATCTTCGATCCGATGCCGCGCCCCCGCGTGCCGCCCGCGGGAGCGGCCCCGCCGGGCGCGCCGCCGCCCTTCTCCGAGGAGATGCTCGACGTGCAGACCGAGCGGCGCACCGCGCCCCCCGGCCCGCCTCCGCCCGCGCAGGATCCCGAGCGCCGCGCGGCCGCCGGCATGGAGCGCCGGGGGCCCCCGGAAGGGGAGCGCCGTGGCCCCCCGGAGGCGGATCGCCGTGGAGCGGCTCCCGCGAGCTCCGACCGTCGCGGTTCGGTGTCAGCGCCGCCGCAGGGCTACGTGGGCCCGGAGCGGCGCGGCTTCCGGCGCGGTGAGGCGTCGGACGCGCCGGTGACGAACCGCTTCTGGCCCGCGCAGCCCAAGACGCTCCAGGAGGCCGGCCTCACCACCACGTTCGTGGAGGAGCTGGTCCTCAAGGCCATCTTCTTCGCGGGCGAGATGCGCGGCATGGACGTGGCCACGCGCCTGCAACTGCCCACCGCGCTGGTGGACGAGGTCATCGAGGGACTGCGCCGCCAGAAGTACATCGACATCCGCGGCGGTGGCGCGTCCGGCGTGGGCCGCTCCACGATGATCTACCAGCTCACGACCTTCGTGACGGACGTGCTGCGGCAGATCCTGGATCGCAACCGCTACAACGGCCCGGCGCCCGTGCCGTTCAATGAATGGGTCGCCGCCGTGAAGCATCAGACCGTGCGCGGCAACCGCATCACCCGCCAGCGCATGCAGGACAAGTTCGGCGACCTGATCATCCGCGACTACATCTTCGACGGCATCGGTCCGGCGATGAACTCCGGGCGCGCCATCTTCTTCTACGGCCCCCCGGGCAACGGCAAGACGGCCATCTGCCAGGGCATGGTCAACTGCTACGAGGGGGACATCTTCGTCCCGCACGCGCTGCTCATCGACGACTTCGTGGTGAAGATGTTCGACGCGAACATCCACCGCGCGGTGGATGACGAGCCCGGCATGCCCTCGTATGACCGCCGCTGGGTGCGCTGCCGCCGGCCGCTGGTGGTGGTGGGCGGCGAGCTCACGCTGGAGATGCTCGACCTCGTCTACACCCCGGAGGTGAAGTACTACGAGGCGCCGTTCCAGATGAAGGCGTCCAACGGGATGCTCCTCATCGACGACTTCGGCCGTCAGAAGGTGTCCCCCAAGGACCTGCTCAACCGGTGGATCGTCCCGCTGGAGAGCGACGTGGACATCCTCACGCTCCACACCGGCAAGAAGATCCAGGTGCCCTTCGACGTGTTCGCCGCGTTCTCCACCAACCTGGATCCCAGCGACCTGGTGGACGACGCCTTCCTGCGCCGCGTCCGCTACAAGCTGGAGGTGCAGCGCCCGGACGAGGAGCAGTTCCACGAGATCTTCCAGGTGATGTGCAAGAAGCGCGGCGTGCCCTACGACGCGCGCGCCGTGGACTACCTCATCGACGAGCACTACCGCCCGAACCACCGGCCCTTCGCCGCGTGCCAGCCTCGCGACCTGCTGGATCAGGTCATCGACATGGCGAACTACCAGGGCCAGCCGCCGCGCCTGGAGCCCGCGCTGCTGGACGCCGCCGTGCGCAGCTACTTCGTGCGCTTCGACAAGCCCGCGTCCGCCTCGCCCACCGCCGCGTCCGCCCGCTGAAGCGGCTGGGGGCCGTCCCCCGCGAACGGCCCCCACGGCGACGGCTGGAGCCACGTGCGCACCGTCTCCACGGGCACGTTGGCCAGCACGTCCACGATGGACAGCCCCGTCACGAAGCGCCCCTCGCGCCCCTGCGCGTAGTCCGGGTGACGGAAGCGCTGCCACAACAGGCGCACGTCCACCGCGCGGAAGCGCTCCGGCTTCAGGTACACCGTGGAGCCCGTCCCCGAGTAGTACGTGTGCGCGCCCGTCTGGAGGCAGTACTCCACCAGCCGCTGCGTCTTGTCCTCGCCCCGGCGCTCCAGCGTGGAGGAGAGCACCACGTTCGGCGTGAGCCCCAGCGGTGCGTGGAACAGCGCCATGCTGGACAGCAGCACGCGCAGCAGCGACCCCGGGCCGGACTCGCGCGAGGCGGCGTCATAGAAGGGCTCCACGAGCGGCAGCACCTGCGCGCGGAAGTGGGGCCTGCCTCCGTAGAGCGTCACCAACGTTTGCAGGTGTTTGCGCGCCCAGGGCTGGCTCGAGTCCACCGCCAGGTCGCGGATGCGCGTGTCGCGGTGCGGATCCTCCAGCGGGATGGACAGCCACTGGAAGCCCGGCTCGGATGGGGGCGGCGTGGGCACGCCGTGGGGCAGGGCGACGCGCGTGCGGCGCTGCCAGCCGCGCCGGAGCCACTGCACGTCGTCCAGCACCACCAGCGTCCCGGCGCGGGCCACCTGCTCGTAGAAGTCCACCCACGGCAGGTAGTGGGGCTGCTCGGCGACGAGGACTCCAGGGTGTCCGGACACGCCCGGGATGATAGGGCCTTTCAGCCGCCGCGCACCGGGTGACGGAACACCGGAGGAAAGACGCGCGGGGCCTTCTTCTTGCGCACGCAGGTGGTGTCCGCGCTCATGTAGCAGGCGGAGAACGCGCGCCGCCGCTGCCCGGGCCGGCCGCGCCCGGAGCGGTGCCAGACGTGGTTGTGCACGAGCAGCGCCTCTCCGGCCCGCACCGGGAGGGGCACCACGTGGCGTTCCGCGTCCGCCGCCTGCACGCGGTCCGGGGGAATCACGCCGCCCAGCGACGTCACCAGTCCCGCGCGGTGGCTGCCGGGGATGACCTCCAGACAGCCGCCGCCCTCCGGCGCGTCGTCCAGCGCGGTCCAGATTTGAAGGTCCGGCTCGCGCGTGAGGCCCCACAGCTTCCCGCCGTCCTGGTGGAAGGGCAGGTTGCTGCCGCCCGCGGGGCCCTTGTGGAAGAGGATGGCGCGGTACAGGACGATGTCGCCGGGGATGCGCGCGCGGGCGATCCGCTCGAACAGCGGGTTCTCCAGCCACGCGAGGAAGCGCGGATCCTTCTCCAGCTTCTCCAGCTTGCGGTAGTCCAGGGACGGGCCCTGCCAGCCCAGTCCCAGGGGCGCGTCCTCGTAGCGGCCGGTGGTGGCGTCCGGCTGGAAGAACATCCCCGGGTACACCACGCGGCCGAGCATCAGGTCGTCCGCCCGCTCGCGCAGGGACTCCACGCCCGCGTCATCCAGCACGCGGCCCAGGCGCGCGAAGCCGTGCGCCTCGTAGTGGGCGAGCACGGCCGCCACGTCCAACCCTTCCGCCTCCTCGCTGAGCATCGCGCGCACCATTGCCTGGAGGCCCGGGCGCGTCCAGCCCGGCCTTGCGCGGCAGGGGGAGGGCGCCCTCGGGGGGACGGGCTGTCGGCCCTTGCACCCGCGCCTGCCCGGCCGCATGGTGGGCGGGGATGCCCTACCGCCGCGCCACGCACCTCGTCTCCGCCCCGGATGGCACCCGGGTGGCGGTCCACACCCACAGCTCGGGCATGCCGGAGGAGGGCCGCGACGCCGCGCTCGCGGACCGCCCTACGGTGCTGCTGACCAACGGCATCGGCACGTCGGAGAACTTCTGGCGCCACATCGTCGCCGACCTGGAGCAGGACCACCGCGTGGTGCACTGGGACTACCGCGGCCACGGCATGAGCGAGGAGTCGCGAGACGGGGACTACCGCGTGAATGTGCACGTGGACGACCTGGAGCGCGTCACCGAGGCGGCCATGGCGCGCGGCGACGGCCGGCCCCCGCACCACATCGCCTTCTCCATGGGCGTGCGCATCCTGCTGGAGCTGTACCGCCGCCGGCCGGAGCTGGTGCCGTCCATGACGCTCATCGCGGGGACGCCGGGTGTGCCGGGCGCGGCGGATCCGCGCTGGGGATCCCGCGTCATGTTGTCCGCGGCGAAGGGGATGCTGGCCGCGGGAACGCCCTGGGTGCCGGTGGTGGCGCCCGCGGTGAAGGCCTTCCTCGCCACCCCGCTGGCGGATCCGCTGGCGAGGGCCGTGGGGGCGCTGCGGCCCCGGGCTCCGCGCGAGGACATCGCCGAGTTCCTGGACGCGCTCTACCACATGAGCGCGCAGGCCTATTGGCGCACGCTGCGAGGCCTCACGGAGGGCCACGCCTGGGACGTGCTCCCCTCCATCCGGGTGCCCGTGCTGATCATCGCCGCGAGCGACGACGTCCTCGTGCCCCTGTCGGAGGTGCAGCGGCTGCACCGCGCGCTGCCCCAGGCCCACTGGCTCCAGGTGGACGACGCCGGCCACGCGGGCCTCCTGGAGGCCGGGACGGAGATCGCCCAGTCCGTTCGGGGCTTCCTGGATGCGCATGGATTGGCGGATTCAGGGTCCCCGCAAACCCCCGGGACTCCTGGCTGAAGCCGGGCGGGTCCGGACGGCCCGTCCGCACTGTCAGGTCCTGAGAAAGTTGTGACCCGGAGGGTTCCGTGGACAGGGGCTGGAAGTCACCGGGAGGGGTTTGCGTCGGCCTGTAATTTTGTGGTTTGTGAGGAGGCTCAGTACTCAACACGGAGTCTCCATGTCCTGGTCTTCCCGGCACCTGCTGGTCCCATTGTCAGCGGTGCTGTTGGTGTTGTCGGCGTGCGGTGGTGATGACGACAAGAACCCTGTCTGCGGCAACGGCATCATCGAGCGTGGCGAGGCGTGCGACGACGGCAACCGCGTCGAAGGCGACCGCTGCAACAATAGCTGTCAGGTGACCAAGCCCACGACCGACGCGGGCACCGAGCAGGACGCGGGCACGGAGACGGACGCGGGCACCGAGCAGGACGCGGGCACGGAGACGGACGCGGGCACGACCACGGACGCCGGCACGGAGACGGATGCCGGTACGACCACGGACGCCGGCACCGAGACGGACGCGGGCACGACCACCGACGCGGGCACGACCACGGACGCCGGCACGGAGACGGACGCGGGCACGACCACCGACGCGGGCACCGGGACGGACGCGGGCACGACCACCGACGCGGGCACCGAGACGGATGCGGGCACGGTGACGGACGGCGGCTCCGGCATGGGCGACGCGGGCACGGACGCGGGTACGGAGACGGACGCGGGCACCATCGACGCGGGCACGGACGCGGGTACGGAGACGGACGCGGGCACCATCGACGCGGGCACGGAGACGGACGCGGGCACCATCGACGCGGGCACGGAGACGGACGCGGGCACGGACGGCGGCGCCGTTGACGGCGGCCCGGCTCCGGACGCGGGCACGGGTTCGGACGCGGGCACCGACGCGGGCACCACGGCGACGCTGAGCGCCCTGGAGCCGGCCGCGGTCTTCGCGCGCTCGGGCACCACGGGTGAGACGATTCCGGAGCCGCTCGCGGTGACGCTGAGCGCCGAGGCCACCACGGACGTCGTGGTCCAGGTCACCTCGTCCAGCCCCTCGGTGGTCATCGCCAACAACGGCCAGGTGACGGTGCCGGCGGGCTCGCGCTCCGCTGCGGTCATCGTGACGGCGGACGACGCGGCGGGCTCCGCCAAGGCGACGCTGACGGCCACGCTGGGCGCGGATTCGCGCACCGCCACCGTGCGCGTGCTCGGCGCGACGGAAGCGGCCGCGCTGGCGTACCTGTCGCCGGAGACGGTGTCGCTGGCCGCCGGTCAGACTGCCAACGTCACCGTGACGCTCGACATCCCGGCCGCGGCGGCCACGTCCGTGGCGCTGTCCACCACGGGCAACGTGGGCTCCGTGCCGGCCACCGTGACGGTGCCGGCCAACGAGATCTCCGCGAAGTTCACCTTCACCGCGGGCGCCGCCGGTTCGACGGGCACCATCGTGGCCACGCTCAACGGCCAGTCCGTCTCCGCCCAGGCGCAGGTCACCGCCGCCCCCACGACGGACCACGTCGTCATCAGCGAGTTCGCCGTTGCCGGCACCGGTGGCGCGAACGACGAGTTCATCGAGCTCTACAACCCGACGAACGAGGCAGTGAACATCGGTGGCTGGAAGCTCCAGTACAAGAGCGCGACCGGCGGCACCTACAACAGCACCGCCTTCACGTTCCCCACGGGCGCGACCATCGCCGCGCACGGCTTCTACCTGGTGACGGGCGGCTCGTACTCCGGTGGCAGCACGGTCGCCGGTGACGCCTCCGCTGGGACCACCATCCCGCTGGGCGGCACGGCGGGCCACATCCGCCTGGGCAAGACTGGCATCTCCACCGCGAAGGTGGACGCCCTCGCGGTGGACACGGTGGGCTACGGCTCCACCGCGGACTCCGCCGAAGGCAACAGCCCCATCAACGGCACCCCTGCCGCCGCCGGCAGCTACGAGCGCAAGGCCAACGCCGGCTCGTCCGCCGCGACCATGGAAGGCAGCGGCGTGGACGCGACGAAGGGCAACAGCCGGGACACGGACGTGAACAGCGCGGACTTCATCATCCGCACCACGCGCGGCCCGCAGAACAAGGCCAGCGCGCTCGAAGTCCCTTGACGCACTGAGCAGTGACCGGCCCCCACCGTCCGTCCAGGAACGGTGGGGGCTGGAAATACCCGCGCGCTTTCGCCATAAGCGGGGGCGTGCGAGTCGTCTCCTGGAACGTCAACGGTCTGCGCTCCATCCACCGCAAGGGCTTCCTCCCGTGGCTGTCCAAGGCCCGGGCGGACATCGTGGGGCTGCAGGAGGTGCGCGCCCGCGTGGAGCAGCTCCCCGCGGAGGTGCGCGCCCCCCGCCGTTGGAAGACCCACTTCGTGGCCGCGGAGCGCCCCGGCTACAGCGGCGTGGGCCTCTTCAGCCGCCACGAACCGGACGAGCTCACCACCACCCTGGACGCGCCGGAGGTGGACGCGGAGGGCCGCCTCCAGTTCGCCCGCTTCGGTAGGCTCACCGTGGTCAACGGCTACTTCCCCAACGGGAACGGGAAGGACCGGGACCTCTCCCGCATCCCCTTCAAGCTGGACTTCTACCGCCGCCTCTTCGCGCGCCTGGAGAAGCCGCTGCGTGACAACCAGCGCGTGCTGGTGATGGGGGACTTCAACACCGCCCACCAGGCCATCGACCTGGCGCGCCCGCGAGAGAACCGGGAGACGAGCGGCTTCCGCCCGGAGGAGCGCGAGGAGTTCGACCGGTGGATCCGCGCGGGCTGGGTGGACACCTTCCGCCACTTCAACGCCGAGGGCGGCCACTACTCCTGGTGGAGCCAGCGCGCCGGCGTGCGCGAGAAGAACATCGGCTGGCGCATCGACTACGTGCTCGCCACTCCCGCGGCGCTCGCCTTCGTGAAGAAGGCCTCCGTGCACGCGGACGTCCACGGGTCGGATCACTGCCCGGTGAGCGTGGACCTGGACCCCGCGGTCCTCACCTGAAACCCCTCATGCCCAAGGGACACCCCTCATGAACGCACTGCTCTCCATCTGGACCTGGGTCGAGGTGGGCCTCGTCGCCCTGGTGGGCTTCTTCGTCCAGCTCTTCCTGTTCATCTTCACGTTCCTGTTCGACAAGCGCCGCTACGTGGTGGGCCGCTGCTTCCGCCTGGTCGGCGTCACCGCCGCGAAGCTCACGCCCTACTGGCGCTTCGGCGTGCACGGCAACGTGCCGGACCACGTGGCGGCCAACACCGTGGTGGTGAGCAACCACGAGTCCAACGCGGATCCGTTCCTCATCTCCCACCTGCCGTGGGAGATGAAGTGGCTGGGCAAGAAGAGCCTCTTCAAGGTGCCCGTGGTGGGCTGGATGATGGGCATGGCTGGCGACATCCCGGTGGAGCGCGGCGACCGCGACTCGGCCACCGGCGCCATGGCGCGCTGCAAGGAGTGGATGCTCAAGGGGATGCCGGTGATGATCTTCCCGGAGGGCACGCGCTCCAAGACGGACGAGCTGCTGCCCTTCAAGGACGGCGCCTTCCGGCTCGCCATCGAGATGCAGGCGGACGTGCTGCCCCTGGCTGTGAGCGGCACGCGGCTCGCGCTGCCCAAGCACTCGTGGCGCTTCGCCACGTCGCGCGGGCTGGTGACCGTGGGCACGCCCATCTCCACGAAGGGGATGACGTTGGACGACGTGGAGTCGCTCAAGAACCAGGCGCGTGCCCAGATTGAAGCGCTGCGGGCATCGCTCAAGCCGCTGACGGGGAGCGCGGCCCCCGTGCCGGCGACGGACGCCAACGCCGCCCGCTGAGCGGCCGGCGGGCCGGGGCCGCGTGTTGTCCAGGAACGCACGCATCCCAGATTGTTGAACCTTCACGCGGGGCCTGGACTATGGAGTCCCCACGGGGCCGTTCCTCTCGGTCCGGCTCGGCGCATGGCGCCCAGGAAGGAAGCGCGTGATGACGCCGGGCGGTGCACGTGAAGAGCAGCGGGTGGCCACGGGCATTCCCGGCCTGGACACCGTCCTGTGCGGCGGCCTGCGCAAGGGCCGCATGTACATGGTCCTGGGCCTGCCTGGCGCGGGCAAGACCATCCTGGCCAACCAGATCTGCTTCCAGCAGGCGGCCCAGGGCCACCGCGTCCTCTACCTCACGCTCCTGGCCGAGTCGCACACCGAGCTGGTGAGCAACCTGCAGACGCTGTCGTTCTTCGACCCGTCCTGCGTGCCGGGGAAGATCAGCTACCTGAGCGCCTTCACCGTGCTGGAGCAGGGCGGGCTGGACGCGCTCGCGGAGCTGGTGCGCAAGGAGATCAAGGCGCACAAGGCCTCGCTGCTCGTGCTGGATGGACTGCTGGCGGCGGAGGAGCTGGCGCCGTCGCGGCAGGCGCTCAAGAAGTTCATCCACGGCCTCCAGGTCGTGACGGGCCTCATCGGCTGCACCACCATCGTGCTCACCACCGGGGGCGAAAAGGGCCTGCGCGCGGAGCACACCATGGTGGATGGCCTGCTGGTGCTCCAGCAGCGGATCTTCGGGGTGCGCACCCTGCGCGAGCTGAGCGTGCGCAAGTTCCGGGGCAGCGCGTACAAGCTGGGGCAGCACGGCTTCGAGATCACCGGCGACGGGCTCACCGTCTATCCCCGCCTGGAGTCCCTGGTGGACGGCAACCTGGTGCCCGGGGCGGGGACGCGGGAGCGTGACGCCTTTGGCATTGCCGGCCTGGACATGATGCTCAAGGGCGGCGTGCCCGCGGGCTCCACGACCATCCTCCTGGGGCCGCCGGGCAGCGGCAAGACGCTGCTGGGCCTGAGCTTCCTGGCGGAAGGCGCGCGTCAGGGGGAGCGCAGCCACTACTTCGCCTTCTACGACGCGCCGGAGCGGATGCTCGCGCAGGCGGCGGGCGTGGGGCTGCACCTGCAACCCCTGATGGAGCGCGGGGACCTGGAGGTGAGCTTCCGGCCGCCCACGGAGAACATCCTCGACAAGCTGGGCATGGAGCTGTTGACCATCGTCCGCAGTGGCCGGGTGCGCCGCATCTTCCTGGACGGCTACGAGGCGCTCCGCCGGGCCTCCACGCGGCGTGCGCGGGTGGCCCGCTTCCTGGCGGCGCTCGTCAACGAGTGCCGGGTGCGCGAGGTGACGCTCCTCTACTCGGCGGAGGCGACCGCCGCGTTCGGCCCCGAGGTGAAGTTCCCGCTCAAGGGCATCTCCATGGTGGCGGAGAACATCCTGTTCCTGCGCATGGTGGAGCTGCACTCCGGGCTGCGCCGCTTCATCGCGGCGCTCAAGGTGCGCAACAGCGCCTACGATCCCGCCCTGCGCGAGCTGGAGATCACGGGCAAGGGGATCAAGGTCGGCGAGCCCTTCGCGGAAGGGCAGATGTTGATGACGGGGCTCGCGCGCACGCGGACTCCGGAGCCGACCCCGTTGCCGAAGCCTCGCCGCAAGCCGCGCGCGGGCACCACGTCCGCCGCCAGGGCGACCCCGACCAAGTCGCGCCGGAACGTCCGCAAGCATCGAGGCACGTGACCATGGGGCCCGTCCTCATCGTCGACGACGAGTTCGGCATCGTGGAGGCCGTCCGGGACCTCTTGTCCGACGAGGGCTACCGCACGGCCACGGCGCTCAACGGCCGCGAGGCCCTGGAGCGGATGCGCCAGGAGCGTCCGTCGTTGGTGTTGCTCGACTACATGATGCCGGTGCTCAACGGGCCCGGGGTGCTGGAGTCGATGCAGAAGGACCCGGCCTTGCGCGACGTCCCGGTGGTGATGATGAGCGCGAGCCCGCCGGACTTCTGGCAGCACCTGCCGTGCGCGGGCTTCCTGCCCAAGCCCTTCGACATCGAGCAACTGCTCGCCATCGTCCGGCGCCTGGGCGGTCCACCGCCGCTCACGCACTGAGGTCCGCCTGCCAGGGATTGCAGGCAGACGTGGTCCGTGACCTTGACATCCAGGTCATGGGCAATCAATGCCGCCGTGTTCACTGGGGGACACTTCAATCATTGGCGCCCTCACGTCCGTCATCGACTGGGAAGGCGTCTTGAAATCTCTCTGGTGTGTGTGTCTCCGGTCCTCCTGGCTCCTGGGAGGGCTGTTGGCGGGCGTCCTGGCCTGCTCCGCGGAGTCGCCGGCCCCGACCATCGAACCCTCGCCAGTCCTGGCCGAGCACCGCACGGAGCTGCCGGAGAACGCCTCGACTGATGTCGGCGAGGACTGCACGACGAGGGTTATTTCTGTAGCCAGACATGCGTCGGCGAATCCCAGTGTCCGGCGCAGTGGAAGTGCTCGCGGGTGCATCCCGGAGCCAGCGCCCGCGTCTGTGTTCCCCCTGCGGATTGGAAGGGCGCCGCAGCGCCCTCACGCGGCTGAACTCCCTCTTTCCTTCAAGCATTCTTCTCCGTCGGAGACGGGTGCATATCTCCGCGGGCCCACCTGATAGCTCCGGACCGAATACGTCCATGGGAGCGGCGCTGGAGAGCTTCGAATACCAGCGCTACTAGACGGGCGCGCAGCCCTTCTGGACGCCCCTGCGCTTCATGGGCCACTACTACGACGCGGAGACGGACCTCTTCGAGAACTGGAACCGCTACTACGACCCGAGCATTGGCAGGTACCTCCAGCCGGAACCGATGTTGGGCCGGGGACCCTCAGCGCTTCCTGCGTATGCCTACGCCTTGAGCAGTCCAATGTTTTACGTGGACCCGAACGGAAACGAGCCTATCGGCTTGAGCCCCGTTTCGTATCTGGCTGGGTTCTTGAGACAGCACTATGGGCGCAATGCAAACAATCAGACCGTCCCCTAGGGTAGCCTCGCGGCAAATAACTGGGAGCTTCTGTCTGACGCGAAATCAATGTATCACCGCTTTGGTTCTGGCAATGAGCGGAACGAGAAGTGGGTTTCTCCGGACGGGAAGTGCGAGGCCGTATACAAGGATGGCGAGTTGGTGACGGACCCCCTGAACTACGGGACGTACAACTATTCCGGTCCTAATGGGATCGATGGCTTCGGCCATTTCGTTTACGATGTCATTCCCTATTGGTTGTATGGGAATACCCCGCAGCTCCCAGACCCCACGCCCATCTGGGCGCGGATCCTTGGACCCAAATTCTACTGACAGGGGTATCGTGAGGGTGTCGCGGTCGGGGGAGAGTTCCCGACCGCTGCCTCAGGCGAGGGGAGCGATGACGTGACGCGGTCAAATGACGGAGCGTCGCTTCGAACCCGCTGGGGCGGGCTTGCCATGTGCACGCTTGCTGGCGCTGCTCTCGGGTTGTTGGGCGACTTTGTTGCCCCAGGGCCAGCACCGGCGGCGGGCGACGTCCTCATGGCTCTCCTGTTGTCCCCAGTCGCCATTTTGGTGGGCGGAGCGGCCGTCACCCTCGACTCCAAACTCTTCGTTGTAGGCGGTCTGCTGTTCTGGCCCGGCTATTTTCTTCTGGCCAAGTGGTGGCTGCAGCGGGGAGTCATCTGGGCATTGCCTCTGATGTTCCTTTGGTGCGGGCAAGGCTGCTTCCAACTCGTCCATCGGTACTGGATGATCATGTCGGCGTAGGCGTGCGCCTGGGGCTGTGAAGGGCGGCTCTACTGGCCGTTCCGCTGTGAGGCTCGACCCCGCGCATCCTGGCGCGGTGCGGTCCAGGCACCCCGCACGGCGCGCTGCATCAACCGCTTGAGCGCGCGGAGCGCGTTCTCGGCTGCTTGCAAATGGGTAAAGGGGGCTGGTATTTCTTCGTCAATCGAACGAACTCGCATGTTCGCGGTGGGCGGGGACGCGGGGCGGCTCCAGGTGGCAGGGGCCCCAGCGGCGGGAGACGGCGGTTTCTCCTCTGGTGTGTAGCAGCATGGGTGACGCGACGCGGCATTCGGGCGACGGATTTCAGCAGGTTTCGATTTCTTCGCCGTAAGAACGAAGTCATCCCAGCAAGACACCCTGGAGGGGATTCATGCTTCGCACCAAGCGTTTCGCGTGGACGTTGGCGGCCGTTGGAGTTTTCGCGACGGCGGGGCTCGTTGGCGCCTGTGACCCCGAGGACGACCCCACGCCTGGCACCCAGAATGACGCCGGCACCAACAAGCCGGACTCCGGCACCAACACCGACGCGGGCAGCAACACGGACGCCGGGACGAACACTGACGCGGGCTCGGAGACGGACGCGGGCACCACCACCGACGCGGGCTCGGAGACGGACGCCGGCACCACCACCGACGCGGGCACCCAGACGACGCTGCCCCTGGCGGTGGACGGCACCTGGGCGGCCAGCGGCTACATGGGGGATGGCTCGACCGAGGGCCTGCTGGTCGACGAGCCGGTCTGCGCCACGCCCCGGCCGGGCTCGGGCCTGGGGGCATGCCACAAGTTCACCTACAAGAAGGGTGGCAATGGCTGGGCGGGCGTCTTCTGGCAGTACCCGGAAGGCAACTGGAGCAAGGATACGCCCCCGAAGCCGGGCTTCCTGGTGCCGGACGGCGCGAAGGCCGTGACCTTCTACGCGTGGAGCGAGAAGGGCGGAGAGACCGTGGACTTCTTCGTGGGCTACGGCCCGAACTCCCGCGATGGCTTCGAGGTGAAGCTCAGCCCCCAGGCGGTCCTGACCACGGCGCCCACGAAGTACACGCTGGATATCAGCAAGATCCGCTACGCCGACGTGGCGGCGGGCTTCGGCTGGTCCGCTGGAGGCCTCGAAGAGCCGTTCGTGTTCTACATCGACGACATCCAGTGGCAGTGACCCCCAACTTGAGCGCCCGGTGCGCCAAACCAGGAACGTGAGCGGACGATGAAAGCGGGAACGGCGGTGTTGACGGTCGATGCGGCGGGCATGCGCGCGCAGAACAGCGGCCTGCTGCTGAACATGATCTGGCGCGAGCGTCAGATCTCCCGGGCGGAGATCGCCCGGCGCACGGAGCTCAGCCCGTCGACCGTCTCCGCCATCGTCGCGGACCTGGAGCAGGCGGGCCTGGTGCGCAGCATCGGCGCCGGGGTCTCCCGCGGGGGCCGCCGTCCCACCCTCATCGGCTTCTGCGATGAGGCGTTCAGCCTGGTGGGCGTCGAGCTGGGCGCCTCCCACGTCACCGTCGTCCTCACGGACCTCCGCGGCCGCGTGCGCACGCAGAGCAAGGCGAGCCACGCGGTGCGCGGCGATCCGGAAGGGTCGCTGCAGAAGGCGAAGGAGCTGGTCCAGGAGTGCCTGGACGCCGAGCGCGTCCCGCGCCGCTCCGTGGTCGGAATGGGGGTGGCCGTGCCCAGCCCCGTGCACCCGGCGTCCCCCGGCAAGATGTCCCCCCTCATCCTCCCCGCGTGGAAGCACGTGGACGTGAAGGAGTGGTTCGAGACCACCTTCGACATGCCGGTGTTCGTGGACAACGACGCGAACCTCGGCGCGCTGTCGGAGTGCTTCTGGGGCGCGGGCGCCAACGGCGAGGACCTCACGTACATCAAGCTGGCCACCGGTATCGGCGCCGGTCACATCATCCACGGCGACGTGTACCGGGGCGCTGGCGGAACGGCCGGTGAGATCGGCCACATCCCGGTGGACTCCAACGGGCCGCTCTGCGTCTGCGGCCTCAGGGGCTGCCTCGTCACGCTCATCGGCTCCACGGCGCTCACGGAGCGCGCGCGCGAGCTCATGGGCACCCGCGGCCGCAAGGGCCCCACCGTGCGCGACCTGGTGGAGGGCGCCCGCACGGGCGACGCCGCCGCGAAGCAGATCATCGACGGCATGGGCGCCTACCTGGGCATCGCCGTGGGCGGCCTGCTCAACCTGCTCAACCCCGCCATCGTCGTGCTGGGCGGGGAGATCTCCTCCGTGGGCGAGATGCTGCTCGACCCCTTGCGCGCGTCCGTGCGGCAGCGCGCCCTGTCCGTCTCCATGGCGGAGACGCGCATCGTCACGTCGACGCTGGGGGAGCGGGCCATCGCCGTGGGCGCGGCCACCCTCGTGCTCCAGGCGGCGCTGCGCGACCGCTCCCTCTTTCCCACGCAGTCCGTCGGGAGAAGTGCATGACTTCGCGCCGTCTCGTCCTCGCCCTGGCCCTCTCGGGCCTGGGAATGGCTTCGTGTGATCCGGCAGCAGGTCTGGATAACAAGCAAAGCGAGCAACCCAAGCCCGTAACGGAGCAGCCGGGCACGGGCTGGGAGATCGTCTGGCAGGACGAGTTCGACGGGCCGGCGGGCGCGCTGCCCGCGAAGGAGCGCTGGGTCCCGGACGTGGGCGGGGACGGGTGGGGCAACGGCCAGTACGAGTTCAACACCGCGCGGGCGGAGAACGCGTCGCTGGACGGAGAGGGCCACCTGGCCATCACCGCGCGCCGGGAGCGCTACGGCAACAACGACTACACGTCCGCGCGCCTCACGACGAAGAACCGCTACGCCAAGGCCTACGGCCGCGTCGAGGCGCGCATCAAGCTGCCCACGGGCCGGGGCATCTGGCCGGCGTTCTGGCTGCTGGGCGCGGACGTGGACTCCGTCGGTTGGCCGGAGTGCGGCGAGATCGACATCATGGAGCACAAGGGGCAGATCCCCTCCGTGGTGAGCAGCGCGGTGCACGGGCCGGGCTACTCGGGTGGCTCGAACATCGGCCGCCAGCACGCCGTCTCCGGACCGCCGCTCGCTGAAGACTTCCACCTCTACGCGGTGGAGTGGGAGCCGGAGCTCCTGCGCTTCATCGTGGACGACACCGTCTTCTTCGAGGTCACCCCCAAGAGCCTGCCCGCCGGCCGCAAGTGGGTCTACGACCATCCGCACTTCATCATCCTGAACGTCGCGGTGGGCGGCTCGTTCGTGGGGCCGCCGGACGCCAAGACGGTGTTCCCGCAGACGATGAAGGTGGACTACGTGCGCGTCTACGAGAGGGCCGCGCAGTGAGGTTCGCCCGCGCGCTCCTGCCGCTGGCGCTGCTGGTGGCGTGCTCGTCCGAGCCGCGCCCCCGGCCGCCGGGCGTGCTCTTCGTCTCCGTGGAGCAGCAGAGCGCGTGGGTGCGCAACTTCAACCCGCTGTTCGCGGGCGCCGGTGCGCGCTGGCCCACCCGGGCGGGCGTGTACGAGTGCATGGAGATCTTCAGCTCCGCGCAGGGCCAGTGGGTGCCGTGGCTCGCCACCGGCCACGCGTGGTCCGAGGATCAGCGCACGCTGCGCTTCACCCTGCGCGACGGCGTCCTCTGGTCCGACGGAAAGCCTTTCACCGCGGACGACGTCGTCTTCACCTTCGGCCTGCTCAAGCAGCACCCGGCGCTGGACGCTGGCGGCGTGTGGCGCTTCCTCACGGACGTGAAGGCGGAAGGCAAGGGCACCGTCGCCTTCAGCTTCTCGCGCGTGTACCTGCCGGGCTTCAGCGACCTGGCGCACCAGATCATCGTGCCCCAGCACGTGTGGAAGGACGTCGCGGACCCGGTGACGTTCACCAACCCGGAGCCGGTGGCCACCGGGCCCTTCACCCAGGTGACGCTGTTCCGCAACCAGGTCTACGAGCTGGGCAGGAACCCGCACTACTGGCAGCCCGGCAGGCCCGCGGTGTCCGCGCTGCGCTTCCTCGCGTTCCCCACCAACGACCAGGCCAACATGGCGCTGGTGGAGGGGGAGGTGGACTGGGCGGGCAACTTCGTGCCGGCGGTGGACCGCACCTTCGTGTCGCGGGACCCCGCGCACCACGCGCGCTGGTTCCCGCTCTACGGCAGCACCGTCTTCCTCTACCCCAACACCACGCGCCCGCCGCTGGACGACGTGCGCGTGCGCAAGGCGCTGAGCATGGCGCTGGACCGCGACCGGCTGGTGGAGGTGGCCATGTATGGCTACACCCGCCCCGCGGACGCCACCGCCCTCAACGACGCGTACACCGGCTGGAAGGACGCGGAGGTGGCGAAGGACACGTGGACGCGCCACGACCTGGACGCGGCCAACAAGCTCCTGGACGAGGTGGGGCTCACGCGCGGCGCGGATGGCCTGCGGCGCCTGAAGGACGGGCAGCCCTTCACGATGGACCTGGAGGTCGTGAGCGGGTGGTCGGACTGGGTGCGGGCGGGGCAGGTGGTGGGCCGCGACCTGCGCAAGCTGGGCATCGGCGTGACGCTCAAGACGTACGAGTTCGGCACCTGGTTCACGCGCCTGCAGAAGGGCGAGTTCCAGTTGGCCATCTCCTGGTCGCTGGACGGCCCCACGCCGTACAACTTCTACAAGTGGCTGCTGTCGCCGCGCACGGTGCGGCCGGTGGGCGAGGTGGCCGCGGCCAACTGGCACCGCATGGGTGACGCGCAGGCGGATGAGCTGCTCGTGCGCTTCGAGCGCGCCGGCACGCCGGAGGAGCAGCACGCGCTGATGTCCCAGGTGCAGCAGCGCTTCTCCGCCACCGCGCCCGCGATTCCGCTGTTCCCCAACCCGTCCTGGGGCGAGTCCAACTCCTCGCGCTTCACGGGCTTCCCCACCGAGCAGGACCCCTACGCGCGGCTCGCGCCGCACGCGGAGCCCGACAGCCTGCTGGTGCTGACGCGGCTGTCCCCGAGGGAGCGCTGACCATGGGCCGCTACATCCTCCGGCGACTGGGCTTCTACCTCATCGCCGCGTGGGCCTCGCTCACGCTCAACTTCGTGATCCCGCGCCTGGCCCCCGGCGACCCGGCCGCGGCCATGTTCGCGCGCTTCGAGGGCAAGGTGGCCCCGGAGGCCATGGGCGCGCTGAAGGCCGCCTTCGGCTTCACGGACGCGCCGCTCTACGCCCAGTACTTCACCTACCTGAAGCACCTGGTGCAGGGCGACCTGGGCATGTCCTACGCCTACTTCCCCGCGCGCGTGTCGGAGGTCATCGGCACGGGCCTGATGTGGACGGTGGGGCTGGCCGGCGTGGCGGTCGTCATCAGCTTCGTCGTCGGGTCCTTCCTGGGCGTGCTCGCCGCGTGGAACCGGGGAGGGTGGCTGGACTCGGGGCTGGCTCCGGCGCTCGCGTTCCTGGGGGCCTTCCCGTACTTCTGGCTGGCCATGCTGGCGCTGTACCTCTTCGGCTTCGTGCTGGGGTGGTTCCCGCTGCGCCACGCGTACGGGCACGACATGGAGCCCGGGCTGTCGTTCGCGTTCGCCGCGGACGTGGCCCGCCACGCGGTGCTGCCCGCGTCCTCCATCGTGGTGGCCACGCTGGGCGGGTGGATGCTGGGCATGCGCAACACGATGGTGGCCACCCTGGGCACGGACTCCATCCGGCTGGCGCACGCGCGCGGCCTGCCGCCCCGGCAGGTGATGCTGCGCTACGCGGCCCGCAACGCGCTGCTGCCCAACGTCACCAGCTTCGGCATGGCGGTGGGCTTCGTGCTGTCCGGCTCGCTGCTCACGGAGATCGTCTTCTCCTACCCGGGCACGGGCTACCTGCTCATCCTCGCCGTGCGCAACCAGGACTACCCGCTGATGCAGGGGCTCTTCCTGGTCATCACCCTGGCGGTGCTCGCGGCGAACTTCGCCGTGGACCTCCTCTGCCTCTGGCTGGATCCGAGGACCCGCGCCCATGCGTGACTTCCTGCGAAGGCTCGCCCGCCACCGGAAGGCGGCGGTGGGCGGAGGCCTGCTCCTGTTCTTCCTCCTGCTCGCGGTGGTGGGGCCCTTCTTCGTGATGGACCCCACGGAGCTCGTGGGCCGGCCGCACCAGCCGCCCAACGCGGCGCACTGGTTCGGCACCACCGGTCAGGGGCAGGACGTGCTCGCGCAGACGGTGGTGGGCGCGCGCGAGACGCTGGCGGTGGGCTTCGCGGTGGGCGCGCTCGTGACGCTGATTGGCGCGCTGGTGGGCATCACCTCCGGCTACCTGGGCCGCCGCGTGGACGACGTGCTGTCGCTCACCACCAACGTGTTCCTCGTCATCCCCGGCATGCCGCTGGCCATCGTGCTGGGCGCGTACCTGCCGTCCGGCCCGCTGCGCATGGTGGCGGTGCTGACCGTGGCCGGCTGGGCCTGGAACGCGCGCGTGTTCCGCGCGGAGTCCCTGGCGCTGCGCGGGCGCGACTTCGTGTCCGCCGCGGTGGTGGCGGGGGAGAGCCACTCGCGCATCGTGTCGCGGGAGCTGTTGCCCAACATGGCGTCGCTCTTGGGCTCGTCGTTCATCGGGAACACGCTCTATGCCGTGGGCGCGCAGGTGGGCCTGGAGTTCCTGGGCCTGGGCGACGTGAGCGCGGTGACGTGGGGCACCAACCTCTACTGGGCCGCCAACGACGCGGCGCTGCTCACGCGCTCCTGGTGGATCTTCGTCCCCACGGGCCTGTGCATCGCGCTCGTGGGCTTCGCGCTCACGCTGGTCAGCTCCGCTATCGACGAGATGACCAACCCCGCGCTGCGCGTGCACAAGCCGGCGGCGCTGCCCGCGAGCACCGCTCCGCGCGCGCACCTGGAGAAGCCGGTGCCGGGCGTGCTCTTGCGCGTTCAGGACCTGTGCATCGACTACGCGACGGAGAAGGGCGCTTCGCGCGTGGTGGACTCGGTGTCCTTCGACGTGGCGCCGGGCGAGGTGTTCGGTCTGGCGGGGGAGTCCGGCAGCGGCAAGTCCACCATCGGCTCCGCGCTGCTGGGCCTGTTGCCTGCCTCCGCGCGTGTCACGCAGGGGCGCATCCTCTTCAACGGCATGGACGTCACCGCGCTGGAGGGCCCGGCCCTGCGCGCGTTCCGCTGGCGTCAGGTGTCCATGGTGTTCCAGAGCGCCATGAGCGCGCTCAACCCGGTGCTCACGCTGGGCGAGCAGTTCCACGACACGCTCGCGGCGCACGGCCGCGTGTCGCGCGCCGCGTCCTACGCCCGCGCGCGGGAGCTGCTGGGCATGGTGGGCCTTTCACCGGACCTGGTGACGGCGTGGCCGCACCAGCTCTCCGGCGGCATGCGGCAGCGCGTGGGCATCGCGCTGGCGCTGGCCCTGGAGCCCCGGCTGGTCATCATGGACGAGCCCACCACGGCGCTGGACGTCGTGGTGCAGAAGGAGCTGCTCCAGCGCATGGTGGAGCTCAAGCAGCGGCTGGGCTTCGCCATGCTCTTCATCACGCATGACCTGCCGCTCCTGCTCGCGCTGTCGGACCGCGTGGGCGTGCTCCAGGGCGGAAAGCTGGTGGAGGTGGACACGTCCGCGAACCTGCGCGCCGGAGCCCGCCACCCGTACACGCAGCTCCTGCTGTCCTCGTTCCCGCACCTGTCCGCGAAGGACGCCGCGCCGCCGCCGGTCCAGCAGGCGCCGGAGCTGTCCGTGTCCCGGCCGTCCACGCGCGTCGCCGCCATCCCCGGAGGTCACCGATGAGCGCGCCCCTCCTGGAGGCGGAGGGCCTCACCCGCAGCTACCTGGCGGGCGGCTTCTTCTCCCGCGAGCGCAAGCCCATCCTCAAGGGCGTGTCCTTCTCCCTCCAGCCGGGGGAGATCGTCGCGCTGGTGGGCGAGTCCGGCAGCGGCAAGTCCACGCTGGCGCGGCTCCTGGCCCGGCTGGACATGCCGGACGCGGGGCAACTGCGGCTCGCCGGACGCGACGTGCTGGCGGACGGCGGCGCGCAGGCGTCGCTCGACTACCGCGGCCGGGTGCAGATGGTGTTCCAGGATCCGTTCGCGTCCCTCAACCCCGTGCACACGGTGGCCTATCACCTGGAGCGCCCGCTGGTGCGCCACGGCCGGGTGCCGAAGTCCGGCCTTCGCACGCGGGTGCTGTCGCTGCTGGAGTCCGTGGGCCTGACGCCCGCGGAGGCCTTCGCGAAGCGCTACCCGCATGAGCTGTCCGGCGGCCAGCGCCAGCGCGTGGCGGTGGCGCGCGCCCTGGCGGTGGAGCCGCAGGTCATCATCGCGGACGAGCCCACGTCCATGCTGGACGTGTCCACGCGCAAGGGCGTGCTGCAACTGCTCCGCGGCCTCACGCAGGAGCGCGGCATCGGCATCCTGTTCATCACCCACGACCTGGCGAGCGCGCGGCACCTGGCGGACCGCATCCTCGTGCTCTATGCGGGCACGGTGGTGGAGGCGGGCAGGGCGGACGAGGTGCTGCGCCAGCCGCGCCACCCGTACACGAAGCTGCTCCTGTCCGCGGTGCCGGATGGGGACGACTTCCTCCAGGCCGCGCTGCCGGTGCGCCCCGCCACGGGCCCCGCGCCGCTCGTGGGCTGCCCCTTCGCTCCGCGCTGTCCGGTGTCCGAGCCGCGCTGCTCCACCCTCACGCCTCCCGACGTCCTGCCGGCCGCGAATCACCTCGTCCGCTGCCACCTTGAAGTTCCGAAAGGAGTTACCGCCGATGCGTCAGTTTCCTCCTGACTTCCTTTGGGGAGTGGCCACCTCCGCGTACCAGATCGAAGGTGCCACCCGCGTGGACGGCCGGGGCGAGTCCATCTGGGACCGCTTCGCCGCCACCCCGGGGAAGATCCAAGACAAGTCCGACGGCTCGGTGGCCTGTGAGCACTACCGCCGCTGGCCGGAGGACATCGAACTGATGCGCTGGATGGGGCTGAAGTCCTACCGCTTCTCCATCGCGTGGCCGCGCATCCTCCCGGAGGGCCGGGGCCGGGTGAACGCCCCGGGCGTGGACTTCTACTCGCGCCTGGTGGACTCGCTGCTGGGCGCGGGCATCGAGCCCTTCGTCACGCTCTACCACTGGGACCTGCCGCAGGTGCTGGAGGACCAGGGCGGCTGGCCCGCGCGCGCCACCGGCGACGCCTTCGTGGAGTACGCGGACGTCATCAGCCGCGCCCTGGGCGACCGCGTGAAGCGGTGGATCACCCACAACGAGCCCTGGTGCATCAGCTACCTGGGCTATGGCAACGGCGAGCACGCCCCGGGCCACAAGGACTGGAACAAGATGCTGGCCGCGGCGCACACGCTGCTGGTGTCGCACGGCAACGCGGTGAAGGTGCTGCGCGCCAACGTGAAGCACGCGGAGGTGGGCATCACCCTCAACCTCACGCCCGGCGAGCCCGCGTCGCCCAGCCCGGAGGACGCGGACGCGACCCGCGACTTCGACGGTGGCTTCAACCGCTGGTTCCTGGAGCCGCTCTACGGCCGGGGCTACCCGAAGGACGTGATGGAGGACCACGTGAAGGCGGGCCGCGTCGCGTCCCCGCACCTGGACTTCATCCAGCCGGGCGACCTGGAGACCATCGCCACGCCCACCGACTTCCTGGGCGTGAACTTCTATTCGCGCGCCGTCCTGCGCAGCAACCGCATCCCGGAGGAGCAGAACGCGCCCCGCACCGTGTTCGTGCGCCCGGACAAGACGGACATGGACTGGGAGGTGTGCCCGGCCTCCCTCACGCGCCTGCTGGTGCATCTGGAGAAGGAATACAAGCCGGGCCCCATCTACATCACGGAGAACGGCTGCGCGTACTCCACCGCCCCCGGCGCGGACGGCCGCGTGCACGACGTGCAGCGCGTGGAGTACCTGCGCGGGCACCTGGAGGCGTGCGGTGACGCCATCGCGCAGGGCGTGAACCTGGCGGGCTATTTCGCGTGGTCGCTGCTGGACAACTTCGAGTGGGCCTACGGGTACACCAAGCGCTTCGGCCTGGTGTGGGTGGACTACGCCACCCAGCAGCGCATCCCGAAGGACAGCGCCCATCTCTATCGCGACGTCGTGGCCCAGAACGGCCTGGACGTGGAGCAGGCCGCTTGAAGAAGCTCTTCCTGACGACGTGTCTGGCGTTGTGCGGCGGCACCCAGGCGTGGGCCCAGGTGTCCGGAGCGGGCTCCCCCCTCCAGTCGCCGCCCGCCGCGCAGCCTCCCTCCGCGGGCCCCGTGGACGCCGCCGCGCCTTCGGACGCGAAGCGCACGACGGTGACGCGGGTCATCCAGGACGAGCGCGGCTTCAAGCTCCAGGTGGACGGCAAGGACTTCCCCGTCCACGGCGTGAACTGGGGCTACACGCCCATCGGTGAGAACTACCGGTACTCGCTCTGGACGCAGCCGGAGGACTTCATCAAGCAGGTGCTGGCGAAGGAGATGGGTATGCTCCGCGACGCGGGCTTCAACGCCATCCGCCAGTTCGACGACATCCCGCCCGTCTGGGTCGAATACATCTACCGGAACTACGGCATCCATACGCTGCTCAACCCGCTGATGGGGCGCTATGGCCACCCGGTGAACGGGGTCATGGTCGCCAACATCGACTACTCGAACCCGGAGCACCGCAAGGCCATCCTCGGCGCGCTGGCCGAGAAGGTGGAGCTCTACCGGGACGTGCCCGGCGTGCTCATGTGGCTGTTGGGCAACGAGAACAACTACGGCCTGCACTGGACGTCGTTCGAGATCGAAGCCCTGCCGGGCCAGGAGGACGCCGCGCGCGCGGAGTCGCTCTACACGCTCTATGGCGAGGCGGCCCGCACGGTGAAGAAGCGGGACACGAACCACCCGGTGTCCATCGCCAACGGCGACCTCCAGTACATCGACCTCATCGCGAAGCACTGCCAGGACCTGGACGTGCTGGGCACGAACGTCTACCGCGGCCCCACCGCGCGCGACCTGTTCGCGGAGGTGAAGGCCAAGCTCAACAAGCCGGTGTTCTTCAGCGAGTTCGGCGCGGACGCCTACGACGCCCGCGCGGGCCGCGAGGACCACGTGGCGCAGGCGGAGTACCTGCGCACGCAGTGGGAGCAGATCTACCTGGAGGGCTACGGCCAGGGCCTGTCCGGCACGGCCCTGGGCGGCTTCGTGTTCCAGTGGGTGGACGGCTGGTGGAAGCACGGCCAGGAGTCCAACCTGTCCATCCACGACACCACCGCGACGTGGCCCAACGGCGGCTACGCGGCCGACTTCGTCCCCGGCCAGAACAACATGAACGAGGAGTGGTTCGGCATCGCGGCCCTGGGCCCGCCGGACTCCAACGGCATCAGCGGCATCCAGCCGCGCACCGCCTACTACGTCCTCCAGGCCGTGTTCCGCCTGGACCCGTACGCGCCCACCACCAACCCGGACGTCATCCGCGACTACTTCGCGGGCATCCGTCCGTCCGCGCTCACCAGCGGCTACACCTCGTCGGTGGCGCTGGCCCGCACGGAGGAGCTCAGCGCGGTGCGGGTGTCCAACCTGCGGCTGCTGCTGGACAGCTCGCTGTCACGCGGGAGCATCGCGACGGTGCGGCCCAACCAGAACTCCGCGGACCACACCGAATCCATCTTCTTCGACCTGGCGTTGCAGCCGGCCAGCGGCGTCTACGGCCGCGCGTCGTTCAACGTCGTGGGCAACGTGGCGCAGAACCGGCTCAACAACCTGTTCTACGAGAACCGAGGCACGCCCGCCACGCCCGGCACGGGACAGGTCCCCGTGGGCCCCGGCGCCCCCGCGCGCGAGCAGTCGCCGTTGGATCGCTTCGCGCTGTACCAGGCGGAGTTCAAGTTCGACCGCTCGGACTTCGCGCTGGAAGGCTACTACCGCACCGGCCACTACCACTGGGGCGAGGAGGGTGACTTCTTCAACCTCTACCGCGAGGCGAACTACGGGCCGAACCTGGACATCTACCACGGCAACGCGCCCTTCGGCGTGGTGTTCAGCGGCAAGAAGGCCCTCGACGGGCTGAAGGTCGCCGTGGGGCCGGAGCTGTACTGGGGCGCCAACCCCTCCGTGGTGGCGAAGTACCGCGACAACGTGGGCCCGGTGAACGTGACGCTGGTGCACCAGGAGGACCTGGCGCAGGGCTCGTCGTCGTCCACGGCCTCCGTGGTGCGCGAGCGCATCGCGCGCAGGACGGCGCTCAACTTCCAGTACGCCACCGGCAAGCTGGTGCTGGACGTGGGCGGCCTGCTCTCCGCGCCCCAGCGCATTGGCGAGACGTTCACCTATACGCGCGCCGCTCCGGAGGGCGGCCCCAGCTACCTCAACAGCGGCTACGACGTGCTCCAGGACAAGGTGCAGTTCCTGGACACGCTGGGCGCCAAGGCGCGGCTCACCTACGACATGGGGCCGGTGCGCTGGCTGGTGCAGTCCTCCTTCCGCGGCCTCGTCGCGGACAGCGGACCGGAGCAGGGCAACATCATCACCGGCTGGAGCCTGCGCGAGAGCGGCCGCGGCAACCACTACTCGGGCCAACTGGGCGCCGCGTTGCAGTTCGGCTCGCTCCAGGTGTCGCCCAACGTGCTGTACCAGAAGCCCCTCATCGGGCCGAACCCCACCATCCCGGACGCGTACGACCCGGGCTCGGGCATGTACTACGCGGGCGTGCGGCCGCGCAGCGTGCTGGTGGACGCGTTCAGCGTGCTGGACAACCGCGAGACGCTGGGCGGCGAGCTGCTCATCACCTTCGACCCGACGCCGGGCACCTGGTTCTGGTCGTGGGACCGCGACATGCGCGAGGACGCGCCCTTCGCCGCGGGCCTGGACATCGTCTACCGGCACCAGCCCACGTCCCGCGACGCGGGCATCGCCATCCTCGCGGACGGCAGCACCGTCGCCTTCGGCAGCGCGCCGGTGGCCCGCGACGAGTGGGAGACCTCCCTGCGCCTGGTGGGCAACCCCACCCAGCGCCTGCGCCTGTACGGCACGGCGTACGTGGGCAGCCAGCAGTCCTCCGGCGAGGACAGCCGGCAGATCCACCGCTTCGGCCTGGACGGCTCCGCGCTCTACGACACGCTGCTGCTGGCGGCCCAACTGCGCTTCAACGACTGGGGTCCGTACGACTACCACCGCGTCTTCAACCTCACCTACCCGGTGCAGTTGGGCGGGGATTTGTCCTACGGCTTGAAGAAGCCGGTGCTGGGCGCGGTGACCACGCGCTTCGGTCTGCGCGGGCTGGTGCGGATGCTGAACGAGTACTCGGAGGGCCTCAACGAGCGGGGCATCACCGAGGGCCTGAAGGGTCGCGAGTACGAGGTGGGCGCGTATGCCATCCTTTCTCTCTGAGGGAGCACGCATCATGAGGACTGGTCTCCTGCTGGCCGCCGTGGCCGCGCTGTCCGGCTGCTACGACGACCCGACCATCATCTACGGCAAGCCGCTGGACGGGATGACCTTCACGGTCACCGACCCGGCCATGGGCATCTACCCCAACACCTCCGTGCTGGAGGATCCGAACAACCCCTTCGCGATGTCGGGGGTGGGTACGGAGACGAAGTGGCGGATCCAGTCCGGGGCGGACCCCGTGGCGGCCTACTACGCGTGGGCCACGGTGCTCGCGAACGGGCCCTATGGCGAAGCGCAGTACTACGTGGCCCTCAACCTGGCGGCCATCTACCAGCGGGGCCTGGCGGACCAGGGCAGCCTGGCGCAGACGCGCGAGATGGCGGTGAAGGCCTACCAGTCCGTGCTCGACAACTTCCCGGACGCGGTGACGTACGACGCCTCCGGCACGGTGGCCTACGAGCTGGTGACGCCCGCGTACAAGGGCGTCGTCGAGCTGGGCGGCACCGTGGCGGGCGGCTGGGTGATGGTGAAGACCTCCAGTGGTGCGGACCGGGCGGTGAAGCCATGAAGAAGCCAGCGTGGGGCCTGTTGCTGCTGCTCGCCGCCTGCCGCCCGGATCCGGGCCCGGCGGACTACTCCGGCCAGGAGCTGCCGGGTAACCCGAACCCCGACGGAGGGACGGAGCCGGACCCGCAGATGCTGCCCGGGCCGTTCCCCTACGAGGCCGGCAAGGCCCGCCTGATGGTGGGCATCTTCTACGAGACGGGCCGCTCGCAGGAGATCATCCTCGACAACGTCGACTCCAACTTCTACCTCTACGAGAACACCGTCTACGTGGAGTCGGATCCGGACCACGTCGAGGGCAGGTCCGCGGACCGCATCGTGCAGAACGGCAAGCCGTGGATGGGCTTTGGCGTGCACTGGAAGCAGACGCACAACTTCGACACCTGGAAGACGCTCCACGTCAGCATGAAGTCGTCCGACGCCGCCTTCGCCAACGTGAAGATTGGCATGAGCAGCGGCACGGGCACCGCGGAGAAGGGCGCTCCGCTCGCCGTCGGCAACTATGGCTGGGCGAACGATGGTGAGTGGCACCACCTGGCCATCCCCGTGGCGGACTTCGTCGCGGCGGGCCTGAAGCTCAACGACGTCTCGTCCCCGTTCACCTTCGCGGCCGAGGGTGGAACGGCCGGACAATCCCTCCTGCTGGACAACCTGTACTTCACCGCGGATTAGGCAGGAACGCAGTGCCAGGAAGGGCGGGCCGGCTGTCGCCGTGTGACAGCCGGAACGCCCGGGCCTTGTCTTGACGCCGCCGTCACGCCCCCGCGTGCGGTGTCGCTCAGGGCAGGGATGCGGTTGCTGTTCCTACTCAAGGAGTCATCCCCCAATGTCTGGATCCTTGCCGCAATTGTCAAGCAGGGGCGCAAGCCCATGTCTCCGTGAAGCACCGCGTGTCTGGTTGTTACAGGCCATCGCCGCGGTGCTCATGCTGGTGTCGCTCCTGGGCGCGTCCGACGCCCGCGCGCAGACGAACGTCGCGCTGAACAAGACCACCTTGACCTCCTCCGCGGAGGGGCCCTTCCTGGGGCAGTACGCGGTGGACGGCGACGGGGGCACCCGCTGGGCCAGCGGCTTCACGGCGAACGAGTGGATCACCGTGGACCTGGGCCAGACGCGCACGATTTCGCGCGTGGTGCTCACCTGGGAGGCCGCCTACGCCACGGTCTACAAAATCCAGGTCTCCAACGACAACACCACCTTCACGGACGCGCTGACGGTGAACACCGGTGACGGCGCGGTGGACGACCTGTCGCTGCCGTCCGGCATCACGGGCCGCTACGTGCGCATGCAGGGCGTCACGCGCGCGCTGCCCGCGTATGGCTATTCGCTGTGGGAGTTCGCCGTCTATGAGACGGGCGGCACGACGCCGCCTCCCGCCAACACGGACCTGGCGCGCAACCGCCCGGCCACCGCGTCCAGCGTGGAGGCGGACGCCGCGGGGCTCCAGCCGGGCTTCGCGTTCGACGGCGACGTCAACACGCGCTGGGCCTCCGCGCAGGGCGTGGACCCGCAGTGGATCCGCGTGGACCTGGGTTCGTCCCAGGTGGTGGGCAAGGTGGTGTTGGACTGGGAGGGGGCCTACGGCAAGACGTACACGATTGAAGGCTCCAACAACGACAGCACCTGGACCCCGCTCAACACGGTGACCAACGGCGCCATCGGCCGCCGGGAGATTCCCGTGTCCGGCACCTGGCGCTACCTCCGCATGCGCGGCACGGAGCGCGGCACGGGCTACGGCTACTCGCTGTGGTCCTTCGAGGTCTACCAGAGCGGGGGCACGACGCCGCCGCCCACGCAGACCACCAACCAGACCCTCAAGCTGAACTTCCCGGAGCTGGCGTACGCGAAGATCAACGTGTCGCCCGCGCCGCTGTCGGTGACGCCGGTGCCGGAGGAGGGCAACACCACGCCGTCCGTGCGCAACCCGCCCGGGCCCTTCACGTACCAGCTCACGTTCCCGCCCAACACGACGGTGACGCTGTCGAAGAACCAGTTCTCTCCCACGCAGCCCAACACGGACATCCGCCTGGCGGTGGTGGACGTGAACGGCGTGCAGCAGCGCGCGCAGTCCGTCACGGCGCTCGCGGTGCAGGGCGCGGACTGGAACGTCGAAATCTTCTCCACGGGCAACGGCCCCACGGATCCGCGCGACCCGACCATCATCCCGGACCCGTACGTGGCGCCCGCGCCGCTGCCGGTGGCCGGAGCGTTCCGCCTGGTCTCGCCGGTCAACAACGCGATGCTCACCGCGACCCGCCGTCCCACGCTTTCGTGGGCCCCGGTGACGGGCGCGACGAACTACAAGCTCTACGTCAACCTCACGCGCGACGACTACGACTGGATGGCGGCGGGCAACCTGCTGGACCGCTACACGCAGGTGGCGTCGCAGACGGGCACGTCCTTCACCTTCACGGAGGACCTGCCGGACCGCTGGACGTACAAGTGGTACGTCGTGGCCACGTTGTCGGGCGGCACCACGTCGCGCTCGGACATCGGCAACTTCAGCGTGTACCTGCCGGTGGTGGAGACGCAGGCGGACGGCGTCAACCTCATCAACGGCATCCGCGACCTGAACAAGAACGGGACGATTGAACCGTACGAGGACTGGCACAACCCCATCTCCGTGCGCGTGAACGACTTGCTGGGCCGCATGACGCTGCGCGAGAAGGCGCTGCAGATGTTCTACGACGCCAAGACGTACCCGGAGGCGGGCTTCCAGATGGGGCCCCTGTCGCCCACGGACATCCCCCTGTTCCAGAAGGCGTCCGCGGCCACGCGCCTGGGCATCCCGCACATCGACGCGGGTGACACCATCCACGGCTACAAGACGAGCTGGCCCACGCAGCCGGCGCTCGCGGCCACGCGCGACCTGGACACGATCCACGAGATGGGTGACATCCAGCGCCGTGAGCAGTTGGCCATTGGCAGCCGAGGCACGCTGTCGCCGCTGGCGGAGGTGAACACCAAGGTCCTGTATCCGCGCACGCAGGAAGGCAACGGCGAGGACGCGGACCTGGCGGCGGGCATCACCCGCGCGCTCATCGCGGGCCTCCAGGGCGGTCCGGAGGTGAACCCGAGCTCCATCTGGGTGACGACGAAGCACTGGCCGGGGCAGGGCGCTGGCGGTGAGGCGGGCATCACCTACGACGGCACGACCCTCCACTACCACATGCGTCCGTGGCACGCGGCCATCGAGGCGGGCACCAGCGGCATCATGCCGGGCTACGCGGGCAGTTGGCTCCTGGGGCCGGAGGGCTACGGCGCGGGTGACAACCCGGGCATCCTCAACTACCTGCGCAACCAGTTGAAGTACGACGGCGTCATCTGCTCGGACTGGCTGCCGTCGGGTTCGTGGGTGCGCTCCGCCACGGCGGGCTCGGACGTGATGGGCGGCGCGACGCCGCAGGCCATGGCCAACTTCGAGAACGAGGTCCCCCTCGCGCGCATCAACGACTCCGTGCGCCGCATCCTGGACCTGAAGTTCCGCCTGGGCATCTTCGAGGACCCGTACAAGCAGGGCCCGGCGGGCACGTCCCAGTGGCACACCGCGGACAGCAAGGCGGCGGTGCGCCGGGCGTCGCAGGAGGCCATGACGCTGCTCAAGAACGACGGCGCGCTGCCCATCCGCCTGCCGGCGGGCGGCAAGCTGGTCATCGCGGGCCCGCGCGCGGACGACATGTCCTGCATGGTGACCTGGCGCTCGGACTTCCACGGCAACGAGTTCGGCGACCCGACCATCTACGCGGCGGTGAAGGCGCGCGCGGAGGCGGCGGGGCTCACGGTCTACAAGGACAACGCGCCCGCGGGCGTGACGCCGGACGCGGCCATCGTGGTGGTGGGCGAGAGCTACTTCACCCACGGCACGGAGTGGGACAAGGAGAAGCCGTACCTGCCGGGCGACCCGATTGGCCCCGCCCACGACGCGAAGTGGGGCGACCAGTACGGCATCATCAACGGCTTCAAGTCGCGGGGCATCCCCACGACGGTGGTCGTCATCAGCCCGCGGCCCTATGTGCTGACGAACGTGGTGCCGCTCTCCAACGCGCTGATGCTGGCGTACCGCCCCGGCGACATGGGCGGCTACGCGGTGGCGGACGTGCTGTTCGGTGACGTGCTGCCGCGCGGCAAGACGCCCTGGCAGCTCCCGCGGAGCATGAGCCAGATCGGCACGGACGTGGAGAGCAACCAGTTGGAGAAGTGGGACCTGCCGTTCGACCTGGGCGCGACGGACGCGGAGCGCGCGGCCATCCGCCAGAAGATCGCGGCGGGCCTGCCGGTGCCGCCCACGTACGGCAACCCGCTGTACCAGTACGGCTCGGGCATCCAGGGCTTTGGTCTGACGGACGCGACGCCGCCCGCGGCGTTCAGCCTGCTGACGCCCGCGAACAACCTGGTGATCACCGGCACGCGTCCGGCGTTCACCTGGGCGGCGAGCAGCGACCCGCAGACGGGCATCCAGCGGTACGAGGTGTATCTGGACGGTGGCGCGATGCCGGTGGCCATCACCCAGACGCCGGCGGCGGCGCTGGACGGGCTGAAGCTGGCCAACGGGGTGCACACCTGGTTCGTGAAGGCGTTCAACTGGGCGAACGGCGTCACGCAGTCCGCGACGTTCACCTTCACGCTGAACGACACGACGCCTCCGGCGGCCTTCGCGGCGCTGTCTCCGTCGGCCGGGCAGTCGGTGCCGGGCACGTCCACGCGCTTCATCTGGGAGCAGACGACGGACGTGGGCGCGGGCGTGGCGGAGTACGTCCTCATCGTGGACGGCGCGGACCGGAGCCCCTCCATCCTGCGCAGCACGCCGGTGCCGGCGGGCACGAACCTGGCGCGGGGGAAGAACGCCTACGCCACGTCCGTGGAGTTCGGCAGCGCGAACGACGCGGTGGACGGCAGCCTGGCGACGCGCTGGTCCAGCGTGGGCACGGCGACCACGGGGGACACGGAGTCCATCACCCTCGATCTGGGGGCCATCTATTCGCTCAAGCGCATCGTGCTGAACTGGGAGGCCGCGTACGGCCGCCGTTACGTCCTGGAGGCGTCGCTGGACAACGCCACCTGGACGGCGCTGAAGACGGTGGACACCGGCGACGGCGGCATCGACGACTGGACGGTGGCCGGCGTGGGCCGCTACGTGCGCATGCGCGGCGTGCAGCGCGCGACGGCGTACGGCTACTCGCTGTGGGAGTTCGAGGTGTACGGCGTGGGCACGGAGCAGACGACGCTGGGCGGCCTGTCCATGGGAACGCACACGTGGCGCGTGCGCGCGGTGGACGGCGCGAACAACACCACGCTGTCCTCGGGGCCCATCACCTTCACGAAGTAGAGCGGGTTCAGTCACTGTCCAGCAGCCGCGCCCGCACCCGCGTCTCGTTGACTTCCGGGGCCGGCACCCAGCGCTCGAAGAGCACGACCGAGCGTGCGCCTCCCACGGACGCCACCACCGGGCCGCGCTCCGCCACGTCGGGGGTGGTGGCAAGCGGGATGCCCGCCACGTCCAGCACCGCGCCCGCTTGCGTCACCCGTGTGGCAAACACATCCGACACCGAGCGGAAGCTCAGCGGCTCGTCATCCCGCTCCCACACCACGAGGTGGACATTCCCGTCGAATGTGGCGCGCGGGTTGCCCTCGCTCAGCGGGCCGGAGGCGATGAGGAAAGGCGTGCCCGGCACCGTGCCTCCGGACGTCACTCGCATCCCATACACGTCGCTGAGGTTGGTGTTCGGGCCCTGCCACTGCTCCCATACCACCAGCACCACCGTTCCATCCGTGGACAGCGACGGGACGGATGCGACGGGCCCCGTCGTCAGGAGGGGGAAGCCGCCAGGGTCCAGCATCGTTCCCCCGGGCGTCATCCGCGCGCCGCGAATCGGCGTCCCATCCTCCGACCACGTCACCAGGAAGTTGCTCCCGGCATGCGTCACCCCGGGCGACGACGTGAAGGCCAGCCCCGAGCTGAAGCGCCGGCCGTCCGGCTCCAGCACCACGCCCGAGGTGCTTACCCGCGCGCCGTAGATTGAGAACGCGTCCATGCCCGTTTCCCTCTCCCGGTCGTCCTCCCACACCACCAGGTACACGCCACCGAAGAAGTCCACCGCGGGCCGCTCCTGGTCGCCCGTCACCGTGACGAGGGAGATGCCCGTGGCATCCAGCACCGCGCCGGAGCGGCTCACCCGTGCGCCGCGGATGTTCTTGTCGTAGCCGCCCGGCTCGCGCTCCGCCCACACCACCAGGAAGTCGCGGCCGTCCGACGCCACCTGGATGTATTGCGGGTCCATGCCGCTCGGCAGGCGGATGCCATTGACGTCCAGGACGCTCCCATCCGGCCGCATCCGCGCTGCGTACACCGTCGGCCCGTCCGGGGAGCGCGTCTCTCGCCATGCCACGAGGTACCCGTCCGCGTTGGCCGCCACCGCGGGCACCTCCTGCCGGTTCGCCGCGCGCGTGAAAAGCTTCGACGTATCGTCCAGCACCTCGCCCGGCCGGCTCACCCGCTTGCCCCGGATGTACATGGGCCCCTCGTCCGTGGCGTCCACCGCGCCCGCCCACGCGACGAGGTACCTGTCACCACCGCCGGCCACGAAGGGCAGGCGCTCCTCGGGCTCCTCTCCCTCGGAGATGGGGATACCGGACGTGTCTACCAGCTCGCCGGCCTCGGTGATGCGCGCGCCCCAGGCGCGGCGGTGTCCGGAGCGCAGGTCCTCCCAGACGATGAGCGACTTGCCGCCCTGCGGGGCCACGCGGGGGAAGCGCTGCGCGCCGCTGGCGGTGGAGATGCGGATGCCGCCCGGCTCGGACACCTCCCCGCTGTCGCGCACACGCGCGGCGAAGATGTCCGGCGCTCCTCCGCGCCGGGTGTCGTCCCACACGACGAGAAAGCGCGTGCCCGTCCAGACGACGGAGGGGTGGCGCTGCACGCCCGACGCGCGGGCAATGGGGAAGCCCAACCGGGCCCCGTCCAGGACGGTACCGTCCGGCAGCACGCGGTTGCCATAGATGTCCGGCGTGGACTCGCCGCCACGCGCGTCCGCCCAGACGACGAGGAAGCGCTCACCATTCCACGCCACCGTGGTGTCGCTCATGATGCCGGGGAGGTCGGGCGACAGCGACGCCTCGTTCTGGAGCACCGTCCCGTCGGGCAGCACCCGCCGCGCGGTGATGGTGGTGGCAAGGTCGCCGATGCTCTCGAAAGCCACCATGCACACCGTGGGCGCACAGGCGAGCCCCGGCGGCCCACCGCCAATCTCATCCGAGTTGGACACCGTGAAACGCGGCCCCACCACTGCGCCGCCCGGGCTCACGCGCGTGCCGAAGATGCCGTCGCTCGAGTTCCTCCACACGACGACGAAGTTCGTCCCGTCATAGGCCACGCTCGGGTCTCCGGAGGGCAGCGAGGGCTCCGGGTTGAGCGCGATGCCGGACGGATCTTTCAACGTGCCGTCCGGGTCCATGCGCGAGGCGAACACGCCGCCCACGCGCGTGTCCCGCCACACGACGAGGAATCGCCCGCCACCAAAAGCAATCGCGGGCCCGCTCTCCGCCAATCGCTGGGGCCTCAGCCGGGGCGCGGTGACATCGAAGGGAGGAGACACGCTCAGCCCCGCGGCTGCCGCTTCCGCCGTCTCCTCCGGCTCCAGGAGCAACGTGTCTTCCGGCATCGAATCACAGGCGAGGAGGAGTCCCGCCAGCACCGCACGCCACACCGCTCCAGGCAACCTGGCACCGCTTCGCCGGCTCATTCATTCCCCCTCTTGAAAGGACAGCGGAACGTCAGCCGCAACGCCGGATGCGGCAACTGTCCGTCAAGGCCACGAGGGCTTCAGGAGCACACGCCAGCCCCTCCCACGTGGGTGGGCGTGGTCCGCTCTCGTGGACAGGTGGACCCTGCCGCTGCCCGTTCGAACTCGGCTGGCGCAGCGCAACCGATTGCCGAGTGCATGCGTTGCCGGCGCTCTCGAAGGACTCCCCCCGCTTGCTCCACCATGCCTGCTCGCTCAATTTCAAGCCCCGCTCCAGGGTGAGGGCTTGAGGTGAGGGGAGGGGCGGCCGGAGTCACGGGCCGCCCCTTCTTTTTGGGGACTACGGCGTGGGCGCGGCGACGGAGGCCTTGGCTTCGGCCTCCGCGCGCTTCGTGGCCTCGGCCTGGGCGGCGGTCTTCAGGCTGGCGAGGCCCTTCTCGAAGTCCTTGCCCACGACCTGGTCCATGTCCATGAACAGGCACATCGCCTTGCTGATGAAGTTGTGGTCGCCGGTCATGGTCCAGTGGACGGTGGTGCCAGTGTCAGCGGGCTTGAACGCGAAGGTGGTGATGCTGGTGGAGGCGAAGGGCTTGATGAACTCCAGCTTCACGCGGATGGACGCGTTGACCGAGGCCTCTTCAATGGTCATCTGGCCCTGGCCCACGTCGTCGTTGCCGGTCCACGCATAGGTGGCGCCCACGCCCGACTCCGCGCCGCCAAAGGTCCGCTTCATGTCCGGGTCGAGGCCCTCCCAGGGAGACCACTGGTTCCACTGGTGGAAGTCATTGACCAGGCCGAACGCGATGTCGGGCGAGCCCGGCACGGTGGCGGAGCGCGTGACGGTGAAGGTATCGGGGCGCGTGGCGACGAAGCCGGCGAACAGCGCGAGCCCTGCGACGGCGCCAATGGCAATCTTCTTGAACATGAAGTTCCTCGAAAGGGTTCCCCTGTGCGGGGAGGCCGCGTCATAGGCCGCCCGTTCAGTCCGGCTCAAGCCCCCCAGTGCGCGGCCCGCCGTGACGCGGTGTGCGGAGCGGGGAGCGCGGCCTCCTTTTTCGAAACCGCTTCAAGCGTCGCTCTCGAGGAGCTATGCGCCATCTCGGCCTCGCACCATGCTCACGCCTTCCTTGATGCTGACCCCTGACACCGCGAAACACCTGTCCCTGCTGCGCACGCTGGGGGAGCCGGAGCTGTCGCAGTGCTCGCGGTGGCAGTGGCTGGGGTGGGATGCGTCGTCGCGCTATCTGCTGTCCGTCCAGAAGCAGGGGGGCGTCTCGCTGCGCTGGTGGGACCTGCATGCGCAGACCCATCAGCCGTCCTTCGCGAGGTCCGTCCCCGGCTGTATCGCCGCGTGGTTCCTGCCTGACGCCCAGCGGCTGTTGTCGGTGACCGTGCGTGGCACCCTTCAGACATGGTCCGTGTCCGACGGCCAGTTGCTGTCCTCCGTGGAGACGGGCGGCTCCGTCTCTCACGCATCCCTGTCCGCGGATGGCACGCGCCTGCTGCTCGTGGCGAGCGTGGGCCGTGTGATGCTCTGGGACCTGGAGCGGCGCTGGCTCGTCTGGCGGAAGGAGGACCCCTGGCAGTTCCACGGCTGCGCGCTCTCTCCGGATGGCGCTTTCGCCGCGGCGGGGGCCGGCGAAGAACTTCAGGACGCCGACACCCATGCGTCCCTGCGCCTCTGGGACGCGCGGACCGGCAGGCGCGTCACGACCCGCGCCTTCGACGCACGGCGGACCTGGGCCGTGGCCTTCACGCCGTCCGGTGAGCACCTGGTCGCCGCGACCTCCTCGGGGGAGCTCCTGTTCCTGACGCTGCCCGCCCTGGAGATCGTCCGGAGCCTCAGGGCCCCCGCATCGCTGGCCATCCACCTGGAGTTCAACCCTGCGGGTTCCCTGCTGGCGGCCAGCCCCGACACGAGCGCGTTCGCCATCATCGACGTCCGCGACGGGCAGCATGTCTTCGCGTACTCCGACCTGGACGACCAGCAGGGCAGCACCGCGAACTTCTCGCCCGACGGGCGCTTCGTGAGCTGGGGCCTGGATGACGGCAAGGTGGGCATCTGGGGCGTGAGGAATGGATGGTAGCGTGTCTGCCATGCGCCCAGTCCCGTCCTTGTTTGTTCTGGCCTTCCTTGCGGCCTTCACCGCCCAAGCCCAGACCCGCATTCCTCCTCCGCCTTCGGGCGCCTATGGCGTCGAGGTCTCGAAGTTCATCGAGGCGGACGCGCTCCAGGAAGCGTCCGGGCTGACCTGGGCACCGGACGGCTCAAACCGCCTCTTCGTGGTGCTCAAGGGCGGCAAGGTCCGGGTCATCCAGAACGGGGCGCTCCTGCCCACGCCCTTCATCGATGAAGCGGTGGCGACGGGGGGTGAGCAGGGTCTTCAGAGCCTGGTCTTCGATCCGGCCTTCGCGACCAACCGCTACGTCTACGTGTTCGCGAACCAGCCGAACGTCGACGTGGGAGGTGTCACCCGGTTCATCACGCAGATCCTCCGGTTCAGGGACTCGGCGGGCGTCGGTGTCGAGCGGACCGTCATCGTCGACAACATCCCCTCGGGCTCGAGCCACAACGGCGGAGGGCTGGCCTTCGGTCCAGATGGCCGCTTGTACTTTGGGGTAGGGGACCTGGGCTCGTCCGAGGGTGGCAATGATGACCTGAGCCAGATGGCGTCGAAGATCCTTCGCGTCAACAAGGACGGGACCATCCCCACGGACAACCCGTTCTACGACGACTGGGGGCCGAACAACGACCTCATCTGGGCGCGGGGCTTCCGCAATCCCTTCCGGATCCGCTTCCAGCCTGCGACCGGGAAGCTCTGGGCCAACGTCGCAGGCGAGGCCGCCGAGCAGATCTTCAGCGTGGGCCGGGGCGACCATGGGGGCTGGTGGCAGTACGAGAACAACCAGCCCGCCGGCTTCCTGTCGCCGCTGGTCGCGTACACGCCAGGCCAGTGGGAGGAGTACACCTTCACGTCGACAGGTGCCGTGCGCAAGAACGGCGTCGCGACGTTCACCGTGGATGGCACCTATCCGGTCTCCTCTCTGCGCAAGGGCAAGAAGGTGCACCTGCGCGATGTGCGGGACCCCAGCTTCAACGGCGTTGGCTTCATCACGGGCTTTCCCACGCCCTTGTCCTTCACCGTGGCGCAGCCCGGCCCGGATGCGGTGAGCGGAGGCGGTGGGCTGAAGACAGACCCGATGGGGGATGCCGTGGTCGGCGGCGCGTTCTACGCCGGCACACGCTTTCCTTCCGACTACGAGGGCGATTACTTCTTCGCGGACTTCGACGGGAGCGTGTTCCGGGTCGACCTGGGAGCGGACGGCTCCGTGAACAAGGTGGACCTCGTGGTGAACTACTCCGACTGGGAGTCGTTCACCGACGTCGCGGTGGGGCCGGACGGCGCGCTGTATGTGCTGTCCTTCGGCAACACGATCTACCGCGTCACGCCGCTGCCCGTGGGCCAGGGCGTGATCGTCTCCACCCAGGACCTGGTCATCCCCGAAGGAGGGTCGAAGACGCTCACGGTCTCCCTGGCCATGCCTCCCACGGCCCCGACGTATGTGGCGCTCGAGCGGCGTGAAGAGGACTCGGACATCCGGGTGAGCGCCGGGCAGCCGGTCCTGTTCAACGCGACCAACTGGAGCGTCCCGCAGTTCATCACCCTGAGCGCGGACCAGGACGCGGACTCGCAGGTCGATCACGCCACGTTCTTCGTCACCATGGACCAGGGTTTCCCGGAGGGCGTGCCCGGCGTGGAGATCCACGCGCGCACCGAGGAGGATGAAGTCCAGGCGCTCAAGCTCTCCACCACCTCGTTCGACCTGGATGAGGGGATGGGCGGCACCTTCACCGTCGGCCTGACCTACGTGCCGACCTCCCCCGTGACGGTCACCGTGGCCCGCACGTCGGGGAGCACGGACGTGACCGTCACCGGCGGCGCCTCCCTGACCTTCACGCCCGAGGACGGCACCTCCACGAAGACGGTCACCGTGGCGACCGTGCGCGACACGGACAGCGAGGACGACGTGGCCTTGCTGACGGTGTCCTCGCCGGGCCTCACCTCGCGGGTGGTCACCGTCATCGCCAGGGACGTGGCCGGCGCGCCTGCCATCACCTCCGCGCCCGTGACGCAGGCGACAGTGGGAAAGCCCTATGCGTACACGGTCACGGCGATCGGGAAGCCCGCGCCGTCGCTGACGCTGGTGCAGGGGCCGCAAGGCATGACGCTGGACCCTGTGAGTGGGCGTCTGTCCTGGACGCCCGCGACCGAAGCGACCGCGACCGTCTCCGTGCGCGCCAGCAATGGACAGTCGCCGGATGCGGTCCAGACGTTCCAGGTCCGGGTCCAGGCGTCATCAATCCCTGACGCTGGCACCCAGGCGGACGCGGGCAGCGCCGTGGACGCGGGCTCCCAGCCGGATGCCGGAGCCAGGCCGGACGGGGGAAGTGGCGCGGACGCGGGGCCCGTTCAGGACGGCGGCACGGTGACGGATCCCGACGAGGATGATTCCGGCGGTTGCAGTGCCGGCGCCACCGCGCTTCCGGGTGTCCTGGCCTGGTGGCTGCTCGCGGGAGTCGTGTGGAGGCCCCGCCGCACCCGGCGATAGAAGGTCTCTCAACGGCGGCGGGAGTGGCGGCGCAGCGTTCTCAGGGAGAAGGCCCCCGCGAGCGCGATGATGAGCGCCGCCATGGCGAGCACGCTGACGCCATCGTACTTCGACAGGTCGAGCACGATGGGCCGAGGTCGTGGCCGCTGCCGCATTTCGTCAAAACGAACAGTGCCCCCCAGGGGCTCCGCCTCCCGCCCGCCGATGATTAGTCTTCCGCCACGAGGAGGTGGACGTGACGAAGCCGCGCCAGGCGGTCCGGAAGCAGACGCGCACGCCGCACGAGCGGCGGCATGACACCGCGCTGCTCATCATCGACGTCATCAACGACCTGGAGTTCCCCGGCGGGGAGAACGTCCTGCCCTGGGCGCTGCGCATGGTGGAGCGCCTGGGCCCCTTCGCTCAGAGGATGCGCACGGCGGGCGTCCCGGTCATCTACGTCAACGACAACTTCGACCTGTGGCGCAGCAACTTCACGGACGTCTACAAGCACTGCACCCGGCGGGACAGCCGGGGCCAGCGGGTCGCCCGCGCGCTCAAGCCCCGGCCGGATGACTACTTCATCCTCAAGCCCAAGCACTCGGCCTTCTTCGCCACGTCGCTGGTGCCCCTCCTGGAGCACCTGGGCACGAAGAAGCTGCTGCTCGCGGGCATCGCCACCAACCTGTGCGTCTTCTTCAGCGCCCACGACGCGCACATGCACGAATACAAGATCACCGTGCTCAGCGACTGCTGCTGCGCGGAGAGCGACAAGGACCACGACCTGGCCCTGGAGCAGCTCCAGCGCTTCCTGCGCGTGCGCGTGTGCCGGGGGGACGAGGTGCACCTGCAACCCCGCTCGCGCCGCCGCGCCACGCGCAAGCCCCCGCCGGAATGGAAGTGACGGGGGCCCCCTGACACGCGGGAGGACGGCTCAGACGTCCTTGTCACCGTCGTCATCGTCGTCGTCGAGGATGTGGCACTTGCCCGCGTCCTCGTCGAGCGCCTTGCCGATGAACTCCTTCACCAGCTCGTCGCCGTTGAAGACCAGGGACAAGGAGGTCTGCTCCCCGCCCACGTCCTCCTTCCTGCCCACCTGGAGCTTGCCGCCCAGCGCCGTCGCGTTCCCGTCGACGTGCGCGCCCGCGGACACCCGCACTTCGCCGCCAATGGACACCACGTCGCCCTTCACCTTCGCGCCGGGCTCCAGGATGACGCGGCCCCGGATGGCGGCCACGTCGTTGTCCACCACCGCGCCCTTCTTCACGATGACGTCGCCGTCCACGGCGACCGCGTCCTTGATCTTCTCCCCGGGCTCGATGACCAGGTTCGTCCCCTGGACCGCCTTGCTCCCGTCCTTGACGTTGACGCAGATGGCCTTGGCGGGGGCCTTGGCCGGCTTCTTCGCCGGCTCCGCCGCCAGGGCGGGAACGGCCAGCGTGCAGGCGAGCAGCAGGGTGGGCAGGAGCGGGCGACGCATGGCGGAGACCTCCGGAAGACGGAAGGGGAGCGGCATGCCCTTGCTACGGACGGCCGCGTCCCCCATTGCGTCCGGTGCCCCGCGTCAGCCGAGCACGTCCTTCGCCGCGTCGATGGCCTCGTGCGTCCCCGCGAGCGCGAGGATGTCACCCGCGCGCAGCACCTCCTGCGCGGTGGGCACCAGCACGCCCGCGTCGCCCCGCCGGATGGCCAGCACCGTGGCCCCCGTCATCCCGCGCAGGTTGAGCTCCGCCAGCGTCCGGCCCACCGCCGCGCTGGACTCGCCGAGCGCCACCGACTCCGGTTCGCCGATGCCGGGCAGCATCTGACGCACGCCGTGCAGCACGTCCGGTGACGGCTCGTCCTCGTCGCCCTTGGCGTGGGACTGGGCCGCGAGCGCCTCCACGATGACCTGCGCGCCCGCGCGCATGTGGCCCTGCAGGTTCGTGGCGCTCTTCCAGAAGGCGAAGCCCATCACCCCCAGGGACACCAGCAGGATCACCGCGCCGGGCACGCCGGGCAGGAACGGCTGGGTGATGGCCAGCACCGGCACGCCCACCATGAAGACGCTGGCCAACTGGAGCGCCACCACCAGCACCCGCCGGGGCGCCGCCGCCAGGTCCACCTTGCCGTTGGCCGCGGCCGGGAGCGCGCCCTCCGCGAGCACCACGCCCAGCCGCCGCCCCATGCGCACGATGCCCACGCAGAAGGGCAGGGCCAGCGCCGTGGACAGGCCGATGACGATCCACGGCGTCAGCGTCTTGCCCCAGCCCATGCGCTCGTCGATGAACTCCGTCACCTGGGGCAGCAGCACCGACGTGCCAATGACGATGATGGTGATGAACGCCGCGTCCAGCAGCATCAAGAGCCCCATGCGCCGCACGCGCGCGCCCACCGTCTTCTGGCGCGGCGACGTGCGCAGGTTCTCCACCCAGCTTCCGTACAGCGACGCGAACGTCTGGAGCGGCGCCGGCAGCTTGCGGTCCACCCAGTTGGCGATGGGCCCCGACGCGCGGATGAGCCACGGCGTCGTCAGCGTGGTGATGGCGGACACGGCCACCGCCACCGGGTAGAGGAACGTGCCCGTCGCCTTCAGCGACAGGCCCAGGCCCGCGATGATGAAGGAGAACTCGCCAATCTGGGACAGGCTCAGGCCCGCTTGCACGGACGTGCGCGTGCCGTTGCCCGTGAAGAACGCGCCCAGCGACACGCTGAGGATCTTCCCCCCGATGACCACGCCGGTGAGCACCGCGATGGCCAGCCAGTGCTCGCGGATGAGCGCCGGGTCGATCAGCATGCCCACCGACACGAAGAACACCGCGCCGAACAGGTCGCGCACCGGCTGCACCAGGTGCTCGATCTCCTTGCCCTCGCCGGACTCCGCCACCAGCGAGCCCGCGAGGAACGCACCCAGCGCCACCGAGTAGCCGAACGTCTGCGCCAGCAGCGCGCCCGCGAAGCAGATGCCCACGCTGGTGACGAGCGTCGTCTCCGGCCGCTGGAGCTTCGTGATGTAGCGCATCAACCGGGGCACGACGAACAGGCCAATGGCGACCAGGCCCACGAGGAACGCGGCCAGCCGGCCCACCGTGTACGCCAGGTCCCCGGCGGACAGGCCGGTGCCGCTGGACACCGCCGTGAGCATGGCCATCAGCAGGATGCCGATGAGGTCCTCCACGATGAGGATGCCCACCACGATGCCGCGCAGCGCGCCCCGGATGTTCTGCTCGTCGAACGCCTTGGCGATGATGGTGGTGCTGGAGATGGCGATGCAGCAGCCGGTGAACAGGCTCTCCAGCATCGTCCAGCCGAAGGCGCGGCCGATGATGAAGCCCAGCCACACCATCACGCTGCACTGGATGACGGCGGTGAGCCCCGCGGTGGGCCCCACCTGGAACAGCCGCCGCAGGCTGAACTCCAGCCCCAGGGAGAACATCAGCAGGATGACGCCCAGCTCCGACAGCGTCTGCACGATGCCAGGGTCCGCCACCAATGGGATGGGGACGTGCGGCCCGATGATGAAGCCCGCGAGGATGTAGCCCAGCACCACCGGCTGGCGCAGGCGCTGGAAGAGGACCGTGGTGACCGCCGCGACACATAGGACGGTGGCGAGGGCTTGGAGGAACGCGTGGGCGTCGTGCATGGGGGCGCCTCTGGAGGTGATGGGCTCTCGATGACCGGCCCCGCCCGCGCTGCGCGGGGCCGGATCCTCAGGAAGTTAGGGCGGACTCAACCGCATCGCTCGAGGGCAATGGCCCCGGCGATGATGAGCAGGCACAGCAGTCCGCTCCACAACAGGCGCGCGCCCTGCCACTGATCGTGGGTGGCGCCGCCCTGCTGGGCCTGCGGCGGGGAGGAGGGGGTGGGTTCGGGGGAAGGGGAGGAAGACATGGGAAAAAGGGCCTCGCGCGGCCGCGAAGGGCGCACCGCGTGTGGGAAGGTTCGTGTCGTGGGAAGGGCCTGCCCGCCCGAGCCCCAGGGGTCACACCAGGGCGGAGACGGGCGCGCTCCCGTGAACAGGGGAAGCGGGACGCGGAAGAACCGCTCAGCCCCAAACGGGCGGGCCCTGCGCCGGGCAGTTCACCGTCCGGGGACGGTCCGCCAGCGGCGTGAGCCGGGAGGGGAGCGCCCGGGCAAGCAGGCCCTCGGCCCGCGCCAGCATCCGCGCGTCATGGCGCGCGAGGATCGCGCGCAGCGTGTCCAGCCGGGGCGTGAACGGCGTCGAGGGGCGCAGGCCGGTGCCATCGCCGTCCACCTGATCGCGCGTACCCGTCCGTGGCGCGGCCACGTGCGAGCCATGCAGCAGCCCCGCCTCCTCCCACCCCAGCTTCGGGGTGGAAGGCGCGCGCGACAGCGCATGCGTCCGTGACGCCGCGGCCTCCGGGTGGGCGCCGTGACGGGGCGCGGACGGCAGCCCCACCATCCCCAGGAACCAGGCCAGCACCGCCGCGCACACGACCGCCGCCAGGGCGAACCTGGCCTCGCGGGGGGCTTCACGCCCGGTGTGGGAAGGGACCGGCGTCATGGATGGGGGGGCTAAGCGTGTCGCACCCGATGCGACAGTCGGGCAACGACAGAAAACAGGTCGGCGGATTGCCTTTATACGCAGCAGGGTGCGGACGCACCTCGGAAAATCGCGCCCTTGGCGACGAAAACGTCAGGTGATGGCGTCCCGGGACGATTTCAGCATCGCGCCAGATTGACGTTGCCACCCCATCGGAGATATCCCCTTTCGGCAACCGAAAATGCGAACCATTCTCAACTTCGACGACGGATTGGGTGCTGCCCCGACACTGCCGCAGGCTGTGACGGTCCGTGCGGATCCGGTGCGGAGCCCGGCGGGACTCTTCCAGTCCGCCACGGCGACGGCGGAGGGGGGATGGGGGCGCTGGAGCGGGGCGTTGCTGACCGCGACCGTGGCGCACGTGCTGGCGGTGGCGGTGGGGTTGATGATGCCGGGCCGCCCCGTGCCCGAGCCCAGGAAGCCGGAGCCGGAGCTGGTGTTGATGGCCTACGCGCCGCCTCCGCCGCCGTTGGGTGGCGGCGCGCTGAAGAAGGCGGCCGCGGAGCCGGTTAAGCCGGTGGTGCAGAAGCCTCGCCCGAAGCGGCAGGAGCTGGTGGTGCCCGCGAAGGTCCCGGAGCCGGTGAAGGAGCCGGAGCCGGTGGTGGAGCAGGTGGAGACCCCGGCCGCGACGGAGGTGGCCGCGGTCGCGTCGCAGGCGCCCGCGGGTCCGGGCGTGCCGGACGGCGCGGTGGGCGGCGTCGTCGGGGGCGTGGTGGGCGGAGTCGTGGGCGGCAAGGTCGGCGGGCAGGGCACCGCGCCGCCCATCTACACGCCGCGCGAGGTGATGAAGCTGCCGGTGCTGCTGTCCGGCAAGCCGGAGTATCCGCGCCGCGCCCGCGAGGACGGAATCACCGGCGTGGTGATGGTGATGGTGGTCATTGGCACGAACGGCGCGGTGGAGCCGGGCTCGCCGCGCATCCATCGCTCGGTGCCGGGGCTGGACGAGGCCGCGCTCGAGTCCGTGGCGGGCTGGCGCTTCTCGCCCGCCCTGGGACATGACGGCGCGCCGGTGCGCGTGAAGGTCGTGATCCCGGTGAAGTTCGCCCTGAGGTAGTCCCCTTCGCGGTCCCGAAGAAGCCTTCATGAACCCCAAGCTCCGCTCGATTCTCTTCTGGATCCACCTGGTCTGCGGCCTCGTCGTGGGGCTCGTGGTCGCGGTCATGTCGTTCACGGGCGCGGCGATCGCGTTCGAGTCGCAGATCGTCGACTGGGCGGACCGTGACGCCCGCCACGCGGCGCCTCCCGCGGAGGGGGCCGCGCGCCTGACGCTGGAGCAGATGATCGCGAAGGCGAAGGAGGCGAAGCCCGCCGTGCCGCCCTCCGGCGTGACGGTGTCCTCGGAGCCGGACAGCATGGTGACGGTGGCCCTGGGCCGCGGCGCCGCCGTCTACGTCCACCCCTACACCGGCGAGGTGCGTGAGCAGGGCGCGCGGGGCTGGCGCTCGTTCTTCCACACGATGGAGGAGCTGCACCGCTGGCTCGCGGCGTCGGGCGACAGCCGCGCCGTGGGCAAGGCCGTCACCGGCGTGGCCAACCTGGCGTTCCTGTTCCTGGGCCTCACCGGCATCTTCCTGTGGTGGCCGCGCAAGTGGAACCCGCGCGCCCTGCGGCCCATCCTGTGGTTCCGCCGCGGGCTCAAGGGCAAGGCGCGCGACTTCAACTGGCACAACGTCATCGGCTTCTGGTCGCTGCCCGTGCTGGTGGTGCTGACCGCGTCCGGCGCGGTGATCTCCTACAAGTGGGCGTCGAACCTGGTCTTCACGCTCACCGGCAACGAGCCGCCCGCGGCGCAGGGGCCCGCCGCCTCGGCGCCCGTGGCCGTGCCCACGCCCGCGCCGGGGACGCAGCCCCAGCCGCTGGATGCGCAGTTCGCGGCCGTGATGAAGCAGTCCAACGCCTGGGAGGCCATCACCCTGCGCCTGGCCACGCCCCAGGGCGCCGGAGGCCCCGGTGGCCGTCCCGAAGGTGCTCCGCGAGGCGAGGGGGGCCCGCGTGGCGAAGGGCGCGCGGAGGGGCGCGGCGGTCCGAAGGGCCCGCAGGCCAGCGTCTTCACCGTCCGCGAGCAGGAGCGCTGGCCGCTCTTCGCCACCAACACGGTGTCGCTGGATCCGTACACGGCCCAGTCCCTGAAGACGGAGACGTACGCGGACTTCAACAGCGGCCGGAAGCTGCGCACGTGGCTGCGCTTCCTGCACACCGGCGAGGCGCTGGGGTGGATGGGCCAGCTCATCGCGGCGCTCGCGTCCTTCGGCGCCGTCTTCCTCGTCTACACCGGCTACGCGCTCTCCTGGCGCCGCTTCGTCCCGCGCCGCAAGACGCAGCCCGTGGCCCCCGAGATCCCGGTGGCGCCGCCCGCGGAGTCGAAGACGAACGCCGCCTGAAGTCGCGGCTCGGCAAGCCCACGCATCCCCGAGGCCCGGACCGCGAGCGCGGCTCCGGGCTTCGTCGTCTTCACCCGGCGGCATGTGGCATTCGTCCGTCTGATGCAAAGCAGTGCAGGGCCATCTGTCTGCCTTTGCTCCTTGTTGTGTCGACGGGAAGAAATTTCTTGTATCGAGCAACGGGGTCCTGCATATGAGAATCATTCTCATCTAGGCAGTGCTTCCTTCCCGAGGGGATTCGTGTCCACAGCAAAGCCCGGTCGTACTGGTATCCGCTCCACGCATGGCAACCCTGGCGGCGTGCGTGGCGCGCTCTGGCCCTGGGGGCCCGCCGCCGTAGGCCTCGCCTCCGCCCTGGCGGCGGGTGGCGCCGTGGCGCAGGAGACGCCGGTGACGGGTGAGGCGGCGGCGCCGGTGCAGGAGTCCCGGCCGGCGGAGCCCGCCCCCGTGGGCCAGGAGGCCCCGGCCCCCGAGCGCACCCCGGAGTCCGCGCCCACGGCGGACGCGACGGCGGAGGAGGCCGGCGCGGACGACGCGTACGTGCTGCCGGAGGTGTCCGTGGAAGGCGAGACGCAGAAGTACAACGTCACGGAGCCCAGCCTGACGCGCCTGCCCCGGCCGCTGGTGGACACGCCGCAGACCATCACGGTGGTCCCCGAGCGCGTGATGGAGGAGCAGCAGGCGACGACGCTGCGCGATGCCCTGCGCAACGTGTCCGGCATCACGGTGACGGCGGGCGAGGGTGGCCGCCAGGGTGACTCCTTCTCGCTGCGCGGCTTCTCCGCCCAGACGGACACGCTGCGCGACGGCGTGCGTGACCTGGGCTGGTTCACCCGCGACACGTTCAACCTGGAGGGCGTGGAGGTCTACTTCGGCCCGTCGTCGGTGCTGTTCGGCCGCGGCTCCACGGGCGGCGCCATCAACCTGGTGACGAAGAAGGCGCGCAAGGGCTCCTTCACGGACCTGCGCCTGTCCGGCGGCACGGCGCCAATCGGCCGCATCGAGGCGGACGTCAACCAGGAGCTCTCCGACGGCATCCAGTTCCGCGTGAGCGCCGTGGGCCAGTTGGCGGGCGTCGCGGGCCGTGACGTCGTGAAGGAGAACCGGGCGGGCATCGCGCCGTCCGCGCGCTTCCAGTTGGCGGACAAGGTCGCCCTGGAAGTGGACTACTTCTACCAGCACGAGGACAGCGTGCCGGACTACGGCCAGCCATACTTCAACGGCTACCCCGTGGGCGTCACCCTGGACGTGCCCCGCGAGAACTTCTACGGCGTGAAGGACAGCGACGCGGAGCTCGTGAACGTGCACATCGGCACGGCGCGCCTCCTGGCGGACCTGGGCGACACCTTCCGCCTGACGAACACGCTGCGCTACGGCGGCGTGGACCGCTTCGCCCGGCCCACCGCGCCGCGCGGCCTGACGCCGGCCACCAACCCCACCACCATCGGCCGTCAGCGCTTCGAGACGTCCATGGAGAACATGTACTTCGCGGACCAGTTGGACGTGCGCGGCGTGTTCAACACGGGCTTCCTCAAGCACACCGCCAACTTAGGCCTGGACGTGTCGCGCGAGCAGCGGGAGCTGGGCCGCGTCAACCTCACCACGGCCAGCGGCAACCTGCCGGCGGACCTGTTCGATCCGGACCCCACCCCGGACCTGTCCGGCGTGAACCGCGTCCCGGGCGCCACCAACTACAGCCGCCAGTGGAACCTGGGCGCGTACGCGTCGGATCAGATCCAGGTGGGCAGGTACGTGGAGGTCCTGGGCACCGTGCGCCTGGACAACCTGCACAGCGACTACGAGACCCATGCCGCGACGGGTGACGTGGCGGCCTTCGAGCAGGAGAACAGCCTGTTCAACTGGCGCGTGGGCCTGGTGCTCCACCCGGCGGAGAACACCAGCGTCTACGGCATGTACGGCACCTCCCAGAACCCGAGCGCGGAGCTGGCCACGCTGGCCAACGACACCGTCACGCTGGATCCGGAGAAGAACGAGACCTTCGAGATCGGCGCCAAGTCCGACCTCATCCAGGAGCGCCTGAGCGTCAACGCCGCCCTCTTCCGCACGAACAAGCTGAACGCGCGCGTGCCCAACTCGGATCCGGACGGCCCGCCCACGGTGCTGGAGGGCAAGCAGCGGGTGCAGGGCTACGCGCTCGGCATCGCCGGCTCGCCGGTGCGCCGCTGGAACGTGTTCGCCAACTACACGTTCCTGGACGCGAGCATCCGGGAGCACTCCAATGACTTCCTGGAGGGCCAGCGCCTGGTGAACACGCCCAAGCGCAGCTTCTCGCTGTGGACCACGTACGCCATCCTGGACACGCTGTCCGTGGGCGGTGGCGCCACGTACCAGGACGTGGCCACGGTGAACAACCCGGCCAACGCGACGGTCGTGCTCAGCAAGGTGCCCAACTACTGGCGCTTCGACGCGTTCGCGTCGTACTCCATCCAGAAGGTGGACCTGCAGCTCAACGTCTACAACCTGACCGACAAGCTCTACTACGACGCGTACTACGGCGGTCAGGCCGTGCCGGCGGACGGCGTGTCGGCGCTGCTCTCCGCGCACGTGCGGTTCTAGTCGCGCGCGTCACCCGCCGGGCGTAGGAGGACCTTCATCATGATGGTGCACATCCCGCAGGTCCTCACGCCCGAGCAGGTGGCCCACTGCCGCGCCGTCTTCGACAAGGCGGCGTGGGAGGATGGCCGGACCACCGCGGGCCGGCAGTCCGCGCAGGTGAAGAAGAACCTCCAGCTCCCCGAAGGCAGCCCCGCGGCCCGGGAGCTGGGGGACCTGGTGCTGGCCGGCCTGGAGAAGAGCCCGCTGTTCATCTCCGCCGTGCTGCCCCAGCGCGTCTTCCCGCCGCTGTTCAACCGCTACGAGCAGGGGATGGACTTCGGCTCGCACGTGGACAACGCCATCCGGCCCATCCTGGGCACGAACCAGCGCCTGCGCACGGACGTGTCCGCCACGCTCTTCCTCAGCGAGCCGGACAGCTACGACGGCGGGGAGCTGGTGGTGGAGGACACCTACGGCAACCACTCGGCGAAGCTGCCCGCGGGGGACCTCGTCGTCTACCCGTCCACCAGCCTGCACCACGTCACGCCGGTGACGCGCGGGGTGCGGCTGGCGTCGTTCTTCTGGGTCCAGAGCATGATCCGCGACGCGGGGAAGCGCGCGCTGCTCTTCGACATGGACACGTCCATCATGCAGCTCACCCGCGAGGTGCCCAAGAGCCCCGCGCTGGTGATGCTCACGGGCGTGTACCACAACCTCCTGCGCCAGTGGGCGGAGCCCTAGCGGGCGCAGGAGCCGCTAGCCGCGCTACTCCGGGCTGACGTGCAGGGTGAGCACCGGGCAGGCGGCGTGGCCCACCACCTTCTGCGCCACGCTGCCCAGCAGCATGCGGGTGAGCCCCTTGCGCTGGTGCGTGCCCATCACGATGAGGTCGTACTTCCCGCGCTCGGCCTCCTCCAGCACCACGTTGCCCGCCTCGCCAATCACCACGCGGTGGGACAGCGCCACCGGCGCGCTGCCGTCCACCTTGCGCAAGAGCGCCTCCAGCTCCTTGCCCGCGGTGTCGCGCGCCATCGCCTCCAGCGACGTGGCGTCCCAGCCGGGCGAGGCCACCAGCAGGTCCGGCGCCACGTACTGCGGCGGCTCCCAGGCGTGCAGCACGTCCACCGTCGCGCCGAAGGGGCGGGCGAGCTGCAGCGCGTAGTCCACGACGGACCGGGAACCGTCCTTCAGGTCCACCGGCACGAGGATGCGTGAAGGGCCAGGCATGGGTGTCCTCCTGCTGCGGGAGCGCTGGAAGGTAGATGCCCGCCCGCCGCCAGGGCAAGGGGGCATCCAGGGAGGGCCGAGCAGCGGGGCGGGCACGCAGGGTGCCCCGCGCATGGGCACCTTCCTGTCCGAGGTCCTGCCCCCATATGCGCCCTCCCATCGACAACGGTACCGTGCTCATCATCGGCGCTGCTGGCGGCATCGGCCGCGAGCTCGCCCGGCTCCTCTCCCCGCGGGTCAGGACCCTGGTGCTCGTCGCGCGCGACGTGGACGACCTGGGCAGCCTGAGGGAGGAGCTGCTCGTCCAGAACCCCACCCTGGGGGTGATGGTCCGCGCGTGCCGGATGGATGATCCGCGCGCCGTGGACGCGCTCTTCGAACACCTGGAGCGCCACTACGTCCGCGTGGACGTGCTGATCAACAACGCGGACTACGCCTCCAGCGGGCTGTACGCGGACGAGCGCTGGAGGCGCATCGAGGAGCTGGTGCAGGCGAACGTGCTGGCGCCGGCCATGATCACCCACCGCCTGCTGCGCCCCATGCTGGAGCGCGGGCGGGGCGGCATCCTCACGGTGGGCTCGGGCGCGGCGCGCCTGTTCCTCCCGGGCGCGGTGACGTTCGCCGCCACGCAGCGCTTCCTGGACGGCTTCAGCGAATCCCTGCGCCTGGAGCTGAAGGACGCGGGCATCCCCGTCACCTTCGTGGCCCCCGGCCCGCTGGCGCTGGAGCCGCACCTGGAGGGCGAGGTGTCGCCGTTCTTCGAGCTGTCCCTGCGCCAGTGCGCCCGCGAGGCCCTGGCGGGCTTCGAGCGGGGCGAGGCGGTGGTGTACCCCGGCCTGGGGCACCGCTGGGTGATGCGGCTGCTGCGCTTCCTGCCGCGCTCCTTCAAGCGCGGCCTGGGGCGGCTGGCGCTGGGCGGCCTCAAGCGGACGCTGCTCCTGAACCCGTCCGGGCCCACCGGCCCGGATGCGCCCCCCCGGCCGGTGCTGCTGGCCGGAGGAGAGCCTTCGTCCGCCACGTAGCGGCGTGGCGGCTACAGGCCGATCTCCGCCAGGCGCGCCTTCACGCGCGTGGCCTTCACGCCGGTGTTGGCCGTGCCGCGGCCCTGCGAGTTGCCGCCGATGCCGATGTGGTGCAGCGCCACCACCTGGTTCGTGGCCGTGGAGATGACGGGCGAGCCGGACGAGCCGCCCAGCGTGTCCGCGTCGTAGGAGATGTCCGTGGTGCTGTAGCTGCCGTTGAGCACCTTGCCCGGCGAGGACTTCTTCGTCGGCGTGCAGGACGGCGTCGTGTAGTAGTCGCAGTTCTGGTTCACGACGTACACGCTGTCATTCGTCGCCGCGTTGGTGCCGGAGACGGTGAGGAAGCCGTACACCTGGCCGGGCAGTTGGCCGTTGACGGCCGCGCAGCGCAGCGCCGTCATGTCGTCCGTGCTCCACGTCTTGATGAACGTGGCGCACGAGTACCAGACGCGCGAGGCGGACGCGACGCCGTCCTCGTAGTTGAACGACACGCGCGCGCCCACCGCCTCCGACGCGCTGCCCACGCAGTGGTTGTTGGTGATGACCACGTCGTTGGAGACGAGCCACGCCGTGCAGCGGCTGCCCACCGCCGGGATGGAGAGGTAGCCCACCGCCAGCGACCGGGTGCGCTGCGTGCCCGTGAGGGACGTGGCGCTCACCCAGTTCAGCGTGCCCACGATGACGTTGGACTCCTGCGACGCCAGCGCCTCGTTGGGCTCCGCGTCCGGCACGTCCAGGGGCTCCACGGAGCCACACGCCGTCAGGCCCATCACCAGCATCGCACCCACGAGCTTCTTCGCGGCCATCTCTGACTCTCCCCCCGCGCGGCATTGCGCGGCGCGGGTTCCCCAGGCACGCCCCGTGCCAGGAGGCCCGCCAGAGGAGACCCGCCGTCACGCCCCCGTGACGGTGGAGCGTGGATGCTCCGTGCAACCCGGTTGCGTTTGTAAAGAAACGTCACGTTCCCCGGCGAATCCCCAGCCATCCCGGGGACTTGCGTGATTTTCATGGAGTGCCGCTTTTGCGGGCATCCGGGGCGCGCCCCTGTCCCAGGCGGAGACAGGGGCGGGCAGGGCGGAATTCTTCAGCCGATGATCATGTCCTCGCGCTCGAGGGTGCCTTCCTCGAAGCGGCGGAGGTTGAAGCGGGTGAAGAGCTCGTCGGAGCCGCCGGAGGTCATCCACTGGGCCATCCGCTCCGCGACGGCGGGGGCCATCATGAAGCCGTGGCCCACGAAGCCGGACAACTGGAGCAGGTTGTCCAGGCCGGGGGTGCGCCCGAGGATGGGGTTGTTGTCCGGGGTGACGTCGTAGAGGCCGCCCCACTGGCGCAGCACCTTCACCTGGCCCACGTGCGGGAGCTGCTCCGTGAGGGCCTGGGCGAAGCGCGCCACGAAGCGCAGGGTGCTGCCCATGTTGGGGCCGGCGGGCTCCTTCGGGTCGCCCATGCCGCCGACAATCTCACCGCGCATGGACTGGCTGAAGTACAGGCCGGTGTCGAGCACCGACACCAGCGGCGACAGGAAGGGCTTGAGCGGCTCGGTGCTGAGGATCTCGTGGCGGTGCGGCTCGTTGGGCAGCTTCACGTCCGCCAGCTTCGCGACCGCGGGGCTCCACGCGCCGGAGGCGAGCACGACGGTGTCGCAGGCGATGTCGCCCCGGTCCGTCTTCACCTTGCGCACCTGGCCGTTGCTCGTCTCGAAGCCGGTGACGTTGGTGTACGTCTCCACCTTCACGCCGCGCTTCACGCAGCCCTGCGCGTAGCCCCACAGGAAGGCCCAGGGGAAGATGACGCCGTCCTCCGGGTTGTAGGCCGCCGTCACGCAGTCCTTCATCGTGAGGTCCGGGACGATCTGCCGCGCCTCGTCCGCGGTGATGATGCGCGTGGGCACGCCGTACCTGTTGTGCAGGGCGGCGTTGCGATCCAGGCGGTACGCGGTGTCCTTGCGCTTGGCCAGGAAGAGGTAGCCGCCCTGGCGCAGCCAGACGTTGACGCCCAGCTCGCGCGCGAAGCCCTTCATCAGGTCGATGGAGCGCTTGGCCAGCTCGATGAGCGCCGGGGTGCCCCACTGCATGCGCACGCCGCCGCCGTTGCGGCCGGACGCGCCCGCGCACAGGTAGCCGCGCTCCAGCACGACGACGTCCGTCTCTCCGCGCAGGGCCAGGTTGTACGCCAGCGACAGGCCCATGATGCCGCCGCCGATGATGACCACCTTCGCCTTCTGGGGCACCGGCCCCTCCGGGCGCAGCGCGGACGGGAAGTGCTCCAGCTCCTGGGGCACGCCGCCCACGGGCGGGACGGACTCGTCCACCGGCGCGCTGGCGAGCACGCGCAGCTCCGTGGGGTACAGCGGCGGGCGCGGCGTGAAGGGCACCACGCCCTCCGGCTTGAGCGCCGGGGCCTTCTGCTTGAGCAGCGCGGCCACCGCGGCGTGGCAGCTCTTGCCCTGGCAGATGCCGGTGCCGAAGCCCGTGTAGCGCTTCACCGACTCCACGTCGTGGTAGCCGCGCTCGATGGCGTGCTCCACGTCCGTGACGGTGACGTCCTCGCAGGTGCAGACGAGCGCCTTGCTCATGACAGCCCTCCCAGCAGCGCCCGGGCCGCTCTTGCGCCCATGGCCGCGGCGTCCTTCGCCGTGCCGGGCTTCGCCACGTCGCCCGCGACGAACACGTCCGCCGCCTGCGTGCGCCCGTCCGCGTCCGCCTCCACCCGGAAGTGGCCCGCGTCCGCGTCGAACTCCACCTTCGCGCCGCCCTGGCGCGCCAGCTCGAAGCCCGGCGCCACCGGCACGGACACCACCACCGCGTCGCACGACACCTTCTGCTTGCGCCCGCCCTGGGGCGTGAAGCTCAGCGCCGTGACGCCGCGCAGGCCGTGGGCCTTGAGTCCGTCGCCCACGACGGCCTTGGGGTGCGCGTTCGCGGGCAGCGGGCCCTTCAGGTCCACCACCGCCGCCACCTCCACGCCGCGCTGGGTGAACAGGTGCGCCAGCGCGTGCAGCTCCGGGCCGTGGCCCACCAGCGCCGCGACCCGGGGCGCCACGCCGTGCTTGCGCAGGAGCAGGCTCGCCGCGCGGCCCGCGAGGACGCCGGGCAGGTCGTTGTTCTCGAAGGGGAGGGTGGGGGGATGGCCGCCCACCGTGAGCAGGAAGCGCTTCGCGTAGACCTTGAGCAGCCGCAGGTTCGCGGCCTCCCGCGCGGTCACCGCCAGGTAGCGGCCGTGCTCGTCGTCATACAGGCCGATGACGGTGGCGTCGCGCACCACGCTGCCCTGCGGGAACGCGGTGGCCTCCGGCACGAAGGGCGCGCCGTCCTCCGGGGCGCCGTGGGCCAGCCGTCCGCCCAGGTTCGCGTCGCGCTCGAAGAGCAGGAAGGGCACGCCCTGTCCGGCGAGCACCCGCGCCGCCTCCAGGCCCGCCGCGCCGCCGCCCACCACCGCGACGGAGGTGTGCAAGGTGCGCGGGGGCAGGGGCGCCGGGCCCGCCTCCTTGGGCAACAGGCCCAGGCCGGCCAACTGCCGGGCCACGCGCGCCATCACGTCCTCCGCCACCGGCACGCCCGCGAACATCTCGTGGTGATCCAGCCGCTTGGGGAAGAACCAGTCGATGGTCTCGAAGATGTCCACCTTCGCGGACGGGTACGCGTTCTGCCGCTCCAGCCGCATGCCCTCCTTCGCGGGGGTGCGGCAGGTGTAGACGTTGGGCAGTCCGTCCACGCGCATGAGGCAGTGCGAGCAGGCCGCGGCGAAGCAGTACGGGCCGCGCGGGCGGTGGTACTTCACGGAGCGGGAGAGGACGTTCTCGCCCGCGGCGATGAGGGAGCACGCCACCGGCTCGCCTTCGATGGCGGGGATGCTCTCGCCCTCGAGGTCCACGGTGATGGCCCTGCCGCGCGGGGTTGCGTCTGGGAGGCGTCGCATGGGTGCCGCGCAAAATGGCGCACCCGACGGAGCCGGTCAAAGCCTGTCAGCGCCCGCCCGCCCGCCGCCAACACCCGGTCACGACAGCGCAGGTGATGGCGCGCGAGCGTGGGGCTTGTTGGAGAAGGAAAAGCCCCACTCCCGGTGCGCTCGGGAGCGGGGCTTCATGATGCGGTGTGGCAAGCCCGGGTGGCCGTGAGGCCGGGTGCGTCAAACCGGGTTCTCGCTCCGGGGGAAGATGGGCTCCGGCATGCCCCGGCCGCGGTAGCCGAACCGGGTGCGGATGACCGCGCCGAAGGCCAGCGGGGTGAGGATGAGGTTGAGGACCACGCCCAGCACCGGGATGTGGCTCACCAGGAGGATGAGGCCCAGGCCCAGGGCGAGCACCACCGCCTGCGTCTTCCTGCCGCGCAGCACCGGCAGCCGCGTGCCCACCTCGCTGGCGACGGCCGCGTAGCCCAGCGCCGTGCCCAGCATGGAGGCGACCAGCAGGGCGAACGCCACCGGGATGCCGATGAGCGTGACGCACAGGACGATGGTCAGCGGGATGAGGGCCGCCATGCCGACCAGGCCCACCCAGAAGTTGCGGGCGGGGTTGGCTCGGATCTCATCCCCCAGCTCCTTCATGCGCGCCGGGAAGAACATCTGCCCCAGGAAGCCCAGGCCGAAGAGCAGCGCGAACTGGAGGATGAAGGACGCCAGGCCGCCGCCGCGGCTGTCGCGGTCGTCATCGTCGTCGTGGTCCACGGACGCGTCGTGGTTCTGCACGTCCTGCATGCCGCGCTTGATCTCACCCGCCACCATGCGGCCCAGGCCCGCGCCGCCGAAGGACTCCAGGCTGCCCTCCACCCTGGCGCCGTCCGCCTTCTGCACCTGGCCGCCGAAGGCGGACACGTCACCCTCCACCTGCGCGTTGGGCCCCAGGATGACGTTGCCGCCGAAGGCGTGCGCGTCTCCCTCCACGTGGCCCTGGATCTCCAGGTTGCCGCCGAAGGCGACCGCGTCGTCCTCCACGGTGCCCTTCACGATGAGGTTGCCGCCGTACACGACGGCGCTCTCCACGGACTCGCCCTCCTTCACCTCCAGGTTCTGTCCGCGGGCCACCACGTCCCGGGCGCCGCGCTTGCCCTTCTTGTGCTTGAAGCTGTCGCGGAAGCTGCGGATCTCCTCGCGGATGCGCTGCTTGGCGGCCTCGGCCTCTTCCTTCGCGGCCTGCTTGGCCTCCTCGCGGGCCTGCCGGGCCTCCTCGCGCGCCTCCTCGCGGGCGCGCTCCGCCTCTTCGCGGGCCAGGGCGCGCTCCTCGGGCGTCGCGTTCGCGTCCACCGCCACGTCGGGCGGCGCGGCGGGGGCCGGCGGCGCGGGCGGGGCGGGGGGCGCGGCGGGCGCCGTCACGGCCGCGCTCCCGCCGGACTCCTTCTCCTTCGCGGTGAGCGGGCGCAGCGTGAAGATGGAGCCGTCCTGCTCCAGGTGGAGCGAGTAGGCGCGGGCCACGGTGCGCAGGGCCTGCTCGGCGCTGATGCCGCGCAGCCGCACCTCCGCGGGGGTGTCCAGGTCGCCGGTGACGACCAGGTTGAGGCCGCCCTTCTCCGCGAAGGTCTTGAGCGCGTCCCGCAGCGAACCGCGGAAGCTCACGTCGATGGTGCGGGCCGGCGCGGTGGCGGCGGCGGGGGCCGGGGCGCCTTCCGCGAGCGCCACCGGGGCGCCGAGGAGGAGGGTCGGAAGCAACAGGCGGGGGAGGATCTTCATGGTCACGCTCAGGCTTCGGAGAGGGACGGAGGAGGGGAGCCGGCCAGGCGCTTCAGGCCGAACAGCGACGTGAACACGACGAACGCGACGATGCAGGCCACCGCCAGCCCCGCGGTGCTCCACAGGGCGTGCGCACCGCTGAACAGCCCTTCCACGAACGCGCGGCCGTCACGCACGCTGGCCGCGAACGCGGTGCCCATGCGGCCGAGCGCCCGGTCACTGCTGAACAGGACACCCAGCCCCATTGCCAGGGACGTGAGCAGGATGCACAGGCCCGTCCACACCTCGCGGCGCTGGGGCACGGGGCTCTCCGCGACGCGGGCCATCACGTTCACGACCAGCGACGGGGGCGGCAGCGGATCCGCCAGCCGGAACAGGTCGTTCTCCAGCAGGCGGTGGTCCTCCATCAGGGCGGCGCACGCCTCGCACTCCGCGGCGTGGTCCAGGGCGGGGCCCTCACCGGCCTCCAGCTCCGCGAAGAGGACCTCCAGGTCGGGGCAGGGGGTGGGGCTCATCGCGTCTCCTCCTCGGCGGGCGCCATCTTCTTGCGCAGCTTCTCACGGGCCCGGAACAGGCGCGCCATGATGGTCCCGGGCGCGCAGCCCATGATCTGCGCGATCTCCTTCGTGGTGCGCTTCTGGACGTAATAGAGGGCCAGCACCTCACGGTCGTCCACGGAGAGCGTCTCCATGGCGGCCTCCAGCGACTGCCGCTCCTCGCGCGCGATGGCCCCGTCCTCCTGGGACACCTCATTGCTGGGGAGCACCTCCTTCATGGGCTCCAGCTCCTCCGTGCGCACCTTGGTGCGGCGGCGGAGCAGGTCCAGGCAGAGGTTGCGGGTGATGGCGAGCACCCAGAGGTCGAACGGGCGCGCGTCGTCGTAGCGGTGGAGGTTCTGGTACGCGCGGAGCAGGGCCTCCTGCGCGACCTCCGCGGCCTCCGCCTCGCTCTGCAGCAGGCGCAGCGCCAGTCCGTACACCGGGCGCTGCACGCTGCGCACGAGCGCTTCGAAAGCGGACGGGTCCCCCTTGCGGGCGGCCTGCACGTCCGCCTTCCAGGGGAGCGGGGCGGCGTCCTCAGCCATCAGCATTCCGATGGCCATGGGGAGCGAGTCGAGGGCAAGAGCGTTCACGCCCTGGACTACGGGCACGGCGAAAGGCCATTGCGCCGTGCCCGCTCATCACTTCCGCTTCTGTTTTTTCGCGGACTTGGCGGCGGCCAGGCGCTGCTTTTCGGCCTTTTCCGCCCGCCCTTCCGCCTTCACCTGCTTGCGCTGCTTCTGCTTCGCCCGGAAGCCCAGCGGGATTTCCGGCTCCGGAGCAGGCGAGGGGGCGGCCCGGACCTCATCCAGCTCCGGGAGCGCTTCACGGGGAGCGCGGGCCGGCCGGCCGATGCGGCTGGGGGGCCGTGCTTCCTTGCCCGGCGTGGCGGCACGGCCGTCGCGGCTGGCGGCGGCCGGACGGGCGGGGCGCTCGGACGAGGCCGGACGCGCGGTGCGGGGCGTGGCGCGGTCCGCCAGGGTGCGGTGGCGCGAAGGGCCTTCGGAGGCGCGGGCGGCGCTCCGGGCCTCCTCCACGCGGGCCTCTTCGCGCTCGGTGGTGACGAGCCGCGGGCGCTGCGAGGTGCGGATGTCCTCCTTCGAGTCCTCCGTGTACTCGAAGTGGAACAGCCGCTTGATGACCAGCGTGGCGTACGCGCCCGGGGGCAGCGTGAAGGCCACGTTGACCTTGATGTCGCCGCGGTTCACGTCGTCGTTCTGCGTGCGGCCCACGACGAGCTTGTGCGGGAACATCACCAGCGGGCGCTGCTCCTCCTTGAAGTAGAGCATCCGCTCCGCGCCCTTGATGCGCAGGTCGGGGAGCTTGAGCTTCTCCCGGCCCAGCACCCAGGTCATGGCCTCCGCCACCTTCGGGTCCTCGAAGGTGGTGTCCGGCCCCACGAGCGGGAAGGTCTTCTCGCGCAGGATGTGCAGCACGTCCGGGGTCGCGTCCCGGTAGTGCAGCAGCGTGCCGGCCTGGTAGCGCATGGGGAACATGGCCTCGCGCGGCAGCATCAACTGGAGGTAGCGGCGGACGCCCTCGTTCCAGAGGAAGCTCTGGTACTCGAAGAGGATCATCGCCCGGTAGTCCGAGTCGATCTGCAGGAACGCGCGGAGCCAGTCGCCCGGGTGCTCCCGCAGGCTGCGCAGGATGCGGTGGTACTTCTTCGCGCCCTCGAAGGGGACGCGCGCGTCCCAGCGGCCCCAGTTGTCGCGCCAGAAGCCCTTCACCTTGGCGTCCTCGGTGCGGTCCAGGTCCGAGGGGCGGGCGAAGTAGTTGTGCAGCGCGGCCTCGAAGTCGCCCCGGATGAGGTCCTTGGCGATGAAGCCCTGGCCGTGCTTGAGCGCGCCGAAGCGCTGGCTGTCGAAGTAGTTCACCACGCCCAGCCGGTTCACCTCCGCGGCGGCCAGGTTCAAGGGCGCCAGCGAGTCGCGCGTGAGGGCGCGCACGGTGACGGAGAAGCGGTTGGAGGTGATGTTCCTGGCGGACAGCGGCTTGTCCGTCCGGCCCAGGAACTTCAGGCGCAGGTCGGGCTCCTGCATGTCCACGTCCGCGCCATCCACGGCGATGATCTGCTCGGTGCGGCCCTGCTTGTCCTTCAGGCCGCAGTAGCTGATGGCGCCGGGCTTCAGGCCGAACGCGTCACGGATACGGTTGACCGCGTCGAAGGTGGACAGCTTCTGCTTGTCCATCAGGTAGACGCGATGCTTTCCGCTGGCGACTTCGTCGAAGCGGTAGGACTCCTTCACGGAGAAGTCCTCGGGTTTTTGCTTGATTCGCACGACAGCCCCCTTACCAGCGTGGACGCGCGGATAGAAGCGTTCGCGCTGCAAATGGGCTTAACCTGCAACCCCATGAGAAACCTTCCCGCCCTGTTCCTCCTGGTGCTCGCCGGGCTCGCCGTGGGGTGCGCGACCCCGCTGTCCACCATGCAGACCGCGAAGACGCTCTCACCCGGCCAGGTCCAGGTGACGGGCAGCATGGGGGTCTTCGTCCCGGTGGGGACGCTGGCGTCGGTGGTGGACGTGGGCATCGACCAGGGGCGCGCGGCGAAGCGGGCCATCGAGGAGGACCGGCCCTACACCCTCACGGAGGAGGACCAGCAGCGCCTGCTGACGGCGGGCCTGGCGCTGGTGGTGGCGCCGCCGGGGGTGAACCCGGAGCTGATGGTGCGGGTGGGGCTGGTGGACGGGCTGGACGTGGGCGGGCGCTACAACGGCAACTCGCTGCGCTTCGACGGCAAGGTGCGGCTGGCCCACGGCGGGCCGGGGCCGCGCCGCTCCTATGACCTGGCGCTGGGGGTGGGGGTGTCCAAGTACCTGTTCTCCGGGGCGGTGATGGACGTCCTGGAGGTGGTCCAGTTGGGGGACTTCAGCCGGACCGACGTGGAGGTGCCGCTGTACCTGAGCGCGGAGTACGGCGACGTGTTCAAGCTCTACGGCGCCCCCAAGTACGTCTTCAGCCACACCCGGCTGGACGCCCAACTGGTGGACTTCTCCCAGCAGGGCAAGCCGGTGACGGGCTTCGACGCGAGCCTGCCGTCCACGGTGAACAGCCACTTCGTGGGCTCCACGGTGGGCTTCGCGGTGGGCTACCGGTACGTGCACTTCTACGCGGAACTCACCGGCGGCTACGTCTTCTGCAACCCCCACATCTTCGGGCAGAAGCGGGACCTGGGCGGGATGACCTTCCTGCCGTCCATTGGCCTGGGCTTTCGCGCCCCCGAGCGCCGCCCGGCGGCGTCCGTGAACCCCGCCACCCCGGGGACGGTGGCCCCGCCCTCCACGTGAGCGATGGGGCGGGGGCGGGGACTGACCGGCCGTGCAGGGCGTTGGCGGCCCGGAACCCGGGGGGCTTCGCGAGCGTTCCTTTGGGGCGGAAGGCTCTGGTAGTGTCCGGGCCGGTGAGGATTCGCGCGTGAACCAGGCACCCGCCCCATTCCCGCCCAGGTCCGGGTCGCACCCGCGCGGGCCGCACCTGACGGGGCGGTTCGCGGACGGGACGTTGGGGGAGTTTCCCCTGGGCCCCACCACGTCGCTCGGCCGCCACCCGTCCAACACGCTGCGGCTGGTGGACCGCGAGGTCTCCAAGGAGCACGCCACCATCGAGAAGGTGGGGCGCGACTTCGTGCTGCGCGACCTGAACTCGTCCAACGGCACCTTCGTCAACGGGCGCCGGGTGACGGGGGAGATGCGGCTGAAGGACGGGGATGAGATCGCCCTGGGCTCCTCGCGGCTCGTCTTCCACAGCGGCGAGGCCGTGCCCGGCGCGGCCAACCCGCCCACGCTGCCGGGCGTGACGGTGGTGGCCAACGCCGTCTCCATGCCGGCCTTCCTGGCGCAGATGGACCAGGTGCCGCAGAACTTCCGGCCCGCCGACCAGGTGACGGACGTGGCCGCGCTGCGCCGGGACTACGAGAAGCTGCGCATCGTCCACGAGTTCCACCGGCAGGTGAGCCTCAAGGGCACCCAGGACGACCTGTTCGAACAGATTTTGAAGGTCGCCTTCGAGCTGCTCGCGGCCGACCACGGCGTCATCCTGAAGGTGGGCCCGCAGGGGGAGTTCATCCCGGCCGCGGTGCACCACCGGCAGGGCAAGCAGGTGAACGTCATGCTGTCGGACACCGTGCTCAAGCGCGTGGTGGAGACGGGCAAGGCGGTGCTCACGGCGGACGCCATCATCGACGAGCGCTTCTCCGCCGCGGAGAGCATCGTGGCGCAGGGCATCCGCTCCGCCATGGCGGTGCCGCTGCTCGTCAACGGCGACATCATGGCGGTGCTGTTCCTGGACAGCCGCCAGCAGATCAACGCCTTCTCGGAGAAGGACCTGACCATCCTCTCCGGCATCGCCGCGCAGGCGGGCATCGCGCTGGAGAACGCGGCCCTGGCGGAGCAGATCCGCAACGAGGCGGTGACGCGCGCGGAGCTGTCGCGCTTCTTGTCCAAGGCGGTGGCGGACGCGGTGATCAACGGCGGCACGGAGGACCTGCGCCAGAGCCGGCTCGCGGAGGTGAGCTGCCTGTTCGCGGACATCCGGGGCTTCACCACCCTGGCGGAGAGCGACTCGCCGCAGGAGGTGGTGTCCATGCTCAACAGCTTCTTCAGCGCCATGGCGGACGTGGTGTTCCGCTACGAGGGCAACCTGGACAAGTTCATCGGGGACTGCGTGATGGCGGTGTGGGGACCGCCGTCGTCGCACCCGGATGATCCGGCCCGGGCCCTGAGGGCCGCGCTGGAGATGCAGGACGCCGTCACGGAGCTCAACCGGCAGCGCGTGCTGGACGGCAAGAAGCCCATTGAAGTGGGCATCGGCGTGAACACGGGCCAGGCCGTCGTGGGCTACATGGGCAGCGCGGAGCGGCACGAGTTCACCGCCATTGGCGACACCGTGAACACCGCGTCGCGGCTGTGCGGCATCGCCAAGAGCGGCGAGGTGCTGGCGTCCGAGGCCACGGTGCGCAAGTCCGGGCCGGGCTTCGACGTGGAGGAGCTGCCGGTGCTGCAGGTGAAGGGCAAGGAGAAGGGCGTGCAGACCTTCCGCGTCCACGGCGCGGAGCTGACCACCTCCACCTCCCGCAAGGTGCGCTGACGGTGCGCCCCCCGGCCATGACGACCACCCAGTCGTGCCCCAACTGCGGCACGGTGCACGACACCCGGGTGTACGTGAGCGGCCAGAAGGCCACGTGCCGCTGCGGCATCCGCTTCGAGGTGCGGCGCGCTGACGTGTCCGGCATCCACCGCCCGGCTGAGCCGTCGGGCATCCGTCCGGCCGGCAGGGACCCGGACGAGGCAGGAAGCGCGGTGACGTTCACGCCGCGCACGGCGGAGAGACCGCCAGAATCGATGTCACCTCCCGCTGCTCCCGGTGTTGGAGCGGGCGGGGAGGACTCGGTGGGACAGGAGATGAGGGCCGGCTCCGTCCCAGGGGGAAACGAGATGAGCATCCCGCGAGCCAATGGCGTGGGGAAGGCGGACGAGGGCGAGCTCCCCGCGGGGGGGCTGCCCGGTGCCGCCGAAGGCCGTGACGCACCTTCCGGGGTGGCGTTGCCCTCGCCGGGCGGGGCGGCGGCGGAGGCCGTGGGGGCCACGCTGGTGCGCCCGGAGTCGCTGGGGGTGAAGGCGCCTCGCGCGCCGGTGAACACGGGGTTCCGCGACATTGAAACCGCGGAGACGGTGCTGACGGGCCAGAAGCCCCAGTTGCCGGGCCTGGAGCTGTTGGAGGTGCTGGGCCGCGGCGGCATGGGCGAGGTGTGGCTCGCGCGCCAGCGCTCGTTGGGCCGCACGGTGGCGGTGAAGATGCTGCCGCCCCGGCTGGCGAAGGACGAGGAGTTCGTGTCGCGCTTCGACAAGGAGGCGACCGCGCTCGCGGCCCTGAGCCACCCGAACATCGTGCAGATCATCGACCGGGGCGTGCAGGGCGAGCACTACTACTTCGTCATGGAGTACGTGGAGGGCCAGTCGCTGCGCCACGCGCTCAGCGGCCGGGAGCCGCTCACGCCCGCGCAGTCGCTGAAGGTGCTGCTCCAGGTGGCGCGCGCCGTGGAGTGCGCGCACGCGAAGAACATCATCCACCGCGACCTGAAGCCGGAGAACATCCTGCTGGACGGGCGGCTGCACGCGAAGGTGGCGGACTTCGGCCTGGCGGGCATCCGCGAGCCGGATTCGGAGAAGCAGCTCACCGCGACCGCGGTGGCCATGGGCACGCTCAACTACATGGCCCCGGAGCAGCGCCGGGACGCGAAGAACGTGGACGGGAGGGCGGACCTCTTCTCCCTGGGCGTGATGATGTACGAGGCGCTCACCGGCGAGCTGCCCGTGGGCCGCTTCAAGCTGCCGTCCGAGCGCGTGCGCGGCCTGGACCCGCGCCTGGACCCGGTGGTGGAGCGCCTGCTGGAGACGGACCGCGAGGCCCGCTACGCCACCGCCACGGAGGTGTGCGAGGCCCTGGAGGCGCTGGTGACGGCCTCGTCGTCGCCGCACGTGGTGGCGCCCGCGTCGGCGCTGGCGCGCGCGCAGCCCTCGCACGTGGCGTCGACGAAGGCCATCTCTGCCCCGGAGGCCGCGGTGCTGGAGGCGCTCCACGCGGGCTGGGGCCGGGTGCGCACCGGCCTGTCCGTGGTGGGGGGGCTGGCCGTGCTGGGCTTCACGGTGCGCGCCTTCGTGGGCTTCGGGAGCCTGACCGGCACGCCGCTCGCCTCGGACCCGACGCCTCCCGTCATGCACTTCCCGGCCAACACGGAAGGGGAGGTGTTCTCCGGCCTGAAGCTCACGCCGCCCGCGCCCGGGTCGGACGACGCCACCCTGGAGCTGGGCTTCGAGCCGGGCGAGGAGGAGATCAACGTCCACAGCGGCACGTGGACCATGGACCAGGGAGAGCTGCGCGCCGTGCAGGCCGGCCGCGAGGCGGACGGCAAGCTGGTGCCGCGCGCGTACCTGGCGCACCGCTACTTCACGAGCGACGACTTCACGGCCGAGGTGCTGATGGACGTGAACCCGCTGGGCAAGCAGTGGTCGGTGGAGGAGGACGGGCAGCACTTCGGAGAGCTGGCGTTCCGCATCCGCGACGTGCAGGTGTCCGTCTTCGCCATCCCCGACGCGGGCATGCGCCTGTCGTGGCGCTACTTCTCCCCGGACGACGGGCATGAGGTGGTGGGCAACAGCGCGGAGGACACCAAGAACCTGGTCCAGGACGAGATGCCGGTGCCCAAGCAGGGCCCCTTCCTGGTGAAGCTCCAGCTCAAGCGGCAGAAGAGCGGCGTGCGGGTGGACGCCTTCCTCAACAAGAAGCTCTTCGCCTCCAAGGTGCTGCCGGGCTTCGAGGGCCGCGTGGGCAAGCTGGCCCTGGGCTGCCGCAACCTGGAGTGCACCTTCGATGACCTGAAGGTCGTGGGGCCGCTGCAGGAGCGCCCCGTGCGCCGCGTGGCCGCCGGCGAGTAGTCCGCCGAGCCCCTCCGGAGGATGGGGCTTGCCGCCCCGTCCGCCCGTCCCCACCTTGCGCCCGCCGGGCTTCCGCGTCGCGCGGGGCCTTTCGTGGCACGCGGGCGGGGGTGGGGCATGGCCGTGGACGTGGACCTGGGGCGCGTGCTCCTGCTGCCGCTCTGTGGCGTGGGCCTGGCCCTGCTGCTCTGGGCGACCTTCACCCTGGGGAGGACGCCCCCGGGCGCGAGGCCCTGCGGGATGCTCGTGGGCTTCGGGGCGCTGGCCCTGGGGCTGGTGCTCTTCGTCCCGTGGATGCGCGGGACGCCGCTGGTGCCCGTGTCGCCGGACGTGCTGGTGAAGGCGCTGGGCGGCGTGCTGCTGGTGCTGGCCGCGGGGGTGTCCGCCCGGGGCGCCCGGGTGCGCCTGCGGGCGGATGCGCTGCGCGGCGCCGCGCCCCTGCCGCTGGATGAGGCGGTGGAGGCCCTGCGCGCGGGGCGGCCCCCGGGCTTCGGCGTGTACCGGGGCCAACTGGATTCGGTGGACCTGCTGACGTCGCCAGGCGGCGTGCCGTGCGCCTTCTACGACGCGGCGGTGCACGCGGTGGGGCCGCATGGCCGCAAGGGGCCGCTGCTGTCGCGGGAGCGCGCGTACTCGCCGGTGCTGCTGCTGAAGGGCGAGCGCACGCGGGCGGCGGTGGGCTTCGCGCCGTCCGCGCTGCTGGCGCCGGTGGAGGTGCGGCGGTGCGCGGCGCCGCCCGCGCTCACCCGCGAGGAGCTGCTGGGGGCGCCCGCGCAGGCGCTGTCCTGGGAGCGCGTGGGCGTCCCCGGAGAGGCGTGCCTGGTGGTGGGGGAGCTGCAGCGCGGGTCCCGCGACGGCACCTTCGAGCTGCGCGGGCGCGGCGGGCGTCCGGCGTTGCTGGTGCTGGGGGAGGAGGCCGCGGGCACCGGCGGGGTGTTGTCCCGCCGGGCCTGGAGGCACTTCGCGGCGGCCGGGGCGCTGTCCCTGGCCGCCGTGTTCATGCTCGCCCGGACCCTGTGAGGTCCGGGCGGGCCGGTGACCGCGGGACGACTACCCCGGGTCGATCTGGCAGTTGTTCGGGCAGCTATCGCGATCGTTGTTGTTGCCGTCGTCGCACGTCTCACCGAAGTTGTACTGGGTGATGCCGTCGCCGCAGCGGGCGTTCCAGATGCAGGTGAGGCTGCACTTGCCGTAGCCCGGGCCGTTGTCGTTGCCGTTGTCGCACGTCTCGCCCGGGTCGACCGTGCCGTTGCCGCAGGTGGACTTGCACTCGGTGCGCTGGGTCTCGAAGTTGTTCAGGGTCAGCTTGTACGAGGACGCGGACGTGTGGCGCTCCGCCTGGAACACGACGACCTCGTAGATCTTGCCCTTCACCAGGCCCAGGCCGGCCACGGTGGGCCCGTCCGCCAGGGACACCGTGCCGGAGGTGGCGCCGTGCACGCCGCCCAGGTCCAGGGCGAGCTTGCGGTTGATGAACACCCAGACGTCGTCGTCACCCAGGAACGTCAGCACCTCGTTGCCCTTGAACTCGAACCAGTAGCGCGTCTCGCTGGTGAAGCTGAAGTTGCGCGCGGTGCCGGTGTTGTCGTTGAGCTTGTTCTCCTTGCCCAGGCCCACCCAGCCGCTGGCGTCGAGCGGGAAGAAGGTCTGATCGTCGAACAGGTAGGAGCCGTTGCCCTGCTTGTTGAGCTTCAGCGTGCCGACCTCGGTGATGTTGACGTTGGGCGTGTCGCGGTACCACTGGTCGAAGGCCGTCTTGCCGTGGGTGGTGCCGGAGGACACGCCCTCCTTCGCGTAGACGGGCTTGCCGTCCGCGCCGAGCGCGGCGAACTTCGCGCCGACGATGCCCTGCTCCGCGCCGTTCGCGTCATTGAAGTCCGGGTGCAGGATGGCGGGGGACTTGCAGCCCGAGTTCACGCCGCAGAAGTCGCGGTAGACGACGGGGATCTCCACCGAGTTGGGCGGGGACTCCGTGACGCGGACGCAGGCGAAGCCCGCCTCCAACTGGCACGTGGACGAGCAGCCGTCGTTGGAGCGGGTGTTGCCGTCGTCGCACTGCTCGGTGGTGTCACCGGGGAGGATGACGCCGTCGCCGCAGCGGGCCTCGCAGGTGCCGTTCACGCACTTGGGCTCCAGCACGCACAGCGGCGAGCAGCCGTCGCCCATGTCGTGGTTGCCGTCGTCGCACTGCTCGGTGCCTTCCTTCTTGTTGTCGCCGCAGGTCGTCTTCGTGCACGGCTGGCCCACGGTGTCGCACTTGTAGCCCTGCTCCAGGCGGCAGGTGTTGCTGCAGCCATCGCCGTTGAAGGTGTTGCCGTCCTCGCACTCCTCCTCGCCGGCGATGATCTTGTCACCGCACTCGGACGCGCGGCAGCGCTGGCCCTGGAAGGGGCAGCTCCAGCCGGTCTCCACGGCGGAGCAGTCCGCCTTGCAGCCGTCGTTGGACTCGTTGTTGCGGTCGTCGCACACCTCGCCGGCCTCGACGATGCCGTTGCCGCACGCCGTCGCGATGACGCAGGGACGGCCCCACTGGGGGCACTCGAAGCCGACCTCCACCTCCCTGCAGTCGAACGTGCAGCCGTCGCCGCTCACCGTGTTGGCGTCGTCACACACCTCGCCCTTCTGGACCTTGCCGTCGCCACAGACCTGCGGGCCCGGATCGTACGAACCCCCGTCCGGAAGCGTGTTGCCGGCGTCCGTGGAGCCGCCGTCGCCGGTGCCACCGTCCGTGATGTTCGTACCGCCGTCTTCGTCCGGGTCGTCGTTGCCAGGACAGGCTGTCAGTGCGAGGAGGAGGGAAGCGAGCACGAGGCTCGCGAGCCGGGGGAGCGGGGGGGAATGTTTCAGCATGAAGGGGATGCTGAGAGCCGGTGACCCCACGTGTCAAATGGATCAGGTGTTTTCTCACCCAGCCGGTGCGTAAAAATGCAGAAAGCCCGTACGGGTGGACGGGCTTCCCTGCGGCGTTCCCTGTCTGGCGGGGCTACATCTGTTCCAGCTCCCGACCCTTCGTCTCGCGGATGAACCGGGCGGCGAAGAAGAGGGAGAACACGGCGGCCGCGGCATAGAGGCCGTACGCCCAGCCCAGCCCGAGGGCCTGGAGCGACGGGAAGGTGGCGGACACCAGGAAGTTGGCCAGCCACTGCGCCATGGCCGCGATGGACAGCGCGAGCGCGCGGATGTGGTTGGGGAACATCTCCCCCAGCAGCACCCAGACGACGGGCCCCCACGAGAAGCCGAAGAAGACGACGTAGAGGTTGGCGGCGATGAGCGCGGTGGTGCCGGCGGCGCCCTGGAGCACCGGCTTGCCCGCGGCATCCAGCGGCGCGGTGCCGAAGAGGTACGCCATCAGGCCCAGGGTGAGCGCCATGCCCACGGAGCCGATGATCAGCAGGGGCTTGCGTCCAATCCTGTCCACGAACGCGATGGCCACGAGCGTGGTGAGGATGTTGGTGACGCTGGTGATGACGGTGATGGCCAGCGAGTTCTGCTCGGAGAAGCCCACCGCCTGCCAGAGGACGCTGGAGTAGTAGAAGATGACGTTGATGCCCACGAACTGCTGGAGCATCGCGAGCACGATGCCGATCCACACGATGGGCAGGAACCCGAAGCGGCCGCCCTTCAGGTCCGCCAGGTGCGGCGTGTAGTGGGTGCGCAGCGAGCGGCGGATCTCCGCGACCTTGGACGGCGCGGTGTCCCCTTCGATGTCGCGCAGCACGCCCAGGGCCTCCTGCTCGCGGCCCCTGGCCACGAGGAAGCGGGGGGACTCCGGGATGAAGATCGCGCCCATGCCGTAGAGGAGCGCGGGCGGCAGGCCGCTGAAGAACATCCACCGCCACGCGGTGAGGTCCAGCCAGCCGGGGTTCGAGGCCGAGCCCGCGGCGCGCGCGATGGCGAAGTCCCCCAACAGCGCCATGAAGATGCCGACGACGATGGCCAACTGTTGCAGGGACGCCAGCCGGCCGCGCAGGTGCGCCGGGGCGATCTCCGCGATGTACGCGGGGGCCACCACGCTGGCGGCGCCCACGCCCAGGCCGCCCACCAGCCGCCAGAAGCTCAGGTCCCACAGGGAGAACGCGAAGCCGGAGCCCAGGGCGCTGATGGTGAACAGGGCCGCCGCGATCATCATGGTGCGCCGGCGGCCGTAGCGGTCCGCGATGTGGCCCGCGCCGAAGGCGCCCGCCGCGGAGCCGATGAGCGCGGAGGACACGGAGAGGCCCAGGGCGAGCTCGCTCGCGGCGAACTCCGTCCGCAGGGCGCTCACGGTGCCGTTGATGACGGAGGTGTCGAAGCCGAAGAGGAAGCCTCCGAGCGCGGCCACCACGGAGATGACGATGATTCTGCCGGTGTGGGTCTCTGGCCGTGCGGTGGGCTGCCGGCGCGCCGGGATATCCAGGACATCCGCCATGACGTGCTCCTCCCCCTGGGACGGGCACGTGTCCGGCCCTCGCGGTTCGCACCACGGCCCTGAGGAGAGGTGCCCCTGGTGGGCGCCGAAAGGCACCCCCGGGCAGGCCGCCGCCCCGCTGGCCGCTCGCTGGGGGGCAGGGTTCGGCCTTCCGAGCGCGGTTCGAAGCTCAGCCCTCGTCCGCCAGGCCGTACTCCTTGAGCTTGCGGGCGAGCGTGTTGCGGCCGATCTCCAGCGTGCGCGCCGCGGCGGTGCGGTTGCCCTTCACGGCCTCCAGCACGCGCAGGATGTGGCGGCGCTCCACCTCCGCCAGCGGAAGCAGGAGCGGCGCGTCCGGCGCGCGGGGCCCGGTGGGCCCGGTGCCGGGCTCGGTGTTGGGCTCGGTGCTGGGCCCGGCGGGAGCGAGCGCCCGGTCCAGGGAGGGCAGGGGCAGGTGCTCCTCCTGGATTTCGCCCTCGGAGAGCACCACGGCGCTCTCGATGCAGTTCTCCAGCTCGCGCACGTTGCCGGGCCAGCGGTAGCGCTTGAGCCGCGCGAGCGCGGCGGTGCTGAGCCGGGGCACGGGCAGGCGGTGGCGCTTCGCCGCGGTGGCGACGAAGTGGCGGGCGAGCCGCTCGATGTCCTCCGCGCCGCGCTCGCGCAGCGGGGGCAGGAGCAGCTCCACGACCTTGATGCGGTAGTAGAGGTCCTCGCGGAACCGCCCCTCCGCCACCATGCGCGGCAGGTCGCGGTGGGTGGCCGCGACGATGCGCACGTCCACCTTGACGGCCTGGGTGCCGCCCACGCGCTCGAACTCGCGGTCCTGCAGCACGCGCAGCAGCTTGCCCTGCACGGCCTGGGGCAGCTCGCCCAGCTCGTCGATGAAGACGGTGCCGCCGTCGGCCGCCTCGAACTTGCCGGGCACGCGGTGGTCGGCGCCGGTGAAGGCGCCCTTCTCGTGGCCGAAGAGCTCGTTCTCGATGAGGGCGGCGGGCAGGGCCGCGCAGTCCACCTTCACGAAGGGCTTGTCGCGCCGGGGGCCGTTGACGTGGATGGCGCGCGCGAAGAGCTCCTTGCCGCAGCCGCTCTCTCCGCGCAGCAGCACGGTGGCGTCCGTGGGCGCGGCCTTCTGCACCAGGCGGTAGAGCGCCTTGAGCGGCGGGGCTTCACCGATGATGCGGTTGAAGAAGTATCCCACCGGGGCCTGCGGCTGGTCCTTCGCGCGCTGGAGCTCCTGGTAGAGGCTGGTGCTTTGAAGCGCGGTGCTCACCTGGGCCGCGATGTCGGTGAGCTTCCGGGTGTCCTCCTCCGTGAAGGGGCCTCCGCCCAGGCGGTTGAGCACCTGGAGCACGCCGTACACGGCGCCCGCAGCGTCGCGCAGCGGCACCGCGGCCAGGCTGATGGTGCGGTAGCCCGTCATCCGGTCGATGTCCGCGAAGAAGCGGCGCTCGCCGCGCGGATCCGGCACGTGCACGGGCTCGCCGGCCTCCGCCACGTAGCCCGCCACGCCCTGGCCCAGCTTCACGCGGATCTGCGCGACCTCCGGCAGGTGGGCCGCGCGGCTGAACAGCTCGCGGCGCACGGGGTCCAACAGCCACAGCGTGCCCCGGTCCGCCTGGAGCGTGATGGCGATGCGGTCCACGAGCGTCTGGAGGAAGGCGTCCAGGTCCACCTCGCGCCCGACGAGGCCGCCAAGGGGGAGCAGGACCTGGGACACATCCGGCGGGGACGAGGGCATGGCGGCGGGCAGCGGCGGAAGTGAGAAGGGCGCTGGAGACAGTCTATCGCACGGCTCCGGGCTCGCGGCGCTCATGCGCCCGCCGCGCGGCCCAGGAGCATGCGCTGGCCTTCGCGCGCGGGCTCGGTGAAGGGGAACAGGCCGCGGGCCTCCTGCGCCATGTCCTCCAGCAGCTCGTCCGCGTGGGACGGGTCGTGGTGGAAGAGGAAGAGGCGCCCGGCGTGCAGGTCCTTGGCCACCTTGGCCGCGTCCATCATCGTCGAGTGGCCCCAGCCCTTCTTGGACATGCCCTTGCGGCCCTCGTACTCGTCGGGCGTGTACTGCGCGTCCAGGCACAGCGCGTCCGCGCCCTCGAAGTGGCGGGCCACGTCGGACGTGAGGCGCTCCGGCAGCTCCACGTCCGTGGCGTACACGAAGGAGTGGCCGTCCGCCTCCACGCGGTAGGCCATGCACCCGTCCGGGTGCGGCACGTCGATGGGCGTCACCTTGAAGGGGCCCACCTCCACGGTGCGGCCGTGCAGCGCGGCGCCGAAGGACATCTTCGAGCGCATGGTGGACAGCGGCACCGGGAACTGCGGCGGGCGCATCTGCTGCGACAGCGTGGACTCCAGCGCCTGGGCCCCGTTCGCGCCGGGGCCGTACATCGTCAGTGACGTGGTGGGCAGGTACGCGGGCGTGAAGAAGGGGAAGCCCTGCACGTGATCCCAGTGCAGGTGGGAGAAGAACATCGTCGCCTTCTGAGGCGCGCCCTCGCGCATCATGACCTCGCCCAGCGTCCGGATGCCCGTGCCCGCGTCGAGGATCAGCCGCTCGCCCTGGCTCGTCACCTCCACGCACGCCGTGTTGCCGCCGATGCGCGAGCCCGACACCGCGATGCTGCCCCGAACGCCAAAGAAGCGGATTTCCATGGTGAGTCTCCTGATGCTCCGACACCCGCTGGGGGCGCCCTGACGTGGAGGGGACAGAGCACGTCCGGTGCCAGCGCCAAGGGGCTGGAATCATTGGAGTCGTGGGGGAGGGCGGGGTGGGCCGCTCCAGAATGGAGCGCCCCGGATGGGGCGGGCGGTCCAAACCGGCGCGGCCCCGCGCCGTGGGGGATTCCTGGTAGACCCCGGGGCCATGCCGACGATTGCGTTCTGCACCATCAAGGGGGGCGTGGGGAAGACGACCCTGTGTTCGCATGTGGCGGCGGCGCTGGCGGACGCGGGCCACCGGGTGCTGCTGTTGGATCTGGATCCGCAGGCGCACGCGTCGCTGGTGCTGGGCCTGGAGACGCGGGAGGGCCCGTGCGTGGCGGACGCGTTCGGGCCCCGGCCGAAGCACAAGCTGGATGAGATCGTGGTGGCGTCGCCGAAGCGGCCGGGGTTGTTCATCGCGCCGGGGGCGCCGCGCATGGCGGCGCTGGAGCGCGAGCTGTTCGGCTGGGGCCACCGGCTCCAGGCGATCCCGCGCGCGCTGAAGACGCTGTCGTGGACGCCGGACGTCATCGTCGTGGACACGCCGCCGAGCATCGGGGCGTTCACGGAGGCCGTGCTGTGCTTCGCGGACGTGGTGGTGGCGCCGGTGCCCACGGGCGCGTTCGCGTTGCAGGGGCTGGGCGAGATTGAGACGGCGTGGCGCGACGTGCGCGAGGAGGGCGGCCAGTTGGTGGCCGCGGTGAACCTGTGGGATCGGCGCACGCCCGCGACCAACGTGGCGATGGAGGAGGCGCTGAAGGACGTGACGGTGCCGGTGCTGAAGGCGCGCGTCCCGCGCTCGGAGGCCATCAACCAGGCGGGGCTGGGCTACGAGGTGGTGTTCGACGTGAGCCCGAACGCGGCGGGCGCGGAGGAGCTGCGCGCCATGGCCCGCGAGCTGGCGAAGCTCGCGGGGCTGCGCTGACGCGCGAGATGCCTCAGTCCGCTTGTCCGATGGACCCCGTCCGCAGGGGGCCGGCGAGCCGGTAGGTGAGCAGCGCCACTCCCCTGGGCGTGATCCGGGACGCTTCCAGCAGCATCATGCGAGGCTGCGTCCCCGCTCCGAAGAGGCGCCGGCCGCTGCCAATCGTCACGGGGATGACGTGCAGGTTCAGCACGTCCACCAGGTCATGCGCCAGCAGGGTCTGCAGCAGGCCACCACTGCCATGGACCTGGAGTTCGCGGCCGGGCGAGGCCTTGAGGCGGCGCACCGCCTCCACCGTGTCGCCCTCCAGCAGCGTCGAGTTCGTCCAGTCCACGCGGCGCAGCGTGGTGGACGCCACGTGCTTGGGCAGCGTGTTGAGCGACCGGGCGATGGGGTTGTCCGGGGCCGTCACGCGCGGCCAGTAGCTGGCGAAGATGTCGTACGTGCCACGCCCGAGCAGGAACGCGTCCGCCCGGCTGAAGATGTCGACGACGTGCGCGCCGAGCTCCTCGCTGGAATGGGGCTGCACCCAGCCGCCATGGGCGAAGCCGCCGCTTGTGTCCTCGCCCGGGCCTCCCGGGGACTGAACCACTCCGTCCAGCGTCACGAACTCCGTCACCGTCAGCTCCATCGTCGCATCCGTCCCTTCCGGGCGGTTCATTCGCCCGTCCATCTTTGCGACGAATGGCCCGGGCGTGGATCGACATGCCCGTGTCTTCCGGGGCCGTAGGGAACAGGCGGGCGTGCGCTGGCTCAGGGCGTGGGAGCGCTTCTCAGTCCAGGTCCTCCAGGGCCAGCTCTACCTGCTCGCGGTAGAGCGGCACTGTCTCCACGGCGAGCAGGTCCACTAGCAACTTCCGGGCTCCGGGCTTGTCTCCTGCTCGCACGAGGTCCCGCGCCCTCATCTCCGTGATGTTCAGCCGGATGGAGCCCTCGCGAATTCGCCCGCGTGCCTCGCGCAGCAGCGCGGTCGCGGTGGCCACGCTTTGGATGGCTGCCTGCGCGTCGGATTCGGGGATGGCCACCTGTCGGGCCGTGCGCAGCAGGAGGTCGCGCACCTCGGGAGTGAGCACCAGCGCCTCTCCCGCCTCCACGCGCGAGGCCATTTCCCGCACGGGGTCCCAGTCGATGTCCTCGGACATGCTCAGCGACCACCCTTCCTCTTTCGGCACTTGTCGCGGGGCCAGTCACCCTGTTGTCCCTCGCAGTACCGGAAGCAGTCGTAGCAGGAGCCTGACCAGTGTTCCTCCTGACAATGCACGTAGGTCTCCAGGCAGGCGCGCTTCCACTCCGGAAGGTCTCGGGAGAGCTCCTCGGAGGCTCGGGCGAACAGGAGGATGTCCTCGGCCTCCAACTCCGTGGCCCCACAGCGAGCAGGATTGCCTGGGTGCGTCTTCACGCAGCAACTGACGGTGGAGTCCTGGGGGCCGCACTGCGCCTGGGCCAGGTACACCACGGTGGCGCTGGGCTGGGTGTCCTTCGCACGCGTATGGGCGCCGCCACCACAGCCCACGAATGCGAGCGCAGTCGCGAGCATGCCCATGAGTCGGGCGTTTCGATGTTTTCCGATGCCAGGGGAGACGGGCATGGTCTGGCTCAGGGCGTGGGCAGTCCGGGGGCCAGCGCCGATCGGACGTTGGCGTCGGTGAAGCTCGTGCCCCAGACGGCGTTGAGTTCCTGGGCGATGAAGGCGGCACCCGGCTGGAACGTGCCCTGCGAGGGCTCGAACATCAGCACGCGCGGGTCGGTGAGCTCCTGCAGGCGGGGGACCACGTCGCTCACGTCGCGGCCCTGCTCCTGGGCGGCGCGCACGCCTTGCAGCCACGTGCGCACGGTGCCCTGGGCATGGGGGACGTAGAGGGGCTGCTCCGCCGCGCCCAGCGTCACGTAGAGGTGCCCCAGGCTCAGCGTGATGACGACGCTGCCGTGCCGGGTGAGCAGCGGCCCGTGGTCCGGCGGCAGGGTGTTCCAGTCCACGGCCGGGAGGTTCTGGAGGTACAGGGGCGTGAAGCGCCGCGGGTCCTGGGCGACGAGCGCGCGCGTGTGCTCCACCGGGATGAGCGTGTCCCAGTCGTCGTGGAGGATGAGGAACGGCGTCTGGAGGGTGCTGGCCAGGTGGGCGGCGGTCCAGCGCGTGTAGTCCGTGCCGGGGGTGACCGGGTCTCCACCGGTGGTGGCGTAGATGCGGCGGAAGTAGGGCTCGAAGAACTGCTGGTAGCGCGAGCGCATCGCCGGGTCGCTCACGCGCGCGGGCACCCACCGGCTCACGTAGTCCACCTCCGCGGCGAAGTCGGACAGCGGGGACAGGGCGACGCCCACGGCGGGCACCACGGTGGAGGGGGCATCCGCCGCCGCGTAGAGCGCCTCGTAGCCGCCCCAGGAGCCGCCGAAGATGCCGATGCGGTGGGTGTCCACGTTGGGGGCCTGGGCCAGGAAGCGCATGCCCGCGTTCATGTCGTCGCGGTCGTTCCGCAGGTCTCCGCCCGCGTAGAAGCGGCCGAAGATGGCGAGCACGCCGAAGTCATGGGCCAGGTGGATGAAGGCCTCACCCGCGATGATTTCGGGAGTGGTGGGCGTGAACGCGATGGGCGACGAGCCCGGCCCGTAGTGCGGCTCGCTGTCGTCCGGGTGGATGCCGGCGCCGCGCGCGGCCCACTTCGCGTCCACGGCCTCTCCGGTCCAGGCGATGCCGTCGTAGGGCCTGGTGAGCACCACGGTGGGGGACACGCCCGCCTTCCGGGGCGGGAACCATTGCGCGTAGGTGGCGGCGCGGCCGGGGACCTCCAGCTTGAGCAACTGGTAGGGCCAGGTCTGGCCCGCGGCGCTGTACTCCCCGGCGCCGAGCTTCGTCACCTGGACCGAGCCCGGCTCCGCCGGCGTTTCCTCCGGGAGCTGACAGGCGTTGGTGGACGGACTGGGGTTGCTGCAGCACGCGGTGGGGAGGGTGCCCAGGAGGGAGAGGGCCAGGAGCGTGGTCGGGAGGAAGCGCATGCTCCAGCAGACACTACAGCGCGGAATTTCTGAAAGCGTCCCCGTCCATTCCGGACGAGGATGGCGGCGCATGGACTACCAGGCGGTGTTGGCGGAGGTCTGGGACGCGGTGCGGCCGGTGCTGGGGCAGGGCCGCGTGGCGACGTACATCCCGGCGCTGGCGGCGGTGGACCCGCGCCGTTTCGGCATGGCGCTCGCGACGGTGGAGGGGGACGTGTACGGCGTGGGGGATTGGCGCGAGCCGTTCTCCATCCAGAGCATCTCCAAGGTGTTCACGCTGGCGCTCGCGCTGTCGCGGGACGGGGACGCGCTGTGGAAGCGAGTGGGCAAGGAGCCCTCGGGCAACCCGTTCAACTCGCTGGTGCAGTTGGAGTACGAGCAGGGCATCCCGCGCAACCCGTTCATCAACGCGGGGGCGCTGGTCATCACGGACCGGTTGCAGCGGCTCACCGGCGATGCGCGCGGCACGCTGCGGGACTTCTTGCGCGCGGAGAGCGGCAACCCGTCCGTGGACTTCGATCCGATCATCGCCGCGTCGGAGGCGGATCACGGCCACCGCAACCGAGCGTTGGCCCACTTCATGGCGAGCTACGGCAACATGGAGAGCGCCGTCCCGGAGGTGCTGGAGCACTACTTCTGGCAGTGCTCGCTGGCGATGAGCTGCGCGGACCTGGCGCGGGCCTGTGGCTTCCTCGCCCGCCACGGGCAGCGCGCGGACGGGTCGAGGCTGCTCACGCGCAGCCAGGCCAAGCAGGTCAACGCGGTGATGCTCACCTGCGGCACGTACGACGCGGCGGGGGAGTTCGCCTACCGCGTGGGGCTGCCGGGCAAGAGCGGCGTGGGCGGAGGCATCATCGCCGTCATCCCCAACCGCTGCGGCCTGTGCGTGTGGAGCCCCGGGTTGGACGCCCGGGGCAACTCGGTGGCGGGAGTGGAGGCGCTGGACCGGTTCACGACGCTGACCGGCCTGTCCATCTTCTAGCTCACTGGCCCTGTTCTTCGAGGGCCTTCAGCCAATAGGACCGTCCATCGGACGCCAGTGCGCCCGCCAGGAACTCCGCGAACGAGTTGGCGATGATCGGGCAGTAGTAGGGGTCCGGAAATCCCTCACGGTAGCCGTCGCGGAGGGGATGGCGTCCATGCGTCTGCTGCCCTACGTCCAGGAGCACGTAGTTGCTGTCCTGGAGCTGGCACACCGCGTACCAGTCCGAGGGACCCGCCGCGTCCGTGTCGGCCTGGGACATGACGACCCGTGCGCGCCGCACCTCCGCGAGCGGCAGGATGTAGTAGGGCGCGTTGGAACCGCGGAACAGCCTGGCTCCATCAAAGCGCGTGTAGAAGGCGCGCAAGTCCGGATCCAGTTGCCATCCCACGCGATGTTCGAATGCCTCGACTGCCGCCGCCGTCGCGGGCGGATGTGGAAAGTGCTGGGCTGCCACGGCGTCGAGAAGCTCGGTCATCGTCGGCATGCGGCTATGTGGCTACTCGGTCGATGGAGGATGCACAAGACCGGCTCGCATCGCTGACCGGCCTGTCCATCTCATGCAGCCGCGATTTCAGCGCAGTCCGCTCCCGGCCGACTTGTTCCAAACCTGTCCGACAGTCGGACAGGTTTTCTGCGGTCCGCTCCCGGCGGGGCGTCCCGGCCGGGTTCTTTCCTTCTCAGGCCTGAAGACTCCATGGCCGAGAGCTTCGGGCCTGACACGGGTGTCAAGGTCAAGACCCCGGTGGGAAATGTGACGGGGTTGTCCCCACGGGATGCCGGGCCGCGATCTACGGTGCGCCGCGTGAGCCCGTCTTCGCCCGTGCCCCGTCCGCGTCCCGCGCTTCTCACGCTTGCCTACCTGGCGTTCGTCAGCCTGGGGTTGCCGGACGCGGTGCTCGGGGTCGCGTGGCCTTCACTGCGAAGTACGTTCGGCCTGTCGCAGGCGGCGATGGGCTCCATCCTGGCGACGGCCGCCGTCGCCTACTTCATCTCCGGGTTGTTCGCGGGCCGGCTGATGCGCGCGATGAACCTGGGGCTGCTGCTGGCGCTGAGCACCGGCTCCGTGGCGCTGGGGCTCACGGGCTACGCGACGGTGCCCCTGTTCGTGCTGTTCCTCGCCGCCGCGTGCTTCATCGGCTTCGGTTCGGGCGCCATCGACTCCGCGCTCAACAACTACGCGGCCCAGAACTTCGGCCCCAAGCACATGAGCTGGCTGCACGCCGCCTACAGCGTGGGCGCCGCGATGGGTCCGGTGTTGATGACCGCGCTGCTCGCCCGGAGCGCGCATTGGAGGACCGGCTATGCCGTCCTCGCCGGGGTCCTGGGGACGCTGGCGCTGACGTTCCTGGTGATGCGCCGGTCGTGGGACGCGCCGGTGGGAGCGCCGGGCGAGGAGCCTCGCGCGGAGGTGCCCACCGCTTCCGCGATGGAGGCCGTGCGCCGGCCCCGCGTGTGGCTGCAGATCTTCACGTTCTTCTTCTACACGGGCGTGGAGGTGACCGCAGGCCAGTGGAGCTTCACCGTGCTCACCGAAGGCCGGGGTCTGCACACCGCCGCCGCGGGCACCTGTGTGAGCCTCTACTGGGGCAGCCTGCTGGTGGGCCGCGTCCTCTCCGGCTTCGTCGTCGAACACATCGGGCCCGTGCGGATGCTGCGCGCGAGCACCGTGCTGGCCGTGGCGGGCGCGGCCCTGTTCGCGCTCCCCTCCGCGCCGCCCGCGCTGGGGCTCTCGCTGCTGGGGTTGGCGCTGGCGCCCATCTTCCCGGCCCTGATGTCGGAGACGCCGCGCCGCGTGGGGCTGGACGTCTCCGCGCACGCGGTGGGCTTCCAGGTCAGCGCGGCGACGACGGGCGTCGCGGCGCTGCCCAGCCTCGCGGGTGTCATCGCGGAGCGCTGGGGCCTTCAGTTCATCGCCCCGTACATGCTCGGGGTCGCCGTGGTGCTGGCCCTGCTGCACGGGGGGCTGTCCGCCGTGGCGGACCGTCCCCAGCTCTCCCGCTGAGCGCGGACCTCAGCTCCCGGCCGGGAGCTCCGCGCTGCGCAGCGTCTTCGGGCCCTGAGCCGTCCACTGCGCCAGCCGCAGCGTCGCGCCCTTCGCTGAAGCGTGGGGCTCCACCTCCACGAAGGTGAAGCGCTGCTCCAGCTTCGCGTGCTTCTGCTTCGCCGGCTCCAGTGACGGATTGAGCTGGAGCTCCGCGAGGTACTCGCCCCATTCCTCGTCGGAGGCCTCCGGGGCGGGCAGCCGCAGCAGGGAGATCCACGTGCCGGTGTTGGCATAGAGGGGGCCGTCGCCCTCGTGCCAGCGGGCCGCGTGCGTGTGGCCCATCACCACCGCCTGCGGGTTGTACTTCCTGCCCAGCCGCGCGGCCTCCGCGAGCTCATCCTTTCCGGGCTCCAGGGCGAAGTAGTCCGTGCCGGTCCTGCCGGCGACCGAGCGGTGCAGCCGGGCGTAGAACGCGAACCCCGCCTTGGCCAGCTTCAACCGGGCGCGGCCCAGGGCCTCCGGGTTGTCGAAGGCGTTGAGCTTCTCCGGGTCGAGCGCCGACAGCAGCGCGTCCACCTCGTCGTCCTTCAGGTCCACCCGCGCCAGGCTGCGCGCCAGGCGCGCGTCCGCGTCGGATGCACCCACCGCGTCCATCGGTTCGAGCGCGAAGGCCGGCGCGAGGCCCCGGTTCTCCAGCAGGCGCCGGATGAGCGTGAGCGTCCCCGCGTTGAACAGGACCTTGAGCGCGTCAGGCTTCACGCCGAGCGCCACCATCACCGCGCCCTCGAAGTCCGGCTTGAGCAGGTCCATGTACCGCATGCGGTGCTGGTGCTTGAGCGGGTTGAGCAGCGTCTTCACCAGCACCGAGCCCGGCGGATAGCGGAAGCGGTTCGCCCGCTCCGCCGACAAGAGCGACGCGTAGTCGATGCGGTTCGCCACGTCGGTGTGCTCGCCGTGGGTGACGAGCACGCGAGAGCCGCCGACCTCCAGTTGCAAAGGAGCCGTGCCGTCCCGGAACTCCAGCCGCGAAGCGATCTCCCCGGGCTGTCCCAGCGCGGAGCGGATCACCTCCTGGACGTCCGGCAGCGCCAGCTCCAGGTCGTGGTTGCCCACCACCATCGTCGCCCGCCCCCCCGAGGCCAGCACCCGCCCGAGCGCCTTCAACGCGGGCGCCGTCTGCGCGGACGTCACCAGCGCGCGGGCCTGCTCCAGCGTCCGCTGGGGATCCACCGCCAGCGGGTCGTCGTTGAGCAGGAAGTCGAAGCTGTCCCCGTTGAGGACGACGTGGGTGGGCGTGCGGGTGAAGGAGTCGAAGAGGGCGGGCAGCTCGGCGGCGCCCGCGAAGATGTCGTAGGGGCCGCCGTTGCCGAGGTGGAGATCGCTGAGAATGAGCGTTCGCATGGGTCGATGCTCCTTTCAGGGAAGCGCCTGCAGGTCGTTGTGCCGGATGCTCGCGGCGGGATCGCCGAGCACCACGTAGTTGCGAGCGTCGTTGCGTTCAATCCACCGGTGCAGCAGTTCGCGCGGCGCGAGCTTGCCGTTGGACGTGTTGGCGTCCAGGTGGGTCAGCAGGATGTTGTTGGCGGCGGAGAACCGGTCGCGGAAGTCCTTCAGCGCGTGGCCCACCGGCATGCCGCTCATGATCTTCCAGAGCGTGTTGCGGAACGGGTGGGTGGTCGTCTGGGTCATCTGCAGGGGCTTGATGGAGAAGCCCCAGGCCCGCTCCACGTGGCCGATGACCGCCAGCGCGCCGCCGTTGGGATGGGCCAGCAGCCGCCGGGGCAGGGCCGCGACGAAGGGCGCGCTCGCGAGCGCTTCGCCGCCGCGGGAGGCCGTGAGCGGGAACTCGTCCTGCGCGGGCGTCCCCATGCCGAAGCAGGCGAAGAAGAACGCCACCAGGCCGTGCAGCCGCGCGTCGTCCTGGATGTCCGACGCCGCCACGTAGTGCGCGGGGGCCATCGCGCCAAAGCCCGCCCAGTCCTGGCTCAGCAGCGCGCCCTGCTTGGCGAGCTGGAGCGGGTCATTCGCCTTGAAGCCCACGCCATGGGACGCGGTGAAGAGCACCGCCGGGCGCACGTCCCGGCCGTGGAGCGCGGCCAGCAGCCACTCGCGGGTCGCGTCGTCCTCGATGGCGTCCCGGCTGACGAAGCGGACCTTCGCGGCGATCGTCTTCGCCGGCTGGGGAGGCTGATCCAGCGGCGCGCCCCGGGCCAGCGTCGCGACGAGGCTGTCCGCGCTGAGCTCCGTGGAGCGGTCCCCGGGGTGCTTGGGTCCCCACCAGCTCACCTGCCGGTGATTGGGTACGGAGGCGCCCGTCTCATACGCCACCACGCTGTCCGCGTAGCGCGCGTACTCCGCGGGCGTGTCGAAGGAGAGCCGCCCCACGGCGTACGACAGGGAGAGCGAGTGCTGCACGTCGAAGGGGATGACGTCAGGCCCGCCGACGAGCAGGAGGTAGTAGGGGACGACCGTCGGCTCCACGTCGCCGATGGGCGCCCCGTGCCGCTCCAGGAACTGATGCGCCGTCTCACCGGGCTGGTAGGTGAGCACGTGGCACCGGTCCGCTTCCTCCACGCGCTCGCGCCGGTGGGCGAGGAGCGGCTCCAGGCTCTTGCGGAGCTCGTCGGAGGCGGACGCGGGGAACACCACGCCCCAGCCGGACTTCGTGTAGTCCTCCGGCGGCGCGTCGGGCGGCAGGCCGAAGCTCAGCCGCATGGGGAGGAGTTCGAGCCACTTCCTCCACGCCGCGAAGGCCTCGTCCCGAGGCTCCGCCACCTCCGCGGCCGCGGGCAACGCGACGGGCGGCACCAGGTACTGCCCGGTGACGCCATCAATCCCGTTGAAGACCAGCGGGTCCTCCGGGTTGGTGATGGAGCGCTCCACGTTCACCTCCTCCCCGCCATCCTAGGCGTCCCCGCCGACCTGGAAAGAGCGGTCAGGGGCCCGGCTGTCCGGCCCCCGGCGTTCGGGGAGGCGGGTGTCGCGTGCCGGGCTCGCGCTGCGACCCGGAGGCAGCCCTGTCGCCTGGTCCACGGTCATCTCGTCCTCCTGGACAGGGGCCTGTCTGATTCATGGTGGCAATCCCTTACACCCCATTCGAGCCTCCCTGGACTTGTGGCGTGCAAGCGCAAGTCGCGACGAAATGTATTTGTTTGGCCCGGTGCGTCTGGCATTGCGGGGCGCGTCTGTGTTCACGTTCGCTCCGCGTCCGGCGCACATGGCACCCCTCGCCATGCGGGTCCGGCCGCAAGGGAGAGCACTCATGACGATGAAGGCCTCGGTCCAGGATGTCGTGCAGGGCTGGCTGTCCGGTGATGAGGAGTCCCATGGCCTGACGAACCCGGCGGGTCCGGTGTTCGTGGGAGGTCAGCGCACGGAGCAGGCGCTCACGGAGTCCAACCTCGTGGAGAACACGGGCTGCAGCAGTTGCAGCGCCTCCACCACCGGCTTCTGCTGTTGATCCATCGCGGACCCCCGTCCGCATGAATCTCCCCTCCGGCGCCGTGCGCGGTGCCGGAGGGTCTTCCGATTTTCCCACCCCCAGGGAGCCCCCTCATGGTCCACGAGGAAGCGTCGATGGCTGCCGAGGTCCCTCCCGAGGGATGGCTCGCGCGCCCCGTGAACGTCCTGCTGGCGCCGCATCTGGACTCGCTCGCGGAGCGGCTGTCCCGGATGGAGGGCCTCTCCCCGGCGGAGCGCGGCGTGGTGGAGGCCGCGGCCCGGGAGACGCTGGGCTTCAGCGCCCAGCTCAAGCTCAACCGCGTGCTCCTCCTGGAGCTGCACGCCGCGTCGCTGGAGGGACGGCTCGACGCCGCGGACTCCCCGGGGCGGTGGGCCCGGTTCCTGGAGATGGCCTGCGCCTCCGACTTCCACGCGCACCTGCGCGGACGCTACCCGCCGCTCCTGGACCGGCTGGCGACGCTGGGCCGGCTCCAGGCCCAGGCGGTGCTGCGGCTGGCGGAGCGGTTCGTCGCGGACCGGGACTCGCTGACGGACCTGCCCGGGCGGCCTCGCGGCGCGCTGAAGCGCCTGAGGTTGGGGGAGGGGGATGCCCACCGGGGCGGCCAGACGGTGGCGCTGCTGGACCTGGAGGCGGGCACGGTGCTCTACAAACCCCGCTGCATGCGCGTGGATCGCGCGCTGGAGGGCCTGCTCGCGCGCGTGCTGGCGCCGGACGCCGAAGCCACGCGGATCCGCGTGCCGGCCGTGCTGGTGCGCGCGGGCTATGGCTGGGCGGAGTTCGTGGAGCACCGCTTCTGCACGAGCGAAGCCGAGCTCGCGCGCTTCTACCGGAACCTGGGCCACTGGCTCGCGGTGATGCGCCTGCTGGGCGGCACGGACCTGCACTCGGAGAACCTCATCGCGCACGGGCCGGTGCCCGTGGTGGTGGACGTGGAGAGCCTCTTCGCCCCGGATCCGCCCGTGCCTCCGGCGGAGCGCGGGCTCGCGGTGGACCTGGCCGCCAAGGCCATCCGTGGCACCGTCCTGCGCACGGGCCTGCTCCCCGTGCGCAGCGAGGGCCCGGGCCTGGGCGGCCTGGACATCTCCGCGGCGGGGTCGCTCCCGGGGCAGCAGCCGCGCGTCCCGGCGCCGCTCATCGTCGGCGGCGGCACGGACCGCGCCCGCCTGGGCATGACGTTGCTGGAGCGCCCGCACGCGAAGAACCACCCCAGCCCGGACCCCGTGCTCGCGCGGCACTGGGACCAGGTCGTGGAGGGCTTCCACGAGGTGACCGCGCGGATGAAGGCGCTGGACGCGTACGGGGGGCTGCGTCCGCTGCTGGAGCCGTTCACGGGCGCGGTGGTCCGGCGCATCCTGCGGCCCACGCAGACGTACGCGGAGCTGCTGCGCATGCTCTGGCACCCGGCCTCGCTGTACGACGCGCCCAAGGCCCACGCCCGGGCGCGGGAGGTGCTGCGCAAGAACGCCGGCGTGTCCCCCGGCGCGCCCTCCGCGACGCCCGTCATCGACGAGGAGCTCGCGGACCTGTGCGTGGGCGACATCCCCGTGTTCACCCAGCCCGTGACCCGGAGGATGCTCGACGCCACGCTGGAGGCCTGGCGTTCGGTGGACGAGTCCCTGGAGGAGATGACCATCCAGAGCACGCTGATCAGCGCCTACCTCAACGAGAAGACCGTGCCTCCGCGCGTCCCCGCGCCGGCCACGCCCGCGCGCCGCGAGCGACTGGACGCGCGGCGCCGGGCCCAGCTCTCCAAGCTGGTCCGCCGCGTGAGCGACGCGGCCGTGCGGGGGCCTGACGGGACGGCGACGTGGATCAGCCCGGTGCTCGCCGAGTACGGCTGGGCGGTGCGGCCGCTCTCCGCCGAGCACTACAGCGGGCAGGGCGGCGTCGCGGTGGTGCTGGCCCAGTACCTGCGCGAGGTCCACCACGGCCGCGCGGACGCGGTGGAGGGGCTGCCCGAGCTGCTGGACGGCACGCTCGCGGTGCTGCGCGCCACGGAGGACCGTGTGCCGGTGAAGTCGCCGGGGGGCTTCGCCGGGCTCGCGTCGCAGGTGTGGATCTGGTCCACGCTGCACGACCTGGGCACCTTCCCCGGCGCGCTGGACCGGGCCCGCGAGCGCGCGGCGGCGCTGACGCCCCAGGTGCTGGACGCGGACGGGCTGCTGGAGGTGCTGGGCGGCGCGGCGGGCGTCATCGTCCCGCTGCTCAACCTGGTGGACCAGACGGGGGACCCGAGGTGGCTGGACCTGGCGGCGCACGCGGGGCGGCGGCTGGAGGACACGGCGCGGAGCGTGGCGGGGGACGCGCGGTGGTCCACGTCGATGTTCCCGGAGCCGCTGGGCGGCTTCGCGCACGGCACGGCGGGCATCGGCTGGGCGCTGGCCCGGCTGGGCCTGAGCGCGGCGGGGACGGCGGCGGACCGGCGGCGGTGGCGCAGCCTGGCCGAGCGCGCCTTCGACTTCGTGGACGGGCTCTACCGGCAGGACCTGGGCAACTGGACGGACCTGCGCCGCCCGGACGCGACGGATCAACTGACGAGCTGGTGCCACGGGAGCACGGGCATCGGCCTGGCGGCGGCGGACCTCTTCGCGCGCACGGGGATGCCGCGCTACCAGGACCTCTTCCAGCGGGCCCGGGCCGCGGCCGTGCGCGAGGGCTTCGGCTGGACCCACACCCTGTGCCACGGCGACCTGGGGGTGTGGGAGCTGCTGGAGACGGCGCGACGGCTGGGCTCGGAGCCGCTCGGGCCGGACCGGGAGACGCTGGACGCGGAGCTCATCTCCGGGCTGGAGGCGCGCGGCCCGGTGGCGGGGCTTGCCCGGGACGCCTTCTCCCCCGGCCTGATGGCGGGGCTGGGCGGCGTCATCCACACGCTCCTGCGCATGCACCCGGAGAGCCGGCTCGCGTCGCCGCTGCTGCTGGGGCGCGCGGGGGACATGGACCCGGAAGCGCTCTGATGCGGGTGCCGCACCGGCCCGCCGTGACAGCGGGCCGGTGACGTCGCCGGGACGTCAGTCGCGGGTGTCGCGGCGCACGGTGACCTTGCGGCCGCGCAGCGTGGAGCCCTTCAGCGCGGAGATGATGCGCGCGGCGTCCGGCTCCGGCACCTCCACGATGGAGTACATGTCCGCGATGTGGATCGCGCCGATGCGCGAGGAGTCGAGCCCCGCCTCGCCCGCGATGGCGCCCACCAGGTCCGCCGGACGCATGCCCGCGGTGCGGCCCGCGCCGATGAACAGGCGCGTGACGTTCCACTCCGGCGCGCGCTGGGGACGCGCGGGGGCCCGCTCGGACCGTTCGCCGCGCTCGGCGCGCTCTCCGCGCTCGGCCCGGTCGGCGGTGCGGGGGCCTCGCGACGGGCGCTCGGCGCCGCGGTCGGCGAAGCGGCCTGGAGGCCCGGAGCGCTCGGTGCGCGGGAACTTGCGCTCCGCCGGCGCCGACACCTGGGGAATCTCCTGCTCGGCGGAGTCCTTGCCCTCGTCCTCCTTCTCCTGGAGGAGCTTGATGGCGGCGGCGGCCACGTCCATGACGCTGAACTCGCCGGACAGGTCCTCCGCGATGCCGCGGAACGCGTCCAGCTCCCCGGCCACCAGCGCCTCGCGCAGCGACGAGCGGATCATCTCCAGCCGGCGCGCGCGCAGGTCCGACACGGTGGGGACCGCGGAGACCTCGATGCGCTGGCCGGTGAGCCGCTCGATGTTGCGCAGGAGCCGGTGCTCGCGGGGCTCCAGCAGGGTGATGGCCACGCCCTCGCGGCCCGCGCGGCCCGTGCGGCCGATGCGGTGCACGTAGGCCTCCGGCGCGTTGGGCACGTCGAAGTTCACCACGTGCGTCAGCCGGGGGATGTCCAGGCCTCGCGCCGCGACGTCCGTGGCGATGAGCAGGTCCGCCGCCTGCGACTTGAACTGCTTGATGACGCGGTCGCGCTGCTCCTGGCTCATGCCGCCGTGCAGCGCGTGCGCGCGCCAGCCCCGGCCGTTGAGGGACGTGGTGAGTTCATCCACTTCCGTGCGGGTGCGGCAGAACACGATGGCGGCGGTGGGGGACTCCAGGTCCAGCACGCGCCCCAGCGTGGCGATCTTGAACGCGCGCGGCACGATGTAGGCCGTCTGCCGGACGCGCGGCATCTCCCCGGCCTCCAGCTTCTCCTTCGCGATGCGCACGCGCACCGGCTCGTGCAGGTGGCGCTCCGCGATGCTGGCGATGCGCGGGGGCAGGGTGGCGGAGAACAGCGCCGTCTGCCGCTGCTCGGGCGTCTCCGAGAGGATGGCCTCCAGGTCGTCCGCGAAGCCCATGTCGAGCATCTCGTCCGCTTCGTCCAGGACCACGGTCTGCACCTGGTCCAGCTTCAGCGTCTTGCGGCGCAGGTGATCCAGCGCGCGGCCCGGCGTGGCGACGATGACGTCCACGCCGCGCTTGAGCACGCGCAACTGCCGGCCGATCTCCTGGCCGCCGTAGAGCGGGAGCACGCTGACGCCCAGCTTCTGGCCGTAGCGGTGGATGGCCTCGGACACCTGCATGGCCAGCTCGCGCGTGGGCACGAGCACCAGCGCGGAGGTGCCGTGCGGCGCGGCGGCGCCGGGCTTCAGGTGCTGGAGGAGCGGAAGCGAGAACGCGGCCGTCTTGCCGGTGCCCGTGGCGGCGATGCCCAGCAGGTCCTTCTGGGCCAGCAGCGGCGGGAGCGCGGCGGCCTGGATGGGAGTGGGCTCTTCGTAGCCGAGCGTCGTCAACGCCTCGACGAGCTCGGGCTTGAGCCCGAGGGCGTCGAAGGTGGGGGTTTCGGGGGCAGCGGGAGGCGGGGGAGCTTTCACACGGCGGCTTGTACCACTTCCGCGCCCGGGAGGAGGACTGGGGACGTCAGGTGCGTCCAGGCCTTTACGAAGGGCCGGGCCTTCCGGGCTTTTACGTCCCTTCGCGGAGGTGTGGGGTCAACAGCGCCGCGACGGCCCCTGTCCCCGAGGACAGGTCCGCGTGGGACAGCACCAGCCGCCGCCGCCGGCCGCCGTCCAGCGCCGTGCCCTCCAGGAGGGACGTGAGGCCCCGGGGGCCGCGGTCCAGGTCGAGGACCAGCTCCAGCGCCTCTTCCCCGGGGAAGGGCAGCAGGGCGAGCGAGCGCGGCGGGCCGCTCCACTCCGGGCCGGCGTGGAACTCCAGCTCCTGCACGAAGGGCTCGTCGCGGCCGAGGGGCGGGCCGGCCTCGCAGTAGGAGTTGCGCCACTGGAAGCCCAGGTGCTGCACGGCTTCGAGCACGGTCTGGAGGGACGGGTGGGGCAGGACGTGGACGCGGTCGCTGTCCTCGGGGTTGAGGGCGTTGTCGATGTCGAGCGCAGTCTTGATCCACACGGGCGTGCCGCGTTCGGTGGTGGGCGTGTGGGCGGGGATGCGCAGGGAGAAGGGGATCTCCCGCTCCTCGCGGGGCTGGAGGGTGAAGGGGTTGGAGACGCGCCAGGTGCGCACGACGGCGTTGAGCGCGCTGAGGCGGTCGTTGTCGCGCTGGAGGTACTGCGCCATCAGGTGCAGTTCGATGCGGTCGATGCGCTGGGGCGTGTGGCCGCCCTGGACGTGGACGAGTCCGCGCAGGTCGCCGCCCGCGCGCACGGTGTCGTGTTCCAGGCGGGTGTCCACGCGCGCGCTGCCGATGCCAAGGCGGGCGAGCATCTTCATGAAGGGCATGGGGGACGGCATAGGCCGGATGCGCGCCGCGCGAAAGCCTGGGTGTCTGGCTGCCTGCCCGTCATGCGGCCCCTGCACCGCAGGGACGGGCGCGGCTTGCTGGCTGGCCCGGCGCGTCACCAGCGTAGAGCCTCACCACGGGAGAGGTGCGTCATGGCGCAGGAGACATCCAGGCGGGTGCGGTACGCGGTGGTGGGGGCGGGCAACCTCGCGCAGGTGGCCATCCTGCCGGCGTTCCAGCACGCGGAGGAGAACTCCGAGCTGGTGGCCATCATCTCCTCCGACAGGGCGAAGCGGGCCGCGCTCCAGGAGCGGTACGGCGTGGAGCACGTGGGGGGCTACGAGAACTTCGAGCAGGTGTTGCGCGACGCGAAGGCGGACGCGGTCTACATCGTGCTGCCCAACACGATGCACCGGTCCTTCACGGAGCGGGCGGCCCGCGTCGGGGTGCACGTCCTCTGCGAGAAGCCGATGGCGACGTCGGTGGACGACTGCGAGGCGATGATCCGCGCCACGAACGAGAACGACGTGAAGCTGATGGTCGCCTACCGGCTGCATTTTGAAGAGGCGAACCTCCGCGCCATCGAGCTGGTGCGCTCAGGGCGGCTGGGGGACCCGCTGGTGTTCACGGGGACGCTGACGCAGCAGGTGCGAGAAGGGGACATCCGCACGCGAGTGGACGTGGGAGGCGGGGCGCTGCTGGACGAGGGGCCGTACCCCATCAACGCCGCGCGCTACCTCTTCCGCGACGAGCCGCGCGAGGTGTTCGCCTTCACGGGAGGAGGCCGGGATGGGCGCTTCCACGGCGTGGACGCCTCCGCGTTCGCGCTGATGCGGTTCCCGAACGGGAGGGTGGCGCAGTTCGCGATCAGCCACGAGGCCTCGGCGGTGTCGAGCTACCGGGTGGTGGGCACGGAGGGGGACCTGCTGGTGAAGCACGGCTTCGGCTACGGCACGGACATCCAGCACGAGCTGACGGTGGGAGGGGAGACGGAGACGCGGACATTCAAGAACAGCGACCAGTTCGCGCCGGAGCTCATCTACTTCTCCAAGTGCGTCCTGGAGGACCGGGATCCGGAGCCCAACGGCATCGAAGGCCTGGCGGACGTGCGCGTCATCGTCGCGTTGCAGGAGTCCGCGCGCACGGCGAAGCCGGTGAAGCTGACCCCGTTCGAGAAGCCGAAGCGCCCCACGCTGGAGCAGCTCATCGTCAAACCCCCCGTGGAGCCGCCCGAACCGGTGAACGCGCCGGCTCCGGCGGAGGGGTAGGGTGCAGGGGTTGAGGGCTGCGTCCATCGATGTTCTGGTGGACGCATGGATGACCTTCAGGCGTTCGCTCAGCAGGTGTTCGCGTCGCAGCCCTTCAGCCAGTTCATCGGCGCGCAGCTCGCCAGCTCCGGACCTGGGGCCGCGGAGCTGCGGCTGGCCATCGTGGACCACCTGAAGCAGCAGCACGGCTTCGTCCACGGGGGCGTGCTCAGCTACCTGGCGGACAACGCCATCACGTTCGCGGGGGGCCTGGCGCTGGGCGGCAACGCGCTGACCTCCGAGTACAAGATCAACTACCTGAAGCCCGCCGTGGGCTCGCTGCTCATCGCGCGGGCCCAGGCGAAGGCCGCCGGCAAGCGGCAGGCCGTGTGTCAGTGTGAGGTCTTCGCCGTGAAGGATGGCGCGGAGACGCTATGCGCCCTGGCGCAGGGCACGGTGGTCTCCGCGGCCTGAGCCGCCTCACATGGGGCGCGCCCAGAGTTCGCGGATGTCCGTCGGCAGCTCGCCCGCGATGTCGTCGCTCTCACCCTCGGAGATCTGCGCCTGGACGGCGCTGAAGACCGCGCGGACGATGGACTCCGCGTCGTCCGCGTCCACGGCCAGGTCCGTGGCGACCATCGCCAGCATCTCCTCCCGGCCGAATTTGTGGGGCGGCGGTCCGGATTCGTGGCGGTCGCACCGCACCAGGAGCTCGCGCAGCTTGTGCGGCAACTGGGCTTCCAGGTCGTTGTCCTCCTCGCCGAAGAGGCGCTGCTCCAGCACGCACAGCACGGAGAAGGCGGCTTGCTGGGCGGCCTGCTCGCTCTCGAACTGGCCTACGTCGCGCAGGTACTTGAGGAAGGCCTTGTAGGTCTGCGACGTGCGGGACTCGTGGCGCATGCGGCGGCGCTCGTCGAGCGGGATGTCCGTCCTGCGGTGCATGGGGCTTCCTGCCTGCTGCCCGGTGCCAGGGATGTCTTGCGCTGCCATGTCTGGTTCCTCGTTCCTCGGAGTGGGGTCCGACCCCAAAGCTGAAGCGCTCGCGAATCCAGAGGAAGGCACGCGCCGCCCTGCGAGCCGCCCGCTTCCCGTAGGCGGGGGCTGACGGGGAGCGCCTGCTCCCACTTCCCGTCATCGCTCGTTGCAACGGCGCGCGCATGTCCGAACCGTGAAGAGAGGGGCCGCATGGTGCGGTCACCCTGTCCAGTGAGGTGTCGTCATGCGTGAGAGTTTTCGTCCCAGGGGAGCGGCGCTGCGCAGCGCCGCCCGGAGGATCGCGATGCGGAGGGCCGACGAACCGGGCACCCCCATGATCGAGATCATCACGGAGGCAGCCCGCCACTACGACCTTTCGCCCAGTGAGGAGCAGATGCTGCTGGCGGATCTGCTGCCCGGGAGCGTGGAGGCGTCCCCGCCCTGACGCGACATGGGGATGTCTGTCATTGAGGGGAGGTTCATGAGTCGGGCCTGACCACGATTGACGGTGGGAGATTCAAGCCTGACTCAGGAGGGGGAGTGAGCCGGGCGAGAATTTTCCTCGCAATCCGTTGCATGGCTGTCCAAGCGTTGGATGTCTGGACAAGGCTCCCTGGGATCGCTTAACTGATTCTGGGGAAGCGATTCCCCTTCCTTGGGGGCTGTCCATGAAAAGCTTGACGGTGGTGGCTGCGTTCGCGGTGTCGGCGCTGGGCATGGGTTCCGCGCACGCGGCGACGCTGACGTTCACGGTGCAGAACAAGATCACGACCAGCGCGATCACCAACTCCTATTTCAACGGCTGTGCCGCAGTCATCCCGGCCCTGAGCTCGGTGCCGGCCAACTCGACGTCCGGGGTGTACCAGACGGACTGTGGCCAGAACTCCGCCGTCGTCTTCGACTACACGAGCGGCAGCAAGACCTGTCGCTTCAACATGAGCAGCATCTGGACCCCGCCCAACCCCATCCTGGGGACGTCCGGCTACTGGACGCCGAATGGCTCGGCCACGTCGCGGGGCAGCACCACCGCGACGTGCAAGACGACGCTGGTCGGGCTGGGCTCGAACGGCAGCTACACCTGGGCCCTGTCGATGCAGTGACGCGCCGTCGCTGACCTGGGAGCCGTCCTGCCTGCGCGGTGGGGCGGCTCCTTGTGTTTGACGAGGGGAGGGCTGGAAAGCGCGTCAGGCCCTGGAGTAGATGGGCGCCCATGAACCTCCTTCGACTGTCGTTTGTTGGCGTTGGCGTGGCGTTCCTGGTGGCGGGCTGCGGGGGCCGCCGGAGCCACGGCAAGGTGGACTTTTCCCAGATGGGGCCGTCCATCAACTCCAAGCGCTACGCGAACCTGGAGAAGATCGCCGCCCGGGATCTCCAGTGCCAGGAGGCGCTGACGCCGCAGTACCTGGGTGAGAACCAGTACCGGATGATCGGCTGCAACACCGAGGGCGTCTACGAGCTGCGCTGCATCATGGGCCAGTGCGCCTGGATTCCGGACGTGAGGCTCCGCGCCGAGTTCGACATGGGCTGCGGGAAGGCGGAGCTCCAGGCGTCCAAGCTGGACCGCGTCACCACGGGCGTCGTGGGCTGCGGGAAGCGCGCGACGTACCGGCTGCTCGGGGCGCGGTATGGCTATTCGTGGACCCTGAATTCGCCTGTGATCCGGGATGAGACGCCGGCGTCGGCACCCGCGGACGAAGTGCCGGTGCCGACGACGCTGTGAGCGAAGCCCGGATGCCTTCAAGGGGCTGGCGCGCTGACGGCCCCTTCGAGCATGCGTTTCACGGTGAGGTACAGGGCCTCGGGTGAGCCGTCATTCTTCAAGACGGCGTCGAATGAACTCCGGTCGAGCCCCAGGAGTTCCCTCTCCGTGGCGTGATGCGACAATGCACCGGGAGCACCCGCGCCGGGCCTTTCAATCAGCCAGATGGTGGCTCCCAGCTCCCGCGCGGCCCGCCATTCCGCCTGGGTCCGCAAGTCCGTGCAGACGACACGTCCTCCCGCACGGCGGATGGCTTCGACTCGCATCCGGAAGGGCCGCAGCCAGACCTCGGGATCCAGCTCCAGGCATGCCTGGCCGAACCGCTGGTAGAGCTCCCGGGGCGCGCGGCCGAGCCGGGGATCCACCTCATTGCGGCGCTCCCCCCAGAGCTGCGTGGGATCGAGCTGGAGCAGACCCATCAGCGCCGCCTTGATGGGGTCCGCGAGCGCGACCCGCTCGAAGCCATACTGTTTCGCCAGGAAGCCGCCCAGCGTGTCCTTGCCCGCGCCGGAGACTCCCGCGAGGCACACCAGACTGGAGGCCGGGTTCATGACTCACCTCCGAACGCGTAGAAACCGTCGCGACCGACGAAGCGATCGATGGAGAAGTGGACCTGGGACCACGCGGCATCCAGGCCATGCTGGAGGATGGGGGCGCTGTAGCGATGACCTCCCTGGACGTTGTCGAAGAAGCGGCCCGCCGGATCGACCATCGCGTAGCTGCCACGCATGTCTTCGTTGTCTTCGGGCACCAGGACGATGCCGTCACGCTCCAGGCCGCGATGGCGGGCGACGAACGCTTCAAAGTCCTCCCGGGGGCAGAACAGGGGTTCCACCTTGCCGGTGTTCTGTCCCTCGACGCTGAGGACGCGCAGCAGCTTCCAGCGCTCAGGCCGCAACTCCCGGAGGAACGCCGTCTGGTCCTCACCCGCGTTCAGGTTCGTGACGACCGTGTTCACCTTCAGGCGCATTCCCGCCGCGCGGATCCGCTCCGCGAGCGTCAGGTAGTGCTCGACCGGCAGCGCCTTGCCGTGGACGGCCCTCCCGAGCGCGGCGTGCGTCTGGGGCGACATGCTGTCGATGCTGAGCGTCACCCAATCCATCACGCCGTGGAGGTGCGCGAGGGTGTCCGCATCCAGGCGGCTGCCATTGGTCACCAGCATCGTGGTGGCCCCCCGCGCCTTGGCGGCCGCCACGAGCTCCGGCAACCACGGGCAGAGCAGGGGCTCGCCTCCCGCGAAGGTGATCTTCTGGAAGCGGAGCGCCAACAGCTCCACGAGCTTCAGCGCCTCCTGCTTGGGAAGGTGCCCCTTGGGGAGCACGTCCTTGCGGACATCCTGGAAGGTGGCGAAGCAGAACCGGCAACGCATGTTGCACGGCTCCCACAGGTGGAAGTTGACCGAGGGCGGCATCACCTGGGCGGTGGCCGGGGACGGCGTGGCGGACAGCGAGTGCATGAAGCCTCCAGAAACCGCCCGTGTCGGGCAGTCTGGTGCTCCACTTCCTTCAGCGAATTAAGTGTGACCGGAAATCGTAAGTCACTGACATTGCTGGAGAAAAATCGTCCGTAATTGATCCCGGGCGCGCTGGGTCCGCTTGCGGACAGCGTCGGGAAGGAGCCCGAGCCGGATGCCGATCTCGTCGTCGGACAGCTCATCGAAGTAGCGCATCTTGAGGACCTCACGATGCTTCTCCGGGAGCGCACAGAGCGCATCGCGTAGGGCCAGGTGGGACTCGTACTGGATGAACTGGTCGTCAGGCCTGATCGTGCACTGGGGCTCCATGGCCTCGTCGATGGAGCACGAGCGGATGACGCGGCCGAAGCGCTTCATGGCTCCGTACTGAACCGAGCGGAGGAAGAACTGCTCGAACTCGTCTGGCGGGCGCTTCCTCAGGCAGATGTTCAGGAGGATGGAGTGCACGAGGTCCTCCGCATCGGAGGTGCCGACCAGTGCCTGAGCGATTCGACGAGCCTTGTTCATCATTTCCCGCTGGTGGAATTGCTTCTCCAGGCAGGCTCGCGTGTTGAGGGTGGCCGCGGAATCAGCGGAGTCCGTGAAGGAAGCCGCGGTGATGTCTCCGTACCCCTCCGCTGGCTGCGCGTAGACAGGCGCGCGTCTTGAGGACTGTGCGGCAAGGAGCGCCTGCCGCGAGCACTCCCAGGACAAGGAATCGCAGCGGGCCGGACGCGCGGAGGCCACGGTCCGGGCGCGGGCCGGGAGTGCCTCCGCGAGCGAGTCCACGCTGGGGATCAGCCCCGTGGCCGCGAGCGCCGCCAGGGTCAATCCCCCAGCGCCGAAGGGCGAGGCCCGGGCGAGCCGCCAGGAGAGCCGGAGGAGCCCGACGCTCAGATGAACCAGCCGCACGCTGAGGGCGATGGTCGTCCAGACCGAGAAGGTGATGACAATCGCGCCGGACAGCACAGGGAGGGCAACGCGTTCGCCCGCATCGGGAATGGCCCACCAGCACGCCAGGAACAGCAGGAGCCACAGCAGGTCCCAGGGCGAGCGCAGGAGGAGGGGAGGAGGGCCCTCCCTGCCAGCCAGACGCCGGTATCCATTCCATGCGCTGATGGCGGCGAAGGTGAGTAAGGCCATGCCCAGGAAGATGACGGCGAGTTGGGCCGTCCCCTCGAAGATGCCTGGCGAGAGCGCCCCCATCCGCTCAAGGCCTACCGCCGCGAGCGCGAAGCCCATGAGCCCGGTGGCGCCGATGCCCACGAAGACACCGGGGATGACGACCCTGACGGAGAAGATGGCCAACGCCAGCGCGACCACCACCAACTGCCAGCTCGCGGTCCGCCGGGGTGGTGGCGGTCCGGACTCCCCCTGCTGCGTCATGCGGCCTTCCTTCTGGGAACGACGGCTGCATCGTACGGACTTGCCCGGCGCAAGGGAATGCGTCTGCTCATGCTGCCTCAGCGAAGGGGCTTTGGATCAGGTTGGGGGTAGAATGGACCAGGGCGTCGTGTCACCGACACGTCGTAAACGTGGGTTGGAGGGCTTAGGGCGATTTCGGCCTGCAAGCCATCGAGAGGATCCAGAAGCAAATCTGGGGAGTCTGGAAGTGACGATGGAAAAGCTCGTGGATGCGTTCGCCCTGCATTCGGCAGCGCAGAGTGATGCGGTCCGGCAGGGGGATGCGAAGACGGCGAACAAGCACGCCACGAGGCTGCTCAAGGGCAGGACCTGGTTGCTTTCGCTGCCTCCGAGGCCTTGAAGCGCTGGGCAGAAGGAACCTGGGCACTGGACACAGAGTAGGGACAGCTCAGTCCTTCCAGAGGCTCTCCCACGGATGCTTGCGCAGGTCGTATCCGTCCGGCCAACGACGTGCCGTGAGGGATTGCCGACGTAGCGGCGTGCGACGGACGCTGGCGCGCATGTCGAAGCAGGTGGAGAAGCCGGAGTGGGAGCGCGTCGCGGAAGCCTTCGAGGCCAGCGGGCAGACGCAGCGGGAGTTCGCGGCGGCGCACGGCATGCGACTCAAGCACGTTGCAGTCGTGGGTGTACCGGCATCGGCGGAGCGCGCCGTCGCGAGCGGAAGCCGTGCGGCTGTTGCCGGTGCAAGTGGCGAGCGCCTCCGAGGCACCCAAGTCCGTGCTGGAGGTGGTGGCCGCGGGCGGAGCGCGGGTGCGCTTCGCCGCGGGCACGGACGTGGCGTACGTGGCCCGGCTCGTCGCGGCGCTGGGGCGGTAAGCCGTGTTCGCCCTGCCTGCGTCGGTGCGCGTGGTGCTGGCGGTGGAGCCGGTGGACATGCGCAAGTCGATTGACGGCCTCATGGCGCTGGTGCGTGGCGCGTGGGGCGAGGACGTCTACTCGGGGCACCTCTTCGCCTTCGTCTCGCGCAAGGGCGACCGCATCAAGGTGCTGACGTGGAGCCGGGGCGGCTTCGTGCTTCTCTACAAGCGGCTGGAGGCGGGACGCTTCCGGCTGCCGCCCGTGGACGCGGGCGCGCAGGCGGTGACGCTGGATGCCACGCAGTTGGCCATGCTGCTGGACGGCATCGACGTGGCCCAGGTGAGGCGCCAGCCCGCCTGGACGCCTCCCGGGCGTACTGGCACCTGACGCGCCCGGCCCGGGACGCGGCGTGGCGCAGGCGTGTTGAGGCCAGGTGCCCCGGGAGCTTCCGCAAGACCACTTCTGTCCCTGGCGCGAGGAGGCCGAAGAGCTCAAGGAGCGCCTGACGTCGCTGGAGGCGAAGATGGTGACGCTGGAGCGCCACGTCTTCGGTAGGAGGACGGAGAAGCTGCCGCCGGTGGCGACGGAGTTGCGCGGGGCTGAGGACTCGGCGGCCCGGGCCGAGGCGGCGAAGCAGAAGCGTCGGCAGAGGGCCGCCCGGAAAGCCGAGGAGGCCCCGGCGCGAGAGATTCGCCACGCGGTGCCGGCCGAGGAGCGCCACTGCCCGGCGTGCGGCAGCGAGGACTTGAAGCCTCTGGGCCAGGTCCGCACCTCGGTGGTGTACGTGTACGTGCCCGCGCGCTTCGAAAAGCAGGTGCACGTGCAGGAAGTCCTCGCATGCGCGTGCGGCCGGGGCGTCGTCACCGCTCCGCCTCCGGCCCGGGTGGTGGACCGGGGCGAGTACGGCCCCGGCTTCCTCTCCCACGTGGTGACGTCGAAGTGCGCGGACGCCATGCCCCTGCACCGGCTGGCCCTGCGGGTGGAGCGAAGCGGCGTGCCCATGGGTCGCAGCACGCTGACGGACCTCTTCCACCAGGCAGCCTCGGTGCTGCTGCCTCTGTCCCAGCACCTCTTGCGAGTCATTGCCGCCGCCGAGGTGGTGTGGGCGGACGAGACGCCGCTTCGCGTGCTGGACATGAAGAAGACGAAGCAAGGCTACCTCTGGACCTTCCTCACCCAGACGCCCACGGGCAAGTGGCTCATCGGCTACCGCTTCAGCCTCGGCCGAGCCAGCACGACGCCCAAGGAAGTCCTGGGCGGCACCCGGGGCGCCCTCGTGGTGGATGCCTATACGGGCTACAACGCGGTGACGCTGCCGGAGGGCAGAAGCCGCGTCGGGTGTTGGGCGCACGTGCGTCGCCGCTTCTTCGACGCGCTGGCTACTGCCCCCGAGGCCCGCGAGGCGCTGGACTTCATCCTCGCCCTCTACCGCGTGGAAGCCCTGGCCCGCGACGCGGGCGTCGTGCGCACGGACGCGCACCGCGAGCTGCGCCAGCAGCAGAGCCTCCCCGTCCTCCTGGCGCTGCGCGCGTGGCTGGAGGCGCAGGCCGCGCGTCACCTGCCCAAGGGCCCCATGGGCCAGGCCCTCTCCTACGCCCTGAAGCAGTGGGACGCCCTGACGCGCTTCTCTTCCGACGCGCGCCTGCCTCTGGACAACAACCGCTCCGAGGCCGCGCTGCGCAAGGCGGCAACGACCCGTTCATTCCGCCGCAGGTTCTGGGGAAGTTGCCCAGATGCATTACCGATGGCATCCCCTGGTAGGC